>JANXWE010000303.1 GCA_025351325.1 Fimbriiglobus sp.
CTTGGCGGCCGTCTTCAATTTCGGCAGCACTTCGTAAAAGGATTTCTTCACATCGGTGAGGGCGACGCGATCTTGCGGACGGGTCGGCCCCGCCAAACACGGCACCACGGTCGACAGGTCGAGTTCGAGCGTGTCGGTGTAGTCGGCGGGGAAGGTCGTGCCGTCGTGGAACAGCCCTTGCTCCTTGCAGTAGGCTTCGACGATGGCAATTTGTTCTTCTTTGCGGCCAGTCTGGCGCAGGTACTTCAGCGTCTCGGCGTCGACGGGAAAGATGCCGCAGGTGGCCCCGTATTCCGGAGCCATGTTGGCGATCGTCGCTCGATCGGCAAGCGGCAGTTCCGCCAAGCCCGGCCCGAAGAATTCCACAAACTTGCCGACCACACCCTTCTTGCGGAGCATCTGAGTCACGGTGAGTACCAGGTCGGTGGCGGTCGCCCCCTCCTTCAATTTGCCGAGCAGTTTGAAGCCGACCACTTGCGGGATCAGCATGCTCACGGGTTGGCCAAGCATCGCCGCTTCGGCTTCGATGCCGCCGACGCCCCACCCCAGCACGCCGAGGCCGTTCACCATCGTGGTGTGGCTATCGGTGCCGACGAGTGTATCCGGGTACGCTTGGCCATGATCGTTGACGAAGACCACGCGCGCCAAATATTCCACGTTCACCTGGTGGACGATTCCCGTTTCGGGTGGCACCACTTTGAAGTTTTCAAACGCGCTCTGGCCCCAGCGCAGGAACGTGTATCGCTCTTGGTTCCGTTCGTATTCCAGCTTCGTGTTGTCGTCGAAGGCGCTCGGGATTCCGGCCACATCCACTTGCACGGAGTGGTCGATCACCAATTCGCACGGCACCAGCGGATTGATCTTCGCCGGGTCGCCACCGAGGACCTTCATGGCATCCCGCATGGCCGCGAGATCGACCACGCAAGGCACACCGGTGAAATCTTGGAGGAGAACTCGGGCCGGGGTGAAGCCGATTTCGGTATCGGGTTCGGCCTTCGGATTCCACTGTGCCAGTGCGATGATGTCGGCTTTCCGGACCGCGACCCCGTTTTCGCAGCGGAGGAGATTCTCCAAAAGGATTTTCAAGCAGAAAGGCAGGTTCTTGGCTTTGGGGTAGAGGGTTTCGACCACCGACAGTTTGTAAATGGTGTGGCCTTTGCCGCCGACCGAGAGGGTCGATTCGGCTCCGAAACTATTCGTCATAGCAATGATCCTGGAAACGGAATTTCGCGGTGGGTAATACTATTGTGGTCGAAGCGGCGGGAGTGGCAACCGGGCATCGTGCGGAACCGACCGTTTCTGAAGAGTGCGACGGCGTCGTACAATGATCTCATCGGCGATACAATACCTCGCCCGGAGTGATCGGATGCCAACGCCGGAACGAATGTTGACGACTTTGCAACGGGCCACAGAATTCGTCCGCGCCACGCCCGGGTGTACGGGTCACTTTGTGGAACTGCAAGACTGCACCGAAGTCCTCGTCGCGGGTGATCTGCACGGCCACATTTCCAACTTCCAAGTGATTCTCAAAGCCGCCGATTTGGCGAATCACCCCGGTCGGCATCTCGTGCTCCAAGAAGTCGTTCACAGCGCCTACCGCTACCCAAATGGTGGCGATAAGTCCCATCAGTTGCTCGATCTCTTCGCCGCGCTCAAGTGCCAATACCCGACGCGGGTTCATCTGCTGCCGGGTAACCACGAAATGGCCCAAATGACCGGCCGGCCGATTGGCAAAGGGAATGAATCCCAAAACGGAGTCTTCGTGGAGGGGATCAAAGCGGCGTACGGCACCGCCTGGGCCGAGATCGAAAAAGCCTATTACGAACTACTGCGGGCACTTCCGCTGGCGTTGCGAACTGCGAACCGCGTCTTCCTCTGTCACACGCTGATCCCGGGCCGTAGCCTGGGCCACTTTTATCTCGGGTTA
The DNA here is from genome assembly GCA_025351325.1 of Fimbriiglobus sp. GTDB lineage: Bacteria > Planctomycetota > Planctomycetia > Gemmatales > Gemmataceae > JALHQU01. The sequence goes on from JANXWE010000303.1 coordinate 1,928, forward strand.
CTCAAACAAGAACAATTTTCGGAGAGCGAGTTCCTGCCCGGCGGCATGGTTTACGGTATCTTGTGGGGCCGCGATACCTCCCAGGAGACGGTCGATGAGTTCCTCCGGATTGTGGATGCCGACTTGATTGTCACCGGCCACATCCCCACCGATACCGGCCATGAGGTGCCGAACACTAAGCAATTGATCGTCGATTGCTCGGCGTCACCAGCCGCGTATGTGCTGTTCCCAGCGAATCGCCCGCTTACCCACGATGAATTGTTGGCCGGCGTGGTGACGTTCTGATCGTTGGTGATTCCACCGTGAAATCACTGGGTAGCACCAACTCCACCGTAGACGATCATCTCCATTTTCCTATTGTTTTCATTTCCTGAAATTCATTCGGGAAAGCTGATCGAACCGCGGTGTCGCCATTCTCGCCCCGTGCAGATGGCGACGATCCCACCGGACGTGCGGGTCGGCTCTACACTCTTGACGGGCACCCCGCCCAAGGATTTTCGCCATGGCATTGGGTCTACTCGGGTTCAAAGTCGGCATGACGCAAGTCTTCGCCGCAGACGGTTCCGCCGAACCGGTGACGGTGATCGAACTGGGGCCATGCCCCGTGTTGCAAATCCGCAGCAAAGAAATCGACGGCTACGAAGCGGTGCAGATCGGCTTCAAAGACAAATCGCGCAAAAATGCACGCCGGTCCGAGCAGGGCCACGTGGCCTCGAAGCTCGAATCGAAGCGCAAGGCGGCCCGTTTGAAGGGTGGCGTGGTGCTCCCGCCGAAAGCCGATTGCGAACCGCAGCGCCACACCCGCGAATTTCGCTTGTCTTCCTCGCCGACGGTGGCCGTGGGCCAAGTGTTGAAGGTCTCGGAGATTTTCAAAGACGTCAAAGCCGTCGATGTCGTCGGCACGACCAAGGGCCGCGGTTACCAAGGGGTTATGCGTCGGCACAACTTCCATGGTTTGCCCGCCGCGCACGGTGCGAAGAAAGTTCACCGCCAAGCCGGTTCGACATCGTCGCTCGCCAGTAACCGGGGTAGCGGTCGTCCGAAACGCGGTCTCAAGCGAGCCGGTCAGTACGGGAACACCCAGGTGACGATCCGCAACTTGAAGGTCATCAGCATCGACGAAGTGAACAACCTGATTCTCGTTCGCGGGGCGATCCCGGGATACAACGGGGCCTTCGTGATGGTGCGGCCGACGAACAAGATGACCTCACGCCACGGCAAAGTGGTCGCCGTGGTCGATACGAAGGCGAAGGTCGTGTTACAGAAGAAGGGCAAGTAGTTTTCAACCGGTTACCAGTGACCCAGGGCGAGCCGTATCGGCCTCGCCCTGGGTTGTTTCGTTGCGCGGCAAGCGTCGGCCACCGGATTCTTGATTGCACAATAAACTTCCGAACCGCACGAATACCCTTTCGTCAGTCGAAGCTGTTACACTGACCTCCTGACACGCAGCACCCACTGGAGAATCCCATGACCGCGTTGCTGACCCTTTCGCTGGTTCTGCTGGCCCCCGCTCCCGGCCCGGCGGCGCTCAAATGGAAACTCGAAAAAGGGACCACGTTCTACGCCAAAAACTCTGTGTTGTTGAAACAAACCGTCACCGTGATGGGCAACGACGTGGAGCAAGAGCAAGACCAAGTGAGCTACAGCAAGTTCAAAGTGCTGAGTGCCGATGAAAAAGGTTACACCATCGAGCAGACGATGGAGAAATCGGAAGTCAAAGGCAATTTGCCCGGCGCCGCCGACGCGGCGAAAAAAATGAGCGGGATCGTTCTGACGTACACGTTGAATGAGAAGTTCGAAGTGAAGAAAGTGAAAGGGATCGACGACATGTTCGACAAGCTCGCCGGGGACAATCCGGCCGCGCGAAAAATGATCGCGAGCATGCTCTCGGAAGACCTGTTCGCGGTGGGGATCGCGGAGTTCTTTCGCACGGCCCCCGACAAACCGGTGCGGGTGAAAGACACTTGGAAACGGGACTTCAAGTACCCGTTGGGCGGTGGCCTCGGTTCCCTCAAAATGGACGCGGAATACAAGTTCGCCAAATCGGCCGACGGCGGCGATACCGTCACGTGGAGTGCCAAGACCAAATACGAAGTGGGCGAAGGCGGCGGCGATTTGCCCTTCACGTTCACCGGCGGCGAACTGACCGCGGAAGAGTTCACCGGAGAGTACATTTTCGACTCGAAATTGGGACGCATGAAGTCGAACAGTTCCCAGGCGAAGATCAAGGGGACTCTGACGCTCTCCGTTCAGGGAAAGGAAATCGAAATGAGCCTCAAGCAAAACATCAAAACCACCTGCACCTTCTCGGACAAGAGCATGGCCGACGACTGATTGCGAACATTCCGTTTTGATCCAGCTCCGGCGTCCTCGCCGGATTCTCATATCGCAGCAGTTCCGTTCAATTTGCCTTTTGCGGGAGTAACTTCGATACCTCGAAAATCCGGAGTGATGTCCCGCATTGCACGACAAGAGTTTCACCGTTCTCGGAGAGGCGTGTCTTGAAATAAGAGCCTCTCGGCTGAATGGGTATCGGCGAAATACTCTCGACTTCGACATGTTGATGGACGTCCCAGAACCGAATTCGTCCAACGTCGGAAATGGTGACGACGAGCTGATCGTTTGACGTGTACCCTACAACCGACATCGATTCGGGCCGTGACGGATAATAGACCGGGACTGGCAACCAACCGAATGAGCGTTCGACGACCCGAGATTCGACGCCGTCGACCGTTCCGATAGTTCTGCAACCGAGTGCGGCGGTGAGGTTTGGTTTTAAAAGACCCAAGGAACCGATTCCCGGGTACTTATTTTTTGTTTGGAATGTTAAGCCATCAAATAATTCTATTTGATTCCATGTCGCCATACCAAAAAATTTCCCATCGCGGGTAACATCAAAGAGGTATCCTCCGGTTTCAAAAACCTTTTGACCCGACTCGATTTCAAAGACGACAACCTTACCTAAAGAGGGGCGGTCGCCCCGTGTGCCACCATCCTCAAGATGTTTCAAACAATGTTTGTACCCGACCAAAGGCGTAATTGAAGAAGGGTATTAGTCTGGCATAAAAGTGTTCGGAAGATCATCATAGGCGAATTTGCCATACGCTTGAAAGTGCTCAAAAATTTCTCCATTCTCAACATCAAGGGTTGAGACGACACCATCTTCAGAACACGTCAAAATCTGATTCGCTTGCCTGCACCGAGATAGTGTGAAAATCGGGTTGGTCATGAAAGCCCATTCGCGGGTCAATTTGCCAGAGCGTGAATCAATGACGATGACTCGTGAATTCGAATTGGCGAACGGGTGCGTCGGTTCTGTTCGAATACTGGCCGCGAAAAGTTTACCGTCCGGGCTGACGGCGAAATCCAATACAGTGTGACGCCCGTTCATTTGGTCACCATTTAGGTTCCATTCGAGTCCGGTGTCGGAACGTTCTACATGATCGGCTAACGAAAGCGGTTTCGAAACGAAAAAGAGATTCATGACAATGTAACAGAACACACATGCCGCCCCACAAAGCACGGCTCCTAAAAAAATTCTACGACGCATAATTCTCTCCTCAATAAGGTACGCATTGAGTAGCTTGTGGATTAGGAATGGCTCAGTTTAACAGAAAGAATAGCGATTCAAAAGACTATAACTCTTTCTCAAGACTTTGCTTTCTTCGCTGAAGGCCTTTTTCATCCTCTCCATAAGTCCCTATGCGACATGGTCTTTCCAGAAAATCGGTCGCTTGATCGGCAGGAAGTGACTTTCTGCACAGGGGTGGGGGTGGTGTCGGAAAGCAGATGGCCAAATCGTGTTCTACTCTTGCCGGGGTCAATTCTTCTTGGCGGAGTCGTACCGTGTGGCGATCTTGGTCCGTTCGTATCTTTCGGCCGGAAGTCGGCTTCTTTTTACTGGTGTGGCTCGGCTTGCAGACCCATTTCCGCGAACGCGCGTTCAACGATCCCGGCGCCCTTTGGCACGTCAAAGTCGGCGAACGCATCCTCGAATCCGGATTCATGCACGAAGATCCGTTCACGTTCACCTTTTCAGGCCACGTCTGGATTCCCCAACAATGGGGCGGTGAACTCGCCATGGCCCTGGCCCACCGGCTCGGCGGCTTCGATACGATGCTGCTCGGCCTCTGCGCGATGGTCGCCGCGTTGTTCACCTGGCTATTCTCGCGGGCCGTTCGCAACGGTATGCACCCTGCGCTCGCGGCCGTTGTGGTCGGCGGAGCAGTTGTCGTATCTGGATTCCACTTCTACGCCCGGCCGCACATCATCACCATCGTCGGCATGGCCATCACCCTGGCTTGGATCGTCGATACCGAACGCGGCCGCTGTAGCCCTTGGAGGTTGTTCGCACTCATCCCCGTCTTCGTAGTTTGGACGAACATCCACGGCGGCGTACTCGGCGGCGTCTTCACACTCGGCCTCGCCGTCGCGGGTTGGGGCATATTGTTCCTGTTCAAACGAACCGCCGAACCGCCTGTCAAATCCTGGCGTGGCTTGGTACTCTGGTGTGGAATCGTTGCGGCCTGTGCTCTGACACCGTTCATCAACCCGTTCGGCATGGAAATGCTGAACACCTGGCGGCGGATCGTCGGCTCGGCGGCCATGAAAGAACTCGTCAGTGAACACCAACCGCTGTCGCTGAATCACACTGCCGGCCAGGTGATTTTTGGCTTCGGCTGCTTCTACGTATTCATGCTGCTCGGCACGTTCCCCAAAATGCCACGGGTGTCGTGGATCATCCCGCTGGTCTGGTTTGTGCTGTCGCTAAAAGGGATCCGCCAGGGGCCACTCTTCGCGGTATTGGCCGTAGTGGCGATGGCCGACTTCTGGCCGGAAACGGTCTGGTATCGCTTGTTGAAGAAGCACGGTGATAGTTTGGCTCGCGAGCCAGAAACCAAGTCGCGCGGCTGGCTCTGGGTGGCCATCCCACTCGTCGGCATACTGCTCTGTTTGACCTTGCAACTCAAGGGAATCGAAGCACCCGTTGTCGGACGCGGCTGGGCCCGCCTCGATCCCGCTCAGCAGCCGGTGGAACTTGCAGACGAGTTGCGAACGTATGCGATCAGTGTGCCCGCTGGCACTCGCATTTTCAACGATGCCAACTTAGGTGGCTTCGTCCTCTATCATGCCCCGCAATTGAAAATCTTCATGGACGACCGTTTTGAACTGTACGGTGACAGTTGGATGCGCGATTACGTCCGCGTTGTCTACGACGAGCCGGAAGGCATCGAGAGTTGGGCCGCGAGTTACGGGTTCGACCATGCCCTGATCATGGTGCTGCCCGACGGCGACCGCTTGCCACTGGAACGCTACTTGAGCGACTCTCCGAATTGGCACTGCGTGGCTCGTTGCGAACGCGGCGCCCTGTTCAAAAAGATCACCCAATAGCGTCACGCTCGAATGGAGTAACCCTCTCAGATGGTCGATTTGAGAAGGGATTCTGATCCTCATACCACGTAGTCGAAACGCTTCTTGAAATCCGCAGCCGACATTTTCACTGCGGCCGCCAACGTGGCCAACGTCTCGGGATGGTCGAGATCGTCGCGGTCGAGTCGGGTCATGTATTTGCACGCCGCTTCGTACGACACGCTGTCGACATCGACAATCCGTGGCCGCATCCGTAACGTCGCCGGGTCGATCATGTCCTCAAACTTCAGTGGCTTCAACTGCCCGCCGACGACGCTGACGATGGCACCGTATTTCGCCGACTCGTCCGACATCAAAAACTTCACAGCACCGTATCCCAGATCCCGAGTATACTCGGCATCGAACGGAATCGGATCGGCGCAGCGGAGTTCATACCCCAGATCTTTATCGATCATGGTCGTCTTCATGCCAAGTCCGTCGAGTTGCCGGCTGATGCGGTCGCGGATCATCCGTCCGAACTCGATTTCACCTAGTCGCAGGTGGCCGTGTGGATCGCGTTCAATCTTCCCGTAACGGCTGAGCTCCTCATCGCTCATGGCCTGCGACAGACCTTTCTCGCCGATCGATTCGATCAACCCTTCGGCCAGCACGACGAGTCCGTAGGGTTTCCCTTCAACCTTGCGCTTGATCATGGAACCTAGGATGAGATCGCACAAATGATCGAGACTGATCGACTTGCCGCGGAACTCTTCGGGGATGATCGTAAGAGTCGCAGCGGCCGCCTTACCAATACCTAATGCCAGGTGACCGGCGGCACGACCCATACTCACGATGATGTACCAGCGCGTCGTCGTGCGGGCGTCTTCATGCAGGGCACGGGCTGTCTGCACCCCGAGGTGCCTGGCGGTCTCGAAACCGAAGGTGGGGATACCGGGGGGCAGTGGCAAATCGTTGTCGATGGTCTTCGGCACGTGGGCGACTTTGACGGCACCACCGGCTTGTTTGTAAACTTGGCTGCCGCTGTACGCGGTGTCGTCCCCGCCGATGGTGACCAAATACTTCACGTTGAGTTTTTTGAGCGATTCCAGAACGTTGCGCATATCGGCAGGATTTTTGGCCGGATTCGTCCGGCTCGTCCCCAGCAGGGACCCGCCGCGAATGTAGTACGGGGCCACATCGTTGACGTGCAGCACTTGGGCTTTGGTGACGTCTCCGGCCACGAGATTCTGAAAACCGTTGTGAACGCCGACGACTTCGAGACCGCGGTGGATCGCTTCGATGGTCACCGACGCGATCACCCCGTTAATACCCGGAGCCGGACCGCCGCCGACGACGATTGCCAAGCGCTCGCGGGAATGAGATTCTGCCATGCTCTTCAGCCCAAAATGATGTTAGGAAACGAATTGTCGCACGCGGAAAATGACCGCATGTGACCACACTAAAAGAGTCGGAATCGTCGGGAGATTTTCAAGGGGAGACGCATCGCCCGAGCGATCAGCCCTGCAAATGGGCTTCGACGAACCAGAGTTTCTTGTCGAGATCGCGGGAAACATTCGTGAACAGGTCCGCCGTGTCGGCGTCACCGATGGTGTTCGCTTGCTCGATCCCGGCGCGAATCAGTTTGCCAGCGGTCGCGAGCGCTGTTGAGAGTGCGTCGACGTGCTCACGACTGCCGGTGATCGTCAGCGGATATGTAGCGAGTTTCGTTCGACCCGCGACAGCGGCGAGAGTTCCTTCCGCGATGCCGCCGAGGGCGACGAGCCGTTCCGCGACGTTATCCACGTGTTCTTCGACCCCCTCGGCAATTTCGTCGAACAGTTCGTGCAAGGCAATGAAATTAGGCCCTTTGACGTTCCAATGGGCCTGTTTGGCTTGCAACTGCAGGTCAATCAAATCGGCGAGGCGCTCGTTCAAAAGTTCAATCAAAGTTTTGCGGGTTGCTGGGTCAACATTGTTTTTTGTCGGATTCATGGTTTGCTCAATCGTATCGGTGTGAAAGTACTGCTATTCTACGCACTGCAGAATACCCCGGCCGCTGGTGCGGTCTAACCGTCATTTCTCGAAAAGGATTCGTTATGCCCCGCGTTCTAGTCTCCCTCGTTTGCTTGCTCGGCCTCGTCCCTCTCGCCCGATCCGCCGAACCGGTGACTCACCGTGTCCTTGCGGCGGATCGAGCCAAGGGTCATATCGCCATCATCGGTACCAATGGCGAAATCGAGTGGGAGTTCGAGAACAAACACGAAGTTCACGACATGCAAATGTTGGCAAACGGGAACATTTTAACACACACCTCGGCGACCAACGTGGTGGAGATCAACCCCAAGAAAGAGATCGTCTGGAAGTACGAAGCGAAACCGAAGGAGGGCTATAAGGGCCACATTGAAATCCATTCGTTCCAACGGCTCGACGACGGCAACACCATGGTGGCGGAGTCCGGGAATACCCGCATCGTGGAAGTGAACAAAGATGGCAAGATCGTCAAGGAAATCCCTCTGACCGTGAAAAGGCCCGACGCTCACCGCGATACTCGCTTGGTTCGGAAACTGGCCAACGGGCATTACCTCGTCTGCCACGAAGGCGAAGGCACCGTCTGCGAGTACGACGATGAAGGCAAGATCACTTGGAAGTACACGCTCGAACTCGGGGACCGCAAACGCTCCGACGGCCACGGCCCCGAAGGGCACGGAGTCGAGGTGTTCGGGGCGATCCGGCTCGATAACGGCAATACGCTGATCGCGGGTGGGAACAACAATCGCGTTCTAGAAATCGGCCCGAAGAACAAGATCGTCTGGCAGATTGACCAAAAAGAGTTGCCAGGAATCACACTCGCTTGGGTGACCACATTGAAAGTGCTACCGAACGGGAACATCGTCATCGGCAACTGCCACGCCGGGAAAGACAACCCGCAATTGATCGAAGTGACCCGAGATAAGAAAGTGGTTTGGACATTCCAAGACTTCAAGAATTTTGACAATAACACCGCCGCCGCGATGGTGCTGGATGCGGTGAAGAAGTGAATCGTCTCGGCCCCCCCCCATCGAAAATGAAACAGCCCGAGTACCGAACCGAGAGGAAATCCTGCAAGCCGGTTGGCGTTGTGTCGCGTTTCTATCGCGGTTATACGGGCCGGATTGTCTGCGAAACAAACCGGAGGGGGAACCGGAATGCGGGGGGGACGCCAATACTGGGCGCTGGTCGTCGCCGCACCGTGGGCCGCTGTTGCGACCGCACAGCAGCCGGGGATCGTGGCGCCGCCGCTGGGGTTGACCCAGGGGCGCGAACCGATCGCGATGACCCCCGCGAAACCAGAAGCGACCGAACGCACTTTCCCGATCAACCTCGCCACCGCTTTGCAACTCGCCAACGCCCGGCCCATCGATATCCAAGTGGCCGAGCGGCAAGTGACCATCGCCGCCCGGCAGCTCGACCGCGCCAAGATGCTCTGGTTGCCGAACATTGTCGTCGGTGCCGATTTCTTCAAACATCAGGGCGCCCAGCAAAACTTCGCGGGCGAAGTTCCGCGTTCGGATCGTGGAAGCACCATGGTCGGCTTCGGCCCCAACGTCGTTTTCAACATCTCGGATGCGATCTACAGTCCACTCGCGGCGAAACAGGATCTCCGCGCTCGTAAAGCGGCGATGCAGACGGCCACCAACGATTCCACCCTCGCCGTTGCGGAGGCCTACTTCACGGTGCAGCAGGCCCGCGGGGAACTGGCCGGGGCGCTGCTGGCCGCACAGCGTGCCGATGAAGTGAGCAAGAAAGCGGTGGTGCTCGCCGAGGGGTTGGCCCCACCTTTGGAAGCGTCCCGGGCCAAGGTGGAACTTGCTCGCAGGCAACAAGCAACGACGACCGCGCGGGAACGCTGGCGCACGGCGAGTGCGGAACTCAGCCGGTTGCTCCGCCTCGAACCGGGCACGCTCATCGAGCCACTGGAGCCGCCGTTTTTGCCGATCACGGTCATTTCCGGCGATGCCACGCTCGATGCGTTAATTCCCATCGGGCTGACGAATCGCCCGGAATTGCAGGGTCAACAGGCATTGGTGCAAGCAACTCTCACTCGCTTGAAACAAGAAAAAATTCGGCCGCTGGTGCCGAGCGTGGCCCTTCGCAGCGTGTCGACGAACCCGAGTGGCTCCCTCGGTTACGGTGGCTTTTCGGGTGGGCCGGGCGACACGCAGGGTAACTCTGGTTCGCGGTTCGATATCGATCTGCAAGTACTTTGGGAGTTCCAATCGCTTGGCTTCGGCAACCGTGCTCGAGTCGGGGAACGCCAAGCTGAGTACCAGATTGCCACACTCGAATTGTTTCGCACTCAAGACCGCATCGCGGCGGAAATCTCCGCTGCATTCGCCCAAGCCAAGGCGGCGTCCGAGCGGATGGCCCAAGCCGAACCGGCGTTGCGGGAAGCGTTGAGCCTTGTCGAAACGAGCTTGCTGGGAATGGCCCAAACCCGTCGCATCGGCGAGCTGAACACCTTGGTGGTACGGCCCCAAGAAGTCGTCGCGGCCGTGCAGGCGCTCGGCCAAGCCAACGCCGATTTCTACTCCGCCGTCGGCGATTACAACCGGGCCCAATTCCGACTCTACCGCGCCTTGGGTCATCCCGCGCAGTGCTTGGCGTCGACAATCCCCACGGTGGCCAAGGCCGAGAGTGAACCGCCGCTGCCGACCGCGCCGACCCCGAACAAATTGCCTTCCTCGGTGCCGCTGGTGCCGATCCCGGCCCCCACGGAAGTGGTCGGGTTGGTGGCCTATCAACCGCATGCACCGAGAACGTTCTGGCCACCCATTGCGTTGGAACTGCTCCAAAATGCGGCGAAGCGAACAGACGTACCAGCACCGGCCGAGTTATGGAACGCACCGACGACTCCGCCTCCGGCTCTGCTCCCGCCATCTGTTTTAGTACCAGCCACAAAACCCCTTCTGATTCCGCAGGACGATACGACCCTGTGGACGAAACCGGAAACGCCTCGAAAGTAGTCGAAACTGGACACCTAGCCGACGATTTGTGATCTAGAATGTTGCAGCACTTTGACCGGGGTCGCCCCTCTCCTGCGGCTTCGGATTCTTAACGTTTTCACGCCGATTCCCAGGGGGACGTCATGGATTCCGCACTCCCGCACCAGCACCCACTCCGCACGTTATTCGCCGGCCTCACCGAGCAGGCGTTCGTGTCGCAAATGGGAATTGCCGACCCGCCGTTGGTCGATTACATCACCGATCTGCTCGCCCGATTTCTACACGTCGATCACGTCTTCCGGCTCCGCGATTCCAGCGGCCGGCCGATTTCGGAACTCACGCTCATGGCGCTCGAAGCGCAGAAGTTGCCAACCGAAGGACGTACCCGCCGGGAATATCACCGCCACATCGGCGACTTCGCCCTGTACTACGCGGGGTTGTTTCCGGAAGCCGTGAACCGCTTTCAGCAGTTCCCGAGCAAGGATCACCTCGTCAACTTCACCCGCTTGGGCAAACGCTCGTACCATTTGGCCAGCGAGATGGATCGCGATCGTTTCGCGGACGAGTCGGCACTGCTTCAACGCCTCGGCCACGATTTTGAACTCTGCACCCTCGGTTTGCGTGAAGTGCGACATGAATGGGAAGAACTCGCCCGCCACCCCCAGCCCGGCGGGCGTTTGCTGCATTGAACTGGAAGCTTACCAATCGTTCCCCAACACCTCACCACCGGCGGGGGGTCACCATGGCCCAGAACGTGGCGGGGGAAACAGATCCACTGATCGTACGGACACTGCCGTCCGCCAACGCCACGCACATTCCAGCCCGGTGCGGAGTCTGCGGCAGAGATGGGTCGCAACCATTTGGAGGCATCGTGTGTTCTACGGTGTCGGATTTACCCGAGCTGTCATACACGAGTGTTACAGGGCTCCACACGACGGGTTGAACTTGAAATGTAACTCCTGTCCGATTTGGACGGGATTCCGGAATTGATCCCGAAGTCAACGGGTAAACATCTCCTTCCGTGAGGCCTCTCAAAATTCCGCCTCCATCCGCGAAAGTTGGTCGGCGATCACGTTTTGTGACTCCGGTCTCGAATTGGTAATACGTGTAGCGGCTAGTCACGCAGAGGGCGTAGTGTTCCGCTAAAAGGATTGTGTTACTGAGTCCGTCGAGAAACGTCCGATTCAACGAAGGCCGGCTGTTGAAGAGTTGTGCATTCATAGGATATGAAGTCGCGCAGCTTTGCATGTCGAATAACTCTTGCGTCAAAGTCGGATCGGATGGCCCCAGGTACGCCGGTACTTTACCCACCGCTAATGGCCAGTGTCCGAATGCGTCGCATGGATAGCCGAGGTGGTTCAATAACGCTGAGAAAAAGACATCATCCAGTCGGCTGCCCCAAGTTCCGAACTCCTTGTTGAAGTGTGGCTTAGGATCCCCATCTAACGTGGGTAAGTTGTTATCGTGGGTACTCGCGTAATTGTGTGTGGCGAGCGATATTTGCTTGAGGTTGTTCTGGCATTTCATCCGCGCCGCTGCATCCCGCACCCGCTGGATGGCCGGGAGAATTAGGCCGATCAAGACTGCGATGATCGCCATCACGACGATCAACTCAAGCAGTGTGAAAGCGCGGCGACGATCCATGTCTTGTCTCCAGAATCCGATGACGACTCGTCAAAATTTTGCCTGGAGCGAGCCGGCCAGCATCAACTGCCTTATTCTTTTACTATACCAGAATTCGTCAGCTGACTCTGACCGGCTCGCCCCGCAAATTCCTCACATCGCAAACCACGCCCGAGCTTCATTACAATCAACTTGTCCTTTCCCACAAGGTGAATGCCCATGTCGTCGGCTCCCCGTTATCTCACGTCGTTCCAATCGCGTACGGCGATCCACCGCTTCACCGACGTCCTCGTCATCGGGGCCGGCATCGCCGGCTTGCGGGCCGCGCTCGAAGTGCCAGCCGATCTCGATGTGCTTGTCACGACCAAAGATCGCATCACCGAGAGCAACAGTAGTTACGCCCAAGGGGGCATCGCCAGTGTGTTGTCGCCGGAGGACAATTTTGGCAACCACGTCGACGATACGCTGATCGCGGGGGATGGCCTTTGCGACCCGGAAGTTGTCGAGATGGTGGTGCGCGAAGCACCGGACGAAATCGAAAAACTCATCGAATGGGGGACGAAATTCGACCTCGAAAACGGCGAACTGGCTCTCACCCGCGAAGGGGGGCACAGCCACCGGCGCATCGTCCATGCCCTCGGCGATTCCACCGGCCACGAGGTGATGCGGGCCATCATCGCCAAGGCCAAGGCGGCGCCGAACATCAGCATTTGGGACGACACATTCACCATCGATCTGTTGACCGATCAGGGGAAGTGCGTCGGGGCCGTGGCGTGGCGACCGGGTATCACGCGGGAACTCATCTGGGCGAAGCAAGTCATCCTGGCGTCCGGCGGCGTCGGGATGGTCTACCGGGAAACGACGAACCCGCCCGTGGCCACCGGCGACGGAATGGCGGCGGCGTACCGGGCCGGGGCCGAACTGCGCGACTTGGAATTCATGCAGTTCCACCCGACGGTGCTTTATGTAGCCGGTTCGGCACGGTACCTGATTTCCGAGGCGGTGCGTGGGGAAGGGGCCTACCTGCGCGATCTCCACGGCGAGCGTTTCATGTTGAAGGATGATCCGCGCCACGAACTGGCGCCACGCGACATTGTGGCGCGGGCCATCTTCCGCACGATGGAACGCACCCAACACCCGAACGTCTACCTCGACTTATCGCACTTGGATCCGGCGATGGTGAAGACTCGTTTCCCCGGCATTGGCAAAGTGTGCAAGGGTTTCGGCCTCGACATCGCCAAAGATCGCATTCCGGTGCGGCCCGGTGCCCACTACACCATCGGTGGCATCACCACCGACATGGAAGGGCGGACGACGCTACCGAATCTTTGGGCGGCCGGGGAAGTGACCAGCAGCGGCTTGCACGGAGCCAACCGGTTGGCGTCGAACAGTTTGATCGAAGGGTTGGTGTACGGGGCCATTTGCGGGCGCAATGCCGCGAAAGCCGCCCGTGCGATGCCAACGACGCTACGGGCGATGCCACTGAATTACTCGGCCCAGGAAGATGCCCCAACGGAACCGCTCGATGTGTCCGACGTGACCAATTCCCTGAGGGCACTCATGGTGCGCAAGATGGGCATTGTCCGGGATCGCACTCGGCTTGAGGAAGCGAAGCAGGATGTGGAATTTTGGTGCCGGTATGTGCTGGCCCGTGAGTTTCGGGATCGCGGGGGCTGGGAACTTCAAAATTTGTTGACGATGGCCAGAGAAATGATTGCGGCCGCAATCGCCCGAGAAGAATCGCGTGGGACGCACTTTCGGAGCGACTTCCCGACCCGAGACGATGTACACTGGAAAGGGAAGCACATGAAGAGCCTGAGTGAAGGAGCCGGATCATGATCGTCTCGCTGCCGTTCCCCGCCACGTTCGAAGACCTGATGAAGGTCGAGGGCAAAGCCGAACTCATCGGCGGAAGGATCGTGGCATCCATGCCTACTGGAAGACGCCCTAACCGTATCGCCGGACGAATCTACCGTCACCAGTGCGACTGTGTTGATGAAACTGGAATAGGGCAGGCATTCACCGACAACATGGGCTTCGCGATAGATCCGCCGCTCCTTTCGGGCCGCCAATCGTTCAGTCCTGATGCATCGTTCCACGTGGGGCCATTCCCGCCTAACGACATGTCGTTTATCGACGGCTCCCCGTCATTCGCCGTCGAAGTTCGCAGCGAAAACGACTATGGCCGTAGTGCCGAAACCGCGATGGCCGACAAGCGTGCCGACTACTTCGAGGCGGGGACACTCGCGGTTTGGGATGTCGATCCGCGAGCGAAAACCATCACTCTGCACACGTCAACTACCGAAGTTGTGTTCCGGCCCGGCGACCGTGCCCATGCCGAACCGGCGTTGCCCGGTTGGACTATCGACGTGTCAGCATTGTTCGAGTAAATGATGAAGAAAGTCCGGCGAGACCGCGAGCGTTGGCGACCGCCTGAACCGTTGTTGCCGGCGGCCGTATTCCATTGCCGCAGGTGCGGTGTCGCACTCACCCATCCGCTCATTTTGCTGACCGACACCACGAAGCTGAGCGAAAAAGCCAAGACATCCCGTGTCCCTACCGGATACTACTGGCCCGTCGGCGAGGGTCAGGAGTTCGCCGACACATTTGCCGTGGCGTCGGTCGAATTGGTGAACGTGGGCTACCACGCGGGTCACAACCGCTTGCTGGGTTGCTGTGGCCCAAGCGGGAACTTCGGCCCCAACCGCATCTGCGTCTGCACATTGGAAGTCGGTACCGAACAATCGGACTGCATCTGGCCTGAGGCGGTGTATCTCGACAAACAGCAAGTTGTCGCTCTAGCACCAGTCGAGCCGACCGCGTGAATACGCCGGCCGGCTCGATCAAGAACATCATCCCCAAGTCACCAACCCTGGTTCCACAGAGTTCGGCAGGTTCGGGTGCTTCGGCAGCACGCGGACGCTGAAGCCGAATTGGCCGCTGGCTCGACAGGGCACCGAGCCGGTGAAGATCACCGAGCGGTTCGCATCCACGGCCGAGGTGGCTTGCAACGACGCCGTCTTCGGGTCGCCGATTTCACCGCGATTGTCGACCAAGCCGTAGTACAGTTGGACGTCGACTTCTTCGGGCCGGATGGCGCCGAGTGTCACCCGCACTTTCACGGGGAACTCTTTGCCGACCCAGAGCGTTTGCCCTGTCGGGGCTTCCACGGTTTCGACTCGGATGTCCGACCAAGCTCCGCCGACGCGCTTGCGCCAGTCGGCCAATTCGTGCGCCGGCTTCAGTTGCTCGACCGTGAGTTTGGCTTCGCGGGTGTGTGCCGGCAGGTAGCAGCGCGTCAAGTACTCTTCGACCATCCGATTCGTGTTGAACTCGGGCACCAGCGTCGAGATGGCACGCTTCATCCGCCGGATCCACTCGCGTGGTAAACCGTCAGCCCCGCGGTTGTAAAACGCCGGGGCGATGTCGCGTTCGATCAGTTCGTACAACAATCGGCTCTCGACTTCGTCTTGGTACTTCAGATCCGCGTATTCTTCGCCGCCGCCGATGGCCCAGCCGTTGTCGTTGGTGCAACCTTCGACCCACCAACCGTCGAGGATCGACAGATTCAAACCACCGTTGACGGCGATTTTCATCCCGCTGGTGCCCGATGCTTCGAGTGGCCGACGCGGGTTGTTCAACCAAACATCGACGCCGTGCACCATGTGGCGGGCCACATTCATGTCGTAATCTTCGATGAAGACCACGTGCTTGCGGAATTCGGGAATGCGGGCGTTCTGCACCACGCGGGCGATCAATTCTTTACCACCTTGATCCTTCGGGTGCGCTTTCCCGGCGAACACAAACTGCACGGGTCGCTGGGCGTTGTTGACAATCGCCGCGAGGCGGGCGGCGTCCCGGAACACGAGATCGCCCCGTTTGTACGTGGCAAAGCGGCGGGCAAAACCGATAGTCAGCGCTTCGGGGTCGAGGACTTCCTCGGCGGCGGCCACTTCCGACGGCGGCGCCCCGCGCCGGAGCAGCTGCATCTTCAAGCGTGCGCGGGCGAAGGCGATCAGGCGCGTCCGGCACTTCTCGTGGGTGCGCCAGAGTTCGCTGTCCGGCACCGGGTCGATCTTCGTCCAAATCGCGTGATCCGTCGGCTTCGCCTGCCACTCGACGTGCAAGTACCGCTCGAACAACTGGCCCATTTCGGGGGCGAGCCAGCTCTGCGTGTGGACGCCGTTGGTGATCGACGTGATGGGCACTTCCACACTGGCGAGCGTCGGCCAAATCGCGTTCCACATCTTCCGCGACACCGTGCCGTGGAGTTTGCTGACGCCGTTGCTCGAGTTGGACATTTTGATGGCCAGCACGGTCATGCCGAACGGCTCGGCTTCGTCGTCGAGGTGCTGCCGGCCCAAGTTGAAGAACGCGCGGCGATCCAATCCCAACTGCCGGTAATAGTCGGCGAAATATTGATCCATCATCGCCGGCGGGAAGACATCGTTGCCGGCGGGCACGGGGGTGTGTGTGGTGAACACCGTCCCGGCTTTCACGGCTTCGGACGCCGTGGCGAAGTCGATCTTTTGATCTTCGATCAACTGGCGCACTCGTTCCAAACTGCTGAACGCCGCATGTCCCTCGTTCATGTGGCATACGGTCGGCTCTTTGCCGAGTGCCCGGAGTGCCCGCATCCCGCCGATGCCCAAGACAATTTCCTGCTGCATCCGCATGTTCTGGTCGCCGCCGTAGAGCTGCGCGGTGATACCGCGATCTTCCGGGCGATTCTGCGGGATGTTGGCATCGAGTAGGTAGAGTGGTACGCGACCAACTTGGATGCGCCAAATCTTCAAGAAGACATCGCGGCCGGGCAGGGTGACACTCACCAGGATCGGCGTTTCGTCCGGGTTCAATTCCGCGATCAATGGCAGGCTGAAGAAGTCGTTCTCGGGGTAGCGCTCCTGCTGCCAACCGTCGGCGTTGAGGTACTGGCGGAAGTACCCTTCGCGGTACATCATGCTGACGCCAACGAGGGGTAAACCGAGATCGCTCGCCGACTTCAGGTGATCCCCGGCGAGGACACCCAGGCCACCCGAATAGACGGGTACACTTTCGTGGATTCCGAATTCCATCGAGAAGTAGGCGATCTTGAGCGCCTTCTCGGTGGGGTGCGACTCTTGGAACCAAGTCTTGGCATTCAAATAATGGCCCATGGCTGCTTCGACGCGGTCGAGATGGGCTAGAAAGCTTGCATCGTGCTCCAGTTCTTCCAAACGGGCTTGATCGATGGCGTAGCCCAGGCGGACGGGGCTGTGGTCGAGTTCTTCAAACTGCTTCGGGGCGATCTTGCTGAAGAGGGCCACGGCGTCCGCGTTCCAGCACCACCATAGGTTGTAAGCGAGGGTTTGAAGGGCCTTGAGCCGCTCGGGGATCGACGGTAAGACGGTGTAAGTGCGGACGGTGTGAGCCACAAATGCTCCCTCGGAAACGATGGGGAATGGTCATGGGGTATCCGCCGTGGGAGGTCGGCGGATGACAACGGAGATAACTTAGGAAACTGGGGATGGTTTCGTTAGTCCGAAGCGATTGTAATCCAAACCGAAACCAAATCGCCCTTGTCAGAAACTTTACAATTCAGATAAAGATACTACGGCGGCGCGGTATTCCTTGGTATGAAGACTTTCCACATGGATGCGGACGCGATCAGTGCGGCGAACGAATTGCTGGGTCACGCCAGCCCGCAGGAGATCCTCCGCTGGGCGGTGAAACACTTTCACCCACACTTGCTGATGGCCACGGCCTTTGGAGCTGAAGGCTGCTGCCTATTGCACATGCTGTCCGAGATTGAACCGAGGGTGACGTTCATCAACTTGGATACTGGCTACCAGTTCCCCGAAACACTGGCCCTGCGT
The DNA here is from genome assembly GCA_025351325.1 of Fimbriiglobus sp. Lineage (GTDB taxonomy): Bacteria > Planctomycetota > Planctomycetia > Gemmatales > Gemmataceae > JALHQU01. Next base: position 19,737 of record JANXWE010000303.1, read on the forward strand.
GAGAAGATCAAGGAACGGTACGGCATCGAAGTCGAACTCATCAAACCGGACAGCACCGTCGCTGAGTACGAAGCCGAGCACGGCGGGCCGCTGTACGACTTGCGACCCGATCAGTGCTGCCATGACCGTAAGATCTTGCCGTTGAAGCGGGCCATGGCCCAGTATGACCCTCGGGCATGGATCAGTGCCATTCGCAAGGATCAAACCACTGACCGAGCGGTTGCCGGTGTTGTGCAATGGGACGCGAAGTTCAACTTGGTGAAGGTCAACCCGCTGCTGAACTGGACAAAGAAAGAAGTTTGGAAGTTCATTCTCGATCACAACGTGCCCTACAACGATCTACACGATCAAGGCTATCCGAGCATTGGCTGCTGGCCCTGTACGAACGCGGTCGGGGCCGATGGCGACGAACGTTCGGGCCGGTGGGCCGGTAAAAAAAAGAAAGAGTGCGGGCTGCACGTGATCGAAAATAAAGACGGGGCGGGCATCTGACGTGGGGTCGAGCCGACCCAGGGTGCGCCGAAGCGGCGACCCTGGGCTGTGGAGTCTAACCCCTTCGGGGTAAAAACAACAGGGAGACGAATCGTTAATGATGTTTTCCGCCAAGGCTGAATACGCCTGCCTCGCGTCGCTGGAGCTGGCCGCGCGCTATGGCGACCCGAAGCCGGTTCGCCTCACGGATATCGCCGACAAGCACGACATCCCGCCTCGGTTCCTCGTGCAGATTCTCCTGCAGTTGAAGGGTGCGGGGTTGATCGCGAGCACCCGTGGCGCCAGTGGGGGCTACCAGTTGGCCCGGCCGCCGGATCGGATTTCCCTGGGCGATATTTTGAGCGTGATCGAGCGGGCCGACCCGAACCCGGCGAGCCAGAAAGCCGAGCCGACTCCGTTGGCCACGGCCCTGCACGACGTCTGGGACACGGTCGCCTCGACGCGGCAGAAATTGTTGAACGACACGACCCTCGCCCAGATCGTTTCGATCGGGCAAGGGCTGCAATACGTGATTTGATGTCGGACTCTTTTCAAGACTTTTGGAGTGACGAATGCCGGATCTGATTCTTCCGCACGGTGGCGAACTCATCAACCGCACAGTGGCCGAAGCCACCGTGCCGAGCACGACCGCGATCCCGATCTCGGACGCCGATTTGTCGACTCTGTACCGCATCGCCGACGGTGGCTTGTCGCCGTTGACGGGGCCGATGACCAAGGTCGAGTACCAGCGGGTGCTCGAAGAAGAAGTGGTCGTCCGGAACGGTAAGAAGTACGCCTGGACGATCCCGCTGGCCTTCCCCGTGGACGAAGCCGTCGCCAAAACGTTGACTCCCGGCACGAGCTACCCGCTGAAAAACAACGCCGGTACCGTGGTCGCCGTGCTCGAACTCAAGGACGTCTACCCGTGGAACAAGCCGGCGTACAACGCCGCGGTGTACGGGACGACGCGCACCGATCATCCGGGTGCCCGGATCGCCAATGATGATCCGCGCACCTATTTGGTTGGCGGTGACGTGAAAGTGTTACCTCAACCGAAGAACGCTCACTTCGGCGATGTGGTGTTGACCCCGGCCGAAACGCGGGCCTTATTCGCGGCGAAAAAGTACCAGCGCGTGGTCGGGTTCCAAACCCGTAACGCGTTGCACCGTGCCCATGAATTCGCGCTCGTGGCCGGCCTCGAAAAGCTCACCCGGGAAGGTCATTTTGCCGGTGCGGTGTTGAATCCGCTCGTCGGCGAAACGAAGAGCGACGATGTGGATGCGGCCACGCGGATGAAGACCTACCGGGCGCTCATCGACAACAAAGTGCTCGGTCAGGGTGACTCGGACGAAGAGCTTTGGAAGAAAGTCGGTCGCTCCATCAGTGACGTGGTTCACCTGATCGGCCTGGACATCAAGATGTTCTATGCCGGGCCGAAGGAAGCGGTGATGCACGCCATTTACCGGCAGAATTTCGGTTTCACCGACATCGTGATCGGTCGCAAACACGCCGACGCCCCGCACGACGACGGCACGGAAATCTGGGACGGCTTGGCTGCGCACCGCAAGTTCGACCAACTCCGGGGTGAACTGCTCATCAACCCGGTGAAAGTCGGCTTCGCCGCCTTCTTCGCCGAAGCAGGCCGCGTCCGGCTGGTGGAAGAGTGCCCGAAGGACTGGAAACCGGTGAGCATCTCGGGTAGTGATTTGCGGAAGCAACTGGGCAAAGGTGAACTTCCCGACCCGCGGATCATGCGTTCCGAAACGGCTCAGGTGCTGATCGAGAAGTACAAATCGGCGTGAGCTTTTTAGGCAAACAAGAAGAACACGGATAACACGGAAAATAGCTGGATGAAGAGGATCGGAAAAGAGTCAAATCTTTCAAATCCTCTTCATCCGCGTTTAATTACTTGCCTCGTTTCGACGCAATCAATTTGATCAACGCTTTGTGCGGGTCGGCGAACTTACTGATCCCCTCCCGCATCAGCGTCTCTTCGAGCTTGCCCATATCGACCTTGGACTGAATTTCATTCAGCACTTCTAACGGTGGCAGTTCATCGATGTGCCGCGTGAGAATGCGCCCACTCGCTTCCACAGCCTTATTCGTTGCGGGAGGATTCGTTTCGATGTCGCTCCCGGCGAACGCCTCCACGTACTTCCAGGCCGGGTCTTCCTTCTTCTTGGTGCCAGTGCTGGCGAAGATCATCTCTTGCTGCAAGGCGAAGCCTTTACCAGCCCAAAACTGCTGGTTCAGCTTCCAGATCTTCTTGGCGTTGACAATTCCCACCATCCCCTGCGCGGCGGCACTGAGGTCGGGCGTCGCTTTCTCGGTGTACACGTCCACGCGGCTCACGAAGATGCTGTACACGGTCTTCACGTTCTGCTTGTCGGTGCGGCGCATGGCCCCGCGGAAGCAGGCGTCCCGCGCGGCGACGTACTGCCGCTCGCTGAAGATGAGCGTGACGTTGACCGCGACCCCCGAGGCCACGAGTTCTTCGAGGGCGAGCAAGCCGCCGTCGGTCGCGGGGACTTTGATCATGCGGTTGCAATTCCCGGCGGCCCACTTCTGGCCGAGCGGAATGTACTGCTTGGCTTTCTCGACGGCCGACAAACTGCGGGCTGGATCTTCGAGCAGCGGATCGAGTTCGAAGCTCACCCAGCCGTCGTTCCCTTTGGTTTCGTGCCAGACCGGCTCGAAGACCACTTGGGCCTGCTTCACGAGTTTGTCGGTCATGGCCCAGGCGATGGCGTCGTCGTCGTGCCCGGCCTTGGCGAAGGCGGCAATATCGGCGTCGAAGCGGCCGGTGTTCAGCAAATCCGAGATGATGATGGGGTTGGACGTGGCCCCGGTCGCGCCGAGTGCCCGGTTGCTCGCGATCAAATCCGGGTCGACCGAATCGAGCCAAACCTTGGTGCCAGCGGCGACGAGCGATTGCAACGGAGTCATAACAGAATCTCACGAGAAAGGCGGACGACAACTTCGGCAGTTTATGAATCGCCCCGAGAATTTCGATTCATCGATTGGCCACAATCGGCGGAATTGCTCGGTTTGCTCACGCGAAATCATGAACTGCCGGCGCTTTTGTATAGACTGTCGTTGCGTTCGAGTTAGCAGACCCACATCGTTCCCGGTCAAGGAGTTTTCATGCTTCAGTTCCAGTTCCCCGTCCGCTCGTTAGTTGCTTTCGCCGTGGCCGCATTCCTGGCCGTACCCGTTTGGGCCGAGTCGATTGAAAACCCTGTCTTCAAGACATGGGCCAGCCAGAAAAAAGGGACGGTGGTCACGTCCAAAATGAACACGGTGGCAGGCACCATCAAATCGGACGCGAGCCTCATCAACACGCTGACCGAGCTTACGGATGATGTGGCAACCATCGAAATGGTCACCGTTGTGACCACCAACGGCATGGAATTCAAAACCCCGGCCACGAAGATCGAAGTGAAAAAGATGATAGAACTCCCGGCCGGGAAAACGAAAGCCGACTTCGATAAGCCCGAGGGTTTGGTCGACCAAGGTACGGAGACGGTGAAAGTCGGCGGGGTCGAGTACAAAACGAAGTGGATGTCGATCAAGACGACCACGAACGGTGTCGAAATCGAAGCCAAAACTTGGACATCGGATGACGTGCCGAACATGCTGGTGAAGATGGAATCGAAAGCCAAGATCATGGGCATGGATTCGTCCACGACTATGGAACTGGTGTCGGTGAAGAAGCCATAAATCGGTTGTGCAACGAAAGCCGCCCCGTTTCCACCAGGGAACGGGGCGGCTTTTTTCGTGCGCCGTTCACGGCGCGAACGGCGTTTGGAGAAGCTGCGCAAGCCTGTCGATTGGGGCCGTTGTAGTTCTGCCAAGGAATAGTTTCGCGGATTGTACCGAATTCGTGGAGTGAAAGGTTTACAAGCGTCTCCCCGAAGCCTTGCAAACAGAATGATCGCGACAAAAGCCTGAAAACTATGGCATTTTGCCCTATCGCACGGATTCTTCCGGTTCTGGCACGCGGTCTGCATTTCCTCTTTTCCGTACGACACGCCAACTAAAACCGGAGCCGAGCCATGACGCAATACACTAGCAAAACCGAAGTGAAACTGACCCGCAAACAAGACGTCGAAGCGATGCTGCGGGACATCGCCTTAGTCATGCGGTTGACGCAAAAAGTGAAGGCGAGTATTCTCGCCGACCAAGCCATGCCGACGGGTGGCCGCTTCGCCGAGAGCGAACTCGAGTGCGAGTTCGCCGGGGAACTGGCGACGGTTTGAACCGGTCAGGCAATTGCCTTCAGCTTATCGAGACCCGTCTTGGCGACTTCCAGCGGGTCCCGTTTCCAATAGATCGGATTGAACAACTCCAGCGACAGAAATCCTTGATAGTTCATCTCGCGCAGCGAAGCCAAAATGTCCGGGAGCGGTGCGATGCCGTCACCCGGGTAGACCCGGTCGGCGTCGACGATTTTGGCCCGGTCGAGTCTCGGATAATCGTTGACGTGGAAGATGCCGATGCCGTTGGCGCCGAGCAACTTCAGCCCGCTGAAGTCGCTGCCACCTTTGAACAAATGATAGACGTCGGGTAGCACGGCCCCGCCGTCACGGCCGCATTCCATCGCCACGAGCATAGTTTCGCCGAGCCGAGATAGTGAACGGGAGAAGCCCCAGACTTCGACGATGGGTCGCACGCCAATCTTCTTGCCGATCTCCAGTAAATCTTTGTAACGATCCGC
>JANXWE010000308.1 GCA_025351325.1 Fimbriiglobus sp.
TACGACACGACCGAAAAGGCCATGCTCTACGCCACCGCTGGCATCCCGGAATATTGGGTGCTCGACTTGAACGCCCGGCAGTTGCACGTGTACCGCGTACCGGTCGACGGCGTTTACACGACAACTTTTGTCGTGCTAGCCGAGGGGACAGTTGTTCCGTTGGCCGTGCCCGCTGTTTCGGTCAAGGTTGTGGATTTGCTACCGTAACTTTCGCTTGATCGACGACGGCAGTCTCGGCGATGTTCACCCCTTGGGCTGTCAAGTATTCGATGTCACCCGTCGAGACATCGTACATGGCCCCCATCACGGCGATCTTCCCTTCGTAAACCAACCGTCGCAACGTCTGGCTGTCGTTCAAAATCTTGTCCACGACGTTGGTGACGTTGCGTTTGGCGACGGCATCGACGGTGGCAATTTTGTCTTCGGGGGTGGCGGTATGCCAATTCTTGCAAGTGTCGGCGTCGATAGCCGGGCGGATCTCGTCCACGATGAATGGGATATGCTCGCCCCCGGCTGAATGGTCAATGGATTCCGCGGCGCAACTCCGAGCCACGGCGGCCGTCACCGCGCCACAGCGGGTGTGTCCGAGGACGATGATCAACTTCGCACCGGCGACGGCGCAACTGTACTCGATGCTGCCGAGCACTTTGCGACTGATCACGTTGCCGGCGATGCGCACGCTGAAAATATCGCCCACACCGAGGTCGAAGAGGAGTTCCGTCGACGTCCGCGAATCGATGCACGCCAGGACGACCGCCAGCGGGTGTTGCCCCTCCGCCGTGGCGATCAACTGGCGGTTGTAGTCCCGTGTCAGGCGGCGGTTGGTGCGAGTGCGTTCGTGGCCTTCCCGGAGCAGTTGCAGAATCTGGAGCGGCGTAAGCGCGTCTTGGAGTTCCCGTGTCGAATAGTCGACGAACTGGGTGCGGTCGGGGAGTTGTTTGTATTCGTGGAAGCCGAGCAAACTGACTTCGATTCCGCGCGTCGGCGCGATCTGATCCTTGAAATTGAGAATCAGTCCGAGAATGTCCGGGTCGATGTAATCGGTCTCTCGGGCGTCGAGCAGGACGTGTCCACCGGCCGGCACCCCTTGCAGAACTTGTTCCAGGGCGGCCCGGTTCAGGAAGCTCACTTGGTTGGCCAGTTCGATCCGGATCACCTCGCCACCGATGTGCTTCTCCACGACTTTGCGGATCGGTCGGCGAGCATTGCTCCGCAATACGTTGGCCAGCGCGATTGCCAAACCGATGAGGACGCCGATGAGCAGATCGGTGAAGACGATAGCGAGGAGCGTGACGATGAACGGCACAAATTGGTACTTGCCCGCCTTCCACATTTGCTTCATGAGCTTGACGCTGGCCAACTTCAACCCGGTCATGAACAAGATGGCCGCAAGGCACGATTCCGGAATGAGGTTCAACCATGTCGGCAACAATGCCACACTGCCGAGAATCAGGATGCCGTGAAAGATGGCCGAAAATTTGGTGCGGTTGCCGGCGTTGATGTTCACCGAGCTGCGCACGATCACGGAGGTGATCGGCAAGCCGCCGATCATCCCGGAGACGACGTTGCCGACGCCTTGGGCCAGCAGTTCCCGGCTCGGTGGTGACAACCGTTGCCGGGGGTCGAGCTTGTCGACCGCTTCCAAGTTCAAAAGCGTTTCGAGGGAAGCCACGGCAGCGATGGTGAAGGCGGCGACGTAGACCTTGGAGTTGGTGAGTTGACCGAAGTCGGGGAACTTCAGAAACCCGAAGAATTCGGCGGCGTTTGCGGCAATGGGCACATCCACGAGCTGGTTCGGCCCGATGATCCAGTCGCCTCCGAGCGAACGGAAGAACAGATTGGCCCCGACACCGAACAAGACGATGACGAGGGGTGCGGGTACCGGCGAGTTCTTCAAAAACTTCCAGCGGTTCCAAAGTATCAACAGCGTGATGGAACCGAGGCCGATGATGGCCGGGCCGAGTTTCGCTTCATCGACGAGTTGGAACAGTTCACCGAAGGTACTCCGCTCATCGGGCTGCTCGAACGCCATATCCCCGGACGGGTCTTGATCGTCGCCGACGAGGTGCGGGATCTGCTTCAGCACGAGGATGACGCCGATGGCGGCGAGCAGCCCGTTAATGACGCTACTCGGCACGAACGCCGCGAGGAACCCCGCACGGGCCAAGCCGAGCACGATTTGAATCAGCCCCGCGAGAACCACGGCGAGCAGAAAGATCGGGTATTCTTTCAAAATGAGGAGTTGCGCGGCGACGATGGCCGTGAGGCCGGCGGCGGGGCCGCTGACGCTGGTCTGCGATCCGCTGAGCACGGCGACGACGATGCCGCCCACCACCCCGGCGATCAGGCCCGCGAACGGATCCGCCTTCGACGCCAACGCGACCCCCAAACAGAGGGGGAGCGCGACGAGGAACACCACCAACCCCGCTTTGATATCGGCGAACACGGACTCGACGGAGACTGACACTGCCATGGCACAACCTCGAATCCGCGTACAGCAAGACAAAATTTAAGTTAGCGAGAGTGAGTGAAGCTTCGACCTGCGTCTTCGAGTTTGCTAACCTATAGGGATGACCCGTACCGCATTGCTGATTCTGCTGCTCTCCGCGTCCCCGCTGTCGGCGCAGACTTCCGGCCCGACGGCCCGGTTGCGCGGGGAGACCGAATCGGCCACTACCCGCAAGCGTCTCGCGGAAGCGCAGCAGAGATTGCAAGCAGGCCAAGCCACCGAGGCGGCCGACGAATTGCAGCGGATTCTCGACGAATCGGGCGACGATTTGGTGCTGGTGCAGAACAACCACTTCCAACCCGCCCGGCGGTTGGTGCAGCAGTACTTAGCGGCATTGCCTCCGGACACGTTGAAAGCATTCCAGAATCGCCTCGATGAGCCGGCGAAGAAACTCTTGGATGCGGGTCGGCGCGACCGCGACCCGGCTCCGCTCCGGCAGCTTCTGAACCGGTATTTCATCAGCCGACCGGCCGAAGAGGCGATCCTGCTGCTCGGTGAATTGCTCTTCGAACGCGGTGATTTCCGCGCGGCCGACCAGGCCTGGCGACTGTTAATCCCTGCGACCGACCCATCGGAATTGTTTTACCCGAACCCGAAGTCGGATGCCGCCACCTTGAAGGCTAAGCTGGTGATGGCCGCGATTTTTGCGGGTGATCTCGACCGGGCCAAGGCCGACTTGGCGAATTTCACCCAGGAGCATCCCAAAGCGTCGGGCCGACTCGCAGGAACCGACGGACTCTTCGCCCAGACGTTGACGAAATTGCTGGCGAACCTGCCGATGATCCGCGACGGACGGGGCCGGGGTGGTTGGACGACCTTCGGTGGCAACCCGACCCGCGACGGGACAATCGCGGAGCCGATGCCCCGGCTGTATTCCAGCGCCCCGACTTGGCGCGCCGCGTTCCCACGTCAGGCTGGCGACAAGCCGTCGTACCGCCCCGCATCGTTCCCTGCGGCGAAAACCTTGGCGTTTCACCCGGTGGTGCTCGACGGTCTGGCCTACGTCGCCGAAGCGGGGCGCATCTTCTCGTTCGATCTGAAAACCCGTGAAAGTCGGGTAGCGTTCGATTCGCGTGCCCTCGAAATATCACCGACGTTGTCCGAAGCCGAGTACGGCTTGCCGAATCTGCTCGACGCCGACTTCACGCTGACCGTTCATGCGGGCAGACTCTATGCCCGCCTTGGGAATGTGGCATTACCTACGAATGCCGAAGTGACCAACGCGAAGTTGCCAAGCAGTTTGCTCGTCGTGTTGCAACCGCTGAAGCTGACA
>JANXWE010000209.1 GCA_025351325.1 Fimbriiglobus sp.
CCGGCGGATGAAAACCTGACCCGCACCGGGTCGTTCGGGGGCGCGACCGGGACGTTCGCCGGGGCCGACCCGGCGGCGACGGTCACTTTTCCCGGCCGCGAGGAACGCGTCGGCGCCGTTCTCGCGGGCAAGTACAAGCTCCTCGAAGCCATCGGCGAGGGCGGCATGGGCAGCGTCTACATGGCCCAGCAGTCGGTGCCGGTGAAGCGCACCGTGGCCGTGAAAGTCATCAAGGCGGGGATGGACTCCCGGGCCGTGCTGGCGCGGTTCGAGGCCGAGCGGCAGGCGCTCGCCATGATGGATCACCCGAACATCGCCAAAGTGTTGGACGCGGGGACCACGGACAGCGGCCGGCCGTTCTTCGTCATGGAACTGGTCAAAGGGGTGCCGATCACCCAGTACTGCGACGAGCGAAAACTCACCCCCCGACAACGCCTCGAACTGTTCGTCCCGGTCTGCAACGCGATCCAGCACGCCCACCAAAAGGGGATCATCCACCGCGACATCAAGCCGAACAACGTGCTCGTGGCGATGTACGACGACCGGCCGGTGCCGAAGGTGATCGACTTCGGCGTGGCGAAAGCGGCGGGGCAATCGCTCACGGACCTGACGCTCGTGACCGGCTTCGGCGCGGTCGTCGGCACGCCGGAATACATGTCGCCGGAACAGGCCAACCTGAACAATTTGGACATCGATACACGGTCGGACGTGTATTCCCTCGGCGTGCTGCTGTACGAACTGCTGACCGGGTCGACGCCGGTGGATCGCAAGTCCCTCGGCAAGGCGGCGCTGCTGGAAATCCTCCGCATCGTCCGCGAGGTGGAAGCGCCGAAGCCGAGCCACAAGCTGAGCACCATCGACACCCTGCCGAGCGTCGCGGCGAACCGGGGCACCGAGCCGGCGAAGTTGAGCAAACTCATGCGCGGCGAACTCGATTGGGTCGTGTTGAAGGCCCTCGAAAAGGATCGCACCCGCCGCTACGGCACGGCCAACGGCCTGGCCCGCGACATCCAGCGCTACCTCGCCGACGAGATCGTCGAAGCCCGCCCCGCGAGCACCGGCTACCGGTTGAAGAAGTTCGTGAGGCACCACAAGGGTCAGGTGATCGCCGCGAGCGTGGTGCTGGGGGTGCTGTTGGCCGGCATCGCCGGGACGACGTTGGGGTTGCTGGAGGCGAGGAAGCAAGAGCGAGTCGCCGTGGCCGAATTGGCGAAGAAGGAAGCGGCCCGTAAAAAGACGCGGGAAGCTCTCGACACGCTGACTTCGAATGCGTTGGAAGAGTGGTTTACTCGCGAGCGGGAATTGTCCGCGGTCCAAAAGGACGTCCTCCGCAAATTGCTCGACCAGTACGCGGAATTCGCCGAAGAGGCCGGCGACGATTTGGACACCCGAAAGGGGCAGGTGCGGGCGCTCCAGCGCGTCGGTCGGATCCAATCGGCCCTCGGCGATCGCCTGGCCGCCAAACAGTCGCTCGAACGCGCTGCCAACCTAGCCGGTACCGCGGATCATCCGATTACGGCCGACGTCGAAGGCTGGGAGCTCGTCGCCTTCACGCACACGAGCCTATTCACGTTTCACCACGTCAACCGGCGTTATCGCGAAGCCGAGCCATTCGAGCGCGAAGCGCAAGCCGCTCGGTTGCAACTCCGCAGGGCAGAGCCGAGTCGGCAGGGGTATCGGTTCTTGATCGCCACCGGCCACACGAATTTGGCGGCGGCGCTGATGGATCAAAATCGCTTAGACGAGGCCGATGTGGAAAGTAAGGCCGCTGTTACAGAACTGGATGCGTTGGTTCGCGAGTACCCGAAAGAAATGGGCTATTTCGAATTGCTCGCGACCGTCCTCAACAACGGGGCGATCTCCGCCAAAAAACGTCGCCGATTCGACGACGCTTTAGCGGCGAACGCGCGGGTCATCGAAATGCGGAGGAAGCACGTACTCGTATCGCCGATGGCGGTTATCCCGGAGGAAGGATTGATCCGTTCTCTCGATGTCCATGCGGGACTACTTGTCGACGCCGGACGCTTGGCGGAAGTAGAACCGGTCTACCGGGAAGCGATCCGCGGAGTCATGAAGCTGCACGAGAACTTTCCTTCCAAGCCGCAATACCGGGTTTGGCTGGCTCAAGAGTACGTGTGGTTATCGGATTCGTTTCGAATTCAAGGCCGCCATCAGGCCGCCCTCGATGAAGCCAAGCGGGCCGTCGTAACCGCCCGTTCGGTAGCTGCAGATTATGACGATGACCACTTGCCGCCGGGCGTGGCTTTGGCGAATGCCTTATTGGCATCGAGTACGGCTCTCAGCAGTCTCCAAAACTATCCCGAAGCGGAGTCGACAGCCCGTTCGGCTTTAGCGGAAATCGACCGCTTGGTTCGGACGTTTGGAACGCGCTACGAATTGCAGACGACCCGCGTGCTAGCCCTGGGCCGGGTCAGCTCCGCCTTGAAGTCACAAGCTAAGTTTTCGGAAATGTTGGGTGTCGAACGGGAACGGATCGCACTGCTCGCGGAACTGACCCGCGAAAATGCGGAACTGAACTGGCGCTCGGACTTGATCCACGCTCGATTCGATTTGGCGTCCAGCTTAATCCTTAGTCGGAAGCTGGACGAGGCCGAATCAGAGTTGCGCGTCGCCGGTGTCGAAGTCGAAAAGCTTCCCGAAACAGAACGTGACTTCTTGCGTTCCATCTATTATTTTAATTGTCTCAAACTCACCGTCGGGAGCAAACGGTGGCTCGAAGCGGCCGAGTGGGGCAACCGGGCGGTCGAACAATCCACGAGTCTGCGGATCAAGAATCCTTCCGCAGACGCTCTAAGGGGACTGTTAGTCCAATCCCATTGGCATCGTGCGACGGCGCGCGAAGGACTCAAACGATACCGAGACGCGGCGGCCGACTGGATGGCGGCTGCGGCATTGGCGGATGTGCCGATGGACAAAGCCTTCTATCAAGCACACGCCGCGTCGGCATTCAAGATGGAGGGAGATGCGAAACTCGCCGCGTCCGCTTTTGCCCAAGCCATTCAATTGGCGGAATCCGCTTTGAAACCCGAAAAGTTGCCCGGGATCATTTTGTACGATGGGGCCGGCGTCTACGCGATGGCCGCTGCGGGAACCGCAGACAAAGCCGGCGCCGAAAAACTGGCAGCGGAGGCCGTCCGACTGCTCGGCCGGGCCGGAACTGTGGGATTTTTGAACGATCCGGCCCAGCGGGACGCGCTCACCGCGGCCGACGAATACGCGCTCCTCAGGACGCGCGAGGATTTCAAAGCGATGCTTGGCAAACTGGCTCTCCCGCCGATTCACAAGCCAAGATGAACCCGTCGTAAGTCCTAAGGGGACATGGACTGTCCAGAAAAAAGCGGACTGTCCAACGGGCGGTGGGGGTGTATCCGCTGGACAGTCACGACGGCTACACCATAAGTGCGGTTCGTTGGCCTTGCTGCAATTGCGCTGCTAGAATCCCCAAGTGAGGATCACGAATGGCCATGACGCTCGGGCAACTTCAGGAACGCATCCGTGTGCTTTACGGGGCCAAGGACACTGCACGGGGTGTTGAAGGCACGTTCATGTGGTTCCTGGAAGAGGTCGGCGAACTCTCGGCGGCCCTGCGGAATGGAACCGCCGAGGAAACGACGCTCGAATTCGCCGATGTGCTCGCGTGGTTGGTGACATTGGCCAATTGCCGGGGAATCGACCTCGACGAGGCGATTGAGCGTAAATACGGGAAGGGTTGCCCCGGTTGCAACCAGACACCGTGCGTTTGTGGACTGACGAACAAGCCATGAATTTCTACTGTTGGCGACGATTAGGGGTCAGTATGCACGTCTCGTCGATTCGGATCGGATTCGCTCTCGTTTGGTTATCGTTGATCTTGTCGCCGGCCTCGGCGCAGTTCGGCAACGCCAAAGTCAAAATCGTCGACGCCAAGGTCGGCTTCCCCGCCTCCAAATTCACCAACGAGCGCGACGAGAGCGGAGCGTCGTCCCGCGTCTGTAAAACCGGCGTCTGGGCACCCGTCTCGTTCCGGTTGGAAGTCCTCGGGGAGACGGACAAACCCCTCCAAGTCGAAATCACCGCCTACGACAGCGACGACGCCAAGACCGTCATCCGCTGGCCCATCGGCAGCCCCGTGCTCAACGACGCTCCGACCGGCGCCGACGACAAGTACCGCACCAAAGGAAGCTTCGTGGAGCCGGGCGAGTTCCTCGCCAAGCACAGCGTGCCGTTGGTGCGACCGGGTGGCGTGAGCGGAAAGGTCACTCTGCAAATCTTGACGAATGAGCCGGACACCAGCCCCGTATCGGTCTCCGATCTGGTGATGCTCGATAGCATTCGCGTCCGCGACACTTCGGTCTACGTGATCCTGTCGCTCGGCTCCAAGCTCGGTGGCTTCGATCTCCCCGGTGAACTCCAGCGCGGCGACCGTTTGCTCCGCAACGGCCGCATCGAAACCGCCGCGATGACCAGCGTCGAAGAGCTTCCTGACCAATGGTTCGGCTACGACGCCGCCGACCTCGTGATCCTCGCCACCGGCGGGTCGAGCGAAGAATTCTTGCTCAAGCTGTTCCAGAACGACTTTTACAAACCGAAGCGCGATGCCCTCCGCGAATACGTGGCCCGCGGTGGCCGACTCATCATCAGCCTGGGCGAAAAAACCGCCCTCTTGGACAGTGCCGCGTTCAAAGAGTTGCTGCCGTTGGTCGCCACGCCCGAAAAGGTCGATCAACTGCCGCTGACCTTCGCCACGCTCCGCATCAGCATCGAAACCGAACTGAGAAATCCGTCGAAGGTCAAGAAGGATGCCGAGGGGAACTTCCTGAAGGACAAAGACGGCAACGTCATTCCGCCCGAACCGGGTCAGCCGTTCCGGGTGGCGAAACTGAGACCGAAAGTCGGCACGCCACCCCCGTATTGCCTCAGCCCGGAGATGACCAAGAATCCCCGTGCCGCCTTCGAAGGCAACTCGATGCCCGCCGTGGTACAAGTGCCGCTCGGCCTCGGTCGCATCACGGTGGTTGGCTTCGACCTCGATCTCTCGCCGTTTCGCGATCTCGAGAAACGCCCCGAGTTCTGGGACTGGCTCATCACGAAAGCCGGCTCCGAGCGATCCGCAACCGCACCGGATAAGTACGACCCGGCCAACTTGTCGCCGGGGGTTAACCCGACGGCCTCCGAAGATGGCATCACCTACGCTCTCCGCCAGCACGTCGATACCTTCGACGGCGTACCGGTGATTTCCTTCGGTTGGGTCGCTCTGTTCATCGTTCTCTACACACTCTTGATCGGCCCC
>JANXWE010000348.1 GCA_025351325.1 Fimbriiglobus sp.
GACCGTGCTCGAAACGGATCTTGGGCGACCAGCCGAGTTCGGTTTCGGCCTTGGTGCAGTCGATGGCGTAGCGGCGATCGTGGCCGAGGCGGTCTTGCACGTACTTGATGAGCGTGTGCGGTTTGCCCAGCAATTCCAGCAGTAACTGCGTCAGGTGCAAGTTGGCTTTCTCGCAGCGGCCGCCGAAGTTGTAGACCTCGCCGGAGCGCCCGCGTCGCCACGCCGCTTCTACCCCGCTGCAATGGTCGAGCACGTGGATCCAATCGCGGATCTGCATGCCATCACCGTAAACCGGAACTTGTTGATCGTTCAGCAAGTTCGTGACGAACAGCGGGATGAGCTTCTCGGGGAACTGGTACGGCCCGTAATTGTTGCTGAACCGCGTGATGACGGCGTGCATGCCAAAGGTATGGTGGTACGACTTCACGAGCATGTCCGACGCGGCTTTGCTGGCACTGTACGGGCTGCTCGGATCGAGCGGGGTCGTTTCCAAAAACGCCCCCGTTGGCCCGAGGCTGCCGTAAACTTCGTCGGTCGACACGTGGACGTACTTTTCAATTTTGAACTCGCGCACGGCGTCGAGCAGAATCTGGGTGCCGAGGACATTCGTCCGGACAAATGGGCCAGAATCTTGGATGCTCCGATCCACGTGACTCTCGGCCGCAAAGTGGATGACATCGGTGACGCCGGCACCCAACGCCGCTCGCACATCATCACGCTTCGTGATGTCGCCCTTGACGAACGAATAGCGCGGATGACCCGACAGATCCGCGAGGTTGGCCAAATTCCCGGCATAGGTCAGGGCATCGAAATTCACCACCGTCACGGCCGCGTCGGTGGCCAGTAACTGCCGGATGAAATTACTGCCGATGAACCCGCAACCGCCGGTGACCAGAACTCGGGACATGGATCGCCTCGCCACGAAAATCGTATTCAACTACACGTTTTAGCCAGTTCTCGTACAACAGTCGATAGGATTTGCAGGGCGGTCGCCACCTGACCCGACGTGATGCACAGCGGCGGGCAGAAGCGGATGGCCGTTTCCCCGCATCCGAGCAAGAGCAGTCCGGCGCGGAAACAGTGGTCGATGATGACCTCCCGGACGGCGCTGCTCGGGGTATCGACGGCGATCATCAACCCGCGCCCGCGCGGCAAGGTGAGCATCGGGAACCGTGCCGCCAGTTCGCGCAAACCAGATAGCAATTCCGCGCCCCGTTCGCGGGCGTTCACCAAATAGTCGCTTTCGAGCAAGTCGAGCGTCACCAACGCCGCCCGGCAGGCGACTGGGTTGCCGCCGAACGTGCTGGCGTGGCTGCCCGGCGGCCAGTCCATCACGTCCGCTTTGGCGATGATGGCCCCGAGGGGCAACCCGGACGCGATCCCCTTGGCCGTGCAGATGATGTCCGGCTCGATTCCCGCGGTTTCCACGGCGAAGATCGTGCCCGTGCGGCCCATCCCCGATTGAATTTCATCGACGACCAGTAGGATGCCATACTTGTCGCAGAGCGCTCGCAGTGCGGGCCAGCACCCGCTCGGCAGGGCATGGTAACCGCCTTCACCTTGGATCGGCTCCACGAAGATCGCGGCGATTTCATCCGGTGGAGCGGTGCGGTGGAATAGATCCTCTTCGAGATCACGCACCAACTGACAACCCGCTGTCGCACAAGTCGGATTGCACTCGCGCGGGAACGGCACATGGTGGACATCGGGCACCAGCGGCGAGAAGCCCCGGCGGTGCGTGACCTTGGAACCGCTGAGCGACATCGCCCCGTACGTCCGGCCGTGGAAGGCCCCAAGAAACGCGATGACCCGGGTGCGGTGGGTGTGCCAGCGGGCCAGCTTGAGCGCCGCTTCGACCGCCTCGGCACCGCTGTTGCAGAAGAACACTTTCTTCGGCGACGGCCCGGGTGCAAGTGCCGCCAACCGCTCGGCGAGTTCGATCTGGGGCCGGTAGTAGAAGTCGGTGCCGGACATGTGGATGAGCGTCGCCGCTTGATCTTGGATCGCGGCCACGACAGCCGGGTGACAGTGGCCCGTGTTGGCCACGGCGATCCCGGCGGTGAAATCGAGAAAGCGGTTCCCGTCCACATCGACGATGACGGCCCCCGAACCTTCCGCAACGACGAGCGGATAGACCCGCGTGTACGACCCGGAAACAAACACCGCATCGCGGGCCAGCAATCCAGTGGCAATCGGGCCGGGAAGCGCCGTGTGAATCGACGGTACCGCGAGATGATCGAAGCGGAACATGGGTAGCCCTCCGAACATGAGCGAAAGGATTCGTCAACGGAGTTCGACAATCTGTTGACCAGCGACCAATAACTGTTGAGGTGATTCGTGGGTGCGGGTGGT
>JANXWE010000350.1 GCA_025351325.1 Fimbriiglobus sp.
TGAACAAAAAAGACGAATTCCCCGTCGGCGGTGGTCGGCCGCTCAACGGCGGATTCAACACCGGTGGCGGAATCATCGTGATGTCGACGTTCGCCCTGGATCGCCTGCCCAATTTCCAATCCACCCTCCAGCACGAACTCGGCCACGGCTTCGGTCTGCCCCACGTGGACGTCTACGGGTACGACTTGAAGTCGAATGATTCGATCATGTCGTACAACCCCAAGCACCACACCAAAGGCCTGACGCCGAGCAAGACACCGGGCAAACTGAACCCGGAAGATCTGTGGGGACTGTCGCTCAATCGACGGGCGTTTCCCAAGCTCAAGTTCGACCCGAAAACGGACGTGCCAGCGGGATACCAGTTGGCGAAGAAGCTCATCCCGCTCGGGCCGATGACGATCCCGGGCCACGCGAGCGTGACCGTCGCCACCGATGCGGGAGAAGAGTACAAGAGCAAGATTGGGAACATCGTGCAGGGGACGATTCTGCCGAGCGTGAAGACGGGCCTAGTGACCTTCGATGCCAGCACGATGTGGCAATCGTCCAAGTCGAAGACCGGGTGGGTCGCGGTGCAAGTCACGTTGCCTTACGATGTGGAATTGACCCGCCTCGGCATCCACTCGCAACACAGCGGCGAATATCACATCGCTGAGGCCATCCGAGTTTCGGTGAAAGATTCCAAGGGCAAGTTCCAACCGATGCTAAAAGCGGATTTGAAGGCCGCAGATGACGTGGTCACGCTGCCGAAGACGAAGGGGCGGGTCTGGCAATTAGAATTTCAAGCCGACAGCAGCGGGAGCGTCGTGATCCGGGGCCTCCAATTCTACTCGGGCGACGACGAAATCTTCCCGCCCCTGATTCCGTGGTGATACTGGATCGAGCGCCGCTGAGTTTGGGCTTCGCGCGGTTCCGCCAATCGGCGTACACTTCGGTCAGACGCAAGGAGGCGTCCACCGATGACCCCCACGACCCCCGCGCCGATCCGTCCGTTTCCCCGCTGGCTCCTGGCCGCTGGCTTCTTATTCGCCTGCGGATACTGGCCCACACTGAGTGCCCCGTTCGACTTCATGGACGACGGCAACCTCGTCTACCCGACCCCGGGCCTCTCCGCGCGCGGACATATCGAATTGTGGTGGGAGAAGGTCACAGCGAACGTCGAACACCTCGGCCCGTTCCGCCCGGTGGTCTGGGCCCACTGGCAACTGCAAGCCAACCTGTTCGGGGCCGATCCCATCGCTTGGCGCTGCGCACGCCTGCTCTGGTGCGGCTTGGCGGGCACCATGCTGTTGGCCCTGCTGCGTGAACTCCGAATCCATCCGGTCGCGGCTCTGATCGCCACCGCCGCCGCGATGTGGAACCCGTACCGCAACGAAATCTGGACGAGCTTGACCCTCGCCGAAGGCGTGGCCATGCCCTACGCCCTGCTGGCCTTGTGGGCCGCCCGAAAATCCAACCGCAGCGCGACCCCGTGGCGATTCGACCTGCTCGCCATCACGGGGTTGTTGCTGGCACTCGGGTGCAAGAATGTCTTCGTGGCGATCCTCCCGGCCATGCTCGCGCTGCGACTTTGGCCCGACGGGCGCACTTGGATCGAGAGCGCGAAGGCGAATCGCTGGAACGTGACCGTGTATCTCCTGCCGGTGCTGCTGCCACTCGGGCACTTCGTTTATTTTCAAACCCACTGGCACCCTGGCCAATACGAGACGCCCGGCCCGTCGTGGTTGCAAGCCAAGCAGTTCACACTCTGGTTGAAGGGCGCCGCCGGGTTGGATTTCTTAGGTGCCGGGTTGGGCCTCGTGTCGCTGCCGCTGTTGGTGTCACGCCGAGAATCGGTGCGCAATCGACCGGCGCTCGCCTGCGCGGGTCTATTGCTCGTCGGTGGCTTCTTGGTCTATTTGCCGCTGCAAATCATGTGCGGACGCTACACCATGCCGGCCGTCTGGGGGCTGGATATCGCCTTCGCCGTACTGTTGACGAGTTTCCTGGCAATCCCGGGCTCCGTCTGGAAACGGATCGGCTGGGTCGGCGTCGCGGCGGGAATGATCGCGATGATGGTGGCGTCCGTCGGCCGTCAAGAAAAAGTGGCGACTCGCTCCAAGATGCTCTGGGCCGTGCTGCACCACGTCGAAAATACGGCATTACCGGGTACCAGTGTGGCCTGGATCAGCGGCGACAGCGAACAGGGCGAACTGAACCCGGAAGAGGGCATCCACCTCTACTGGCACCTCTTGCACCGCGGTCGGGGCGATATCCGCGTCGGGTTGATGGACGCCGCCGATCACCCACTGGCCCGCGTCGAATTGGCGCCGCTACTTCAACCCCCGAAGTACCGAATTGCCGCGCGGCCATTCAACGAACATCTGCTGTGGCAGACCGACGAGATCTTCACGTTCCCCTACCGTTTTGGGCGGAGGCAGTACCAGTGCAGTTTGGAATCGCTGCGTCCGGTGCCGGAAACGACCATCATCATCGATCCCCTCACGGCCAGGTTCATGCAAGACCTTTTCGAGAATCCCACTTCCGAAGCGGATGCTCTCAAACGGCTCGTGCCATTCATCCAACGGCCCGGCCCCACCACCGCCGGCCTGCTCGAAAGCACCGCGAATAAGCCTCGGTAAACTGGTAGAATAGCAGCGTGTTGGTGCCCTCATTCGCGCAGCCAGAGTACGCCATGGGAATCTTGTCACGGATCCAATTGAGCGGGTTTAAATCGATCAAGTCGATGGATCTGGAACTGCGTTCGCTGAACGTGATGATCGGTGCCAACGGTTCGGGCAAAAGCAATTTGATTTCGTACTTCAAGATGTTGAACGCGATGGTGAGTAAAAAAGGTGGATTGCAAAACTATGTTATGAAATCGGGATTCGCTCAATCCGTTCTGCATTTCGGGCCAAAAATAACTTCTGTGATTGGTGGTATATTAACTTTTGAAAATGATCAATATAGGTTTATTTACAATCATAGTCTGGTATACGCCCCCGTCGATCAACTTGCATTTGCAAATGAATTCATCATGTGGATTGGTCTGGAGAATCCAGGATCGGATGTGAAACGGTTGGAACTAGGCAACGGCGGGAAAGACAGCAACCTCCTTCAGGTGACTACGCAGGAAGGTGTGAACTTTCGTCAGGCTACACATCTGATCTCGACGTCTCAGCCATTTCATTTCGACGATGTGACGTCTTTGGCGGGAGTACGCCAACATGCTTATGTAGCCAATTGCATCAATCTGGAGCCGGACGGGGGAAATCTCTCTGCTGTTTTGGCGAGATTACAATCGTCCAATACGCGTGTTTTTGATCGAATTATCTCGACCATCCGGCTGGTCGCTCCGTATTTCGGTGATTTTGATTTAACTCCCGACAACAATTACACGACTCTGAATTGGCGAGAAAAAGACTCCGAGGTCCTCTTCGGGCCGCACCAGATTTCGGATGGCACCCTCCGGGCGATGTGCCTCATCACGCTGTTGCTCTTGCCGGACGATCAACTACCTTCAATGATCATCGTGGACGAGCCTGAACTGGGATTGCACCCGTATGCGATCAGCGTGATTGCTTCGCTATTCCAAGCGGCCGCTCGGCGGACGCAAGTGCTCGTCAGCACTCAATCGCCGGTGTTCCTCGATCATTTCGAAGCCGAAGACGTGATCGTGGTAGACCGCAACAACCGAGAGTCAACATTCACTCGCCTCGATCCCGCCGAGTTGGAGACGTGGTTGGAACGCTATACCCTCGGCGAGATCTGGCAAAAGAACATCGTCCGCGGAGGGCCGCACTGATGACTCGGCTTTACGTCTTTTGTGAAGGCCAGACGGAACAGGCATTCGCCGATTTGGTACTCGGTCCGCATTTGCTTTCCCACGGCATCGAGCGAATTCATCCCTGTTTGGTGAAGGCGACCAGAAAGCGGAAGGGGAGCCACCGCGGCGGATGGATCGATTACGGCGCTTGCAAGCAAGATTTACTGGACACGATGCAATATGATCGAAACCGCGATGTCTATTTCACGACCATGCTGGACTTGTACCGAATACCATCCGACTTTCCCGGCCTAGCCGAAGCCGACATATTCTCGAACCATCCCGAAAATCGGATCGCCCTGCTCGAAGCGGCTTTCTCGGCCGACATCGGCCATCCCAGTTTTATTCCCTATCTGCAACTGCACGAATTCGAAGCGGTGCTGTTCAACGATGTGACGCAATTCGAGTATCTCGGCGCTTCAGACCGGATCATTTCCGCATTCCAACAGACCGTGACGGAGTTCCCGACTCCCGAACACATCAACAGCGTCGATGCACCCAGCAAACGCATCATCGACGTCCTACCTGGATACGCGAAAGTGAGCGATGGGCCAGAACTCGCCAAACTCATCGGCCTCCCCGACATCCGTGCGAAGTGTCCGCACTTTCATGCTTGGATCACCAAACTCGAATCCCTCGGTGCAGCGCCGCACATGCCGTTGCAGCATCCGGACGCGGGGCTATAATTGGACAGTAAAGAATCACACTGCGAATCGAGGCACGACTACTGATGGGCAAAGTCCTGGATCGACCCGTCGCCAACGCGACCGAAGTTTCCGGCTCGTGGTCACTCGCCGACGCGCTCGAGACCTACGGGACCACAAACTGGGGCAAGGGTTACTTCGGCATCAACGACCTCGGCCACGTCGTCTGCACCCCGGACAAAAATCCGGAGCGCGCCCTCGACATCAAGAAGCTCGTCGACCAACTCCAAGACCGCGGCATCCAATTGCCGATCTTGCTGCGCTTCACCGATATTTTGAAACACCGCATCGGCGAGATCGCCGACTGCTTCAAGAAGTCGATCGAAGAGTACGGCTACCAGAACGAATACAGTTGCGTCTACCCGATCAAGGTGAACCAGCAGCGCCAGGTGGTCGAAGAGATCCTGAACTTCGGCAAGCACCACGGTTTCGGACTCGAAGCGGGGAGCAAGCCGGAACTCTTCGCTGTACTGGCCATCACCAACGGCGCCGATGTGCCGATCATCTGTAACGGCTTCAAGGACGACGAATTCATCAAGATGGTGGTGTTGGCGCGCAAGCTCGGCAAGAACGTCATCCCGGTCGTGGAGAAGTTTTCCGAACTCGAAGCGATCGTGCGGCACTCCGAGGCGCTCGGCGTGCGTCAGCCGATCGGCATCCGCGTCAAGTTGGCGAGCCGCGGGGCCGGCCGCTGGCGCAGCTCCGCCGGCTACCGCTCCAAGTTCGGCCTGACGTTGACCGAAGTCATCGAAGCCCTCGACTACTTGAAGTCGAAGGGCATGGCCGACTGCCTGCAGATGACGCACTTCCACATGGGCAGTCAAGTCTCGAACATCCGCAAGGTCAAGGACGCCCTCAACGAGGCGGCCCGCATTTATGTCGAGTTGCACCGCCTGGGTGCCGGGTTGAAGATCATTGACGTGGGCGGCGG
>JANXWE010000210.1 GCA_025351325.1 Fimbriiglobus sp.
TTCAATGCCCCGCCCGTACTCTGGTTACCCTGCTTCAGAAACAGGCTCACGGTGATCGGGATCATCGGGAAGACGCACGGCGTCGCCAGCGACACGAAGCCCCAGAATGCGGCCGTCAGCAGCAGGGTCAGGATGCCCCCTTCGCGTTTCACCTCTTGCTGTTCCATCGACGCCAGCAGCTTGTCGAGCTTGTCTTTGTAGTCCGCGAACGGGAGGTGCTTCTTTTTAATCAGCCCGGACGACTCGACGAGTTCCACCTTGTTGGGCGGTGCGGCTTTGCCTTGTAGCAGTGCCGTCAGTTCGGCTTGGTACTCGGGCGGAATCGCTTCGGCTGCTCCGGGAAGTACCTCGATATTCAGTGCCGGGAAATTGTCGTCGCGGGCGTTCAAGCAGCTCGTGTCACAAATTTGAATGGCCATGCCATCGAAGGAGATCGGGTGCGGGCCGGGGGTCGCCTTGGGAGAGACAATGGCCTTCAACTCCCAGGTGACGGGGTTCTTGTAAACGCGATCCAGCAACGGTGCCCGGTCGGTGGACGGTTTCTCTTTCCAGCCCTCCGGGTCGGTCACGGGGCCTACGATGTAAAGCGTGCGGACTTGGGGTTCGGCGCTCGGCTCGGGTTTCAGATTGTTGCGTCCGGTCTGGCCGGCCGGGGCGTTCATCGGGTAGGTGTACCAGCCATGGCTCGGCGTCACCGTGAGTTTCAACGTCACCAGATGCCCGGGCTTCGCCTTCGCCGGCACCACTTCTGCGGTGATTTCACCGACTTCCGCGAACGACCTGGCTTTGAAGCCGCTGCCGGGTAGCTCGAACTGCGCTTGAGCGAACGTGGGAACACCGAACGCGAGGAGGAGAAGAATCGTTCGCATGAAAAGTCGCTCGGAGAATGCCTAAGCCCACGGTCGCCGCGACCGTGGGCTTAGGAAAGTTTACCGGTCGGCGGTCATTTGTCTTTCATCGCCTTCTCGACTTCGGCGGCGTACTTCGCATCCACGGCCACGGCTGGGCCATCGAGAATCTTGAACGTCGCTTCGGGTGCCAACGACTTCGGGGGGAAACAGGAGTCCTTATCGCAGACGCTGAGGACGAACTTGGGGATCGTCACGGTACTCGCCCCGGCGGTCGCTTTGGGCGAAACCACAGCCTTCCGTTCGTAGACGACCTTGCCATGATAAAAATTCAACGCCTTGATTCCCAGCAGCGGCTCGGCCTTCGATTCTGGCATCGGTGGATCGATGGCGTCGCCAACGAAGATCAGTGCCCCGGCTTCCGGGAAGACGACCTTGTTCACCATCCCTGCGGCAAGCTTGTCCGGTTGCACTAACGGGTACGTGTGATACCCCGTGGCCAAAGTGACCGTCAATTTGAACGTCACCAGTTGGCCCGGTTTGGCCTCGGCCGGTTCGACGGTCGCTTCGACCGTTTCGACTCCTTTGGGGAGCCCAACAGGCTTCTCGCCGGCGAAGGCCAACGGGGTGAATATCAACAAACCGACCAACGCTCGAGCAAACATGGCACACTCCTTTTTTCTGACCACTAATCACTAATCACTGCCCCACTACTTCTTCGGCTGCCAATCTTTCTGCGGCGGCGGTGGTTCCACCCCCGTCAGGGCCAGCGTGGCCACTTTCAGCGTCTTCAAATCGACCACGCGGATGCGGTGGGCGTTCGTGTCGGCAACGTAGAGCTTCCCGGCCGCGATGCTCATACCGGCCGGTTCATTGAACAGCGGTTCCTTGTTCCCCGGCTCACCGACCACCGCGAGCGTTTTGCATTCGAGTGTTTTCGGATCGAGCAGTTTCAGTTTGTTGTTGTAAGTATCGGCGATCATGATTTTACCTTCGTGGGCCATGACGCCCAATGCGTGCTGAATGCGTACCTCTTTGCCGGTACCGTCTTTGTCGCCGAACTCGAACAGCCCTTCGCCGATCAACGTTTCCACGCGGCCATTGCCGTCGATGGAAAGCTTGCGGACGGCGCTCACTTCGGAATCGGCGACATACAGCGACTTGCCGTCGGTGGTCAACCCCGACGGCTGGGCGAAGCTGCTGGCATAGAGGGGGCCGTCTTTCACGTTCTCGCGACCGTCACCGGCGTACACTTGGATCTTGTTGGCCTTGAGGTCGTAGGCCCAAAGCTGGTGGTGACCGGCCATCGCTATGAACAAAGTTCGGTCGACCAGCAGTAGGTCCCACGGGCTGTTCAACCCGGTTTTCAAAGGGTCGGCAGGAGTATCGGTGAAGCGCGATTTCGAATCTTGCTGGCCGGTGCCGGCGAAGATTTTCACCTCGCCCGTTTTGAGGTTCGCGGCCCGGATGCTGTGGTTCTTACGATCCGCGATGTAGAGCAAGTCACCGTCGAGTGCGAGGCCTTGCGGATCATCGAATTGGGCATCGGCGAACTTGCCATCTTTGTAGCCGGGGCTGCCGCTGCCGATGATATTGAGCTTCTTGCCGTCGAGATCGGTGATGACGACGCGGTGGTGTGTGCTATCGGCGATGAACAACCGTTTTCCCACTTCATCGGCCAGTATTTTTCCGGGGAAGAAGAGTGGCGTATCCCCCTTCTCACGGAAGCGTACCAAGTCGAAACGGATCGGCGTCTCGTTGAGCGTCTTCTTCTTTTTCCCGTCTTCAATGAGCTTGCCGATGACTTTGTCCAGCAGCTCGAAATTGCCTTCGCCATTGACGGCACCGACGACTTTCCCTTCGCTGTCGACAACCATGAGCGTTGGCCACGAACTCACACCGTATTTGTCCCAGATCTTGTGATCGGAGTCATTCACGACGGGGTGGGCGATCTCGTACCGCAGCACTGCTTTGCGGATGCTTTGCGTCTCTTTTTCGTTGTCAAACTTGGCACTGTGAACCCCGATCACCACGATCTCGTTGGCATACTTCTTCTCGAGTTTGGCCAGATCAGGCAGGGTGTGGATGCAATTGATGCAGCAGAGCGTCCAGAAGTCGAGGAGGACGATCTTTCCCTTCAAATCTTTCAAGGTGATGGGGCCGGCCGTGTTGAGCCAGTCCATCTTCTCGGGAAACTCCGGGGCCACCGGGTTCGGTTCCGGTTTCGGTTCCTGAGCGATCGGCAATTCCACGGGCTTGGCCGAAGCGGTTGCCAGAGGAGTACCTGGGCCGGCCGTCAGCACAATGGCCATCGCCAACAGGCTGAGGGTACTCGCGATCAGCAGGGGCCAGATCCAGGGGCGGGCTTGTTTTTGAGGTGCGTCCAGCGGGGTCGTCATCGGCGGTGTCTCCGGTTCAGCCGGGTGTGTGTGAGATATCATACCGTGAGGCGATACGGAAGCTAAGAAAGTTTTTTGTAACTGGCACACGGGTCGGACATTTCGAACCGACGGCGATCTTGGAAGTCCGGCCGTGTCTCCTTTTGGGTCTTTGCGGCCCCGAAGGGGTCACCGAAGGTAGCCAGGGGTGGAGCGCAGCGCAACCCCTGGGACGACCGCCAGGCGGGTAGCCCCGTCGGGGCCGCAATCCCTTTTCCCCCGCGGTCCAGGGGTTACCCTGCGCTCCACCCCTGGCTACCTTCGGCAACCCCGTTGGGGTCACAAAAAGGCCCCAATATCCCGAGCCGTATCCGATTGAAACGGCCCCGTCGCTCCCCCTTCGGGTTGTGCCGATTTCCCCACGCTGGTAGTAACGGGCGCCCCTAACCCCCCCACGGAGGCGTCCCGCATGCGATCCCGTTTTTCGATCTTTTCCCTCGGCATGTCGTTGCTCGTTCTGCCAACAGCACTGGCTCAATTGCCACCGCAAGCACTCCCGCTGCAGCGATCCTCGCCGCTCGACACCCTCACGGCGCCGCCGTCTCAGCAGTCCAAAAAACCTGGTGAATTCAGAGGGGTGGCCCAGCCGGGCGTGACGTTCCAGCGATTCACCGCCGCCTCGACGACACCGGTCAAACCGAAGACGCGAGTCTTTGAAGTCGCCGATCTCGTCGATGCCCCGCTGCAAATTCCGGGGGCAGCCACGCTCGAAAACAGCAAGGCCACCACCGCGCACACGTTGATGAAGTTGATCGTGGCGATGACCGCGCCAGAGTCGTGGGAACTCGGTGGGGGTACCGGCACGATCGAGTTTATCGCGGCGTCGGACTCCCTCTGCATCACCAACTCCCCAAACGTCTTGGCGGAGGTGACCAAAACGCTGGAAAGCCTGCGCGGATTGCGCAATCAGCAAGTGTCGGTGGAAGTGCAAATCGTTTCCGTTCGCGCGGGATTCGGCGACAAAGCCGGCTGGCCGTCGGCGTCCGAAACGGGCAAGCCGAAACCGAAGTACTACACCCCCGAAGAATTGAAGAAGGCCGTTGCCGACATCAAAACGGATCACCGTACGACGATCATGATCAGCCCCAAAATGACCTGCGTCGATGGCCAAGTGGGCACGTTTCAAGTGGGCCAAGTCGTCGACGTGGCGGCTGCCACCAAGTCGGCAGCGGGCGTGATTGCCGTTACCAATAAATCGGTCGAAATCGGTACCATGTTGCAGTGCACTCCAACTATCGCCATCAATGGGAAGTCGGTTCAATTCAAAATGGGTACGGTGCACACGAGCCTGTTGAACGCGGACATCCAGACGATTCGTGACACTTCGACGACCGTGCTCGACTCCGGCCATTCAGCGATCCTGTATCTCGGTCAACAGTCTGTCGAAGAACGGGTCGAGACCAAAGTGCCGGTGCTGTCGGAAATTCCGTACCTCAATCGTTTGTTCCGAACCACCGGTATCGGCAAGACGCAACAGGATATTTACCAGATCATCACAGTGCGCATCCTGAAGCCGGGGGAGATGCCGCAGCCCGCCCGGGCCGACGGGTGCTGTCCCGTGAAGTGATTCTGAGTCTTTGCGGCCCCAACGGGGCCACCGAAGGTAGCCAGGGGTGGAGCGCAGCGGAACCCCTGGAGCGATGGCGAGACGGGTAGCCCGTTGGGGCCGCAGGTCGATTCTTCTCAGCGCCCAGGGGTTCCGCTGCGCTCCACCCCTGGCTACCTTCGGTCGCCCCGTTGGGGCTGCAAGAAGCTGAACTTGAGAGATGGCGTGAATCGATCCCGTGATACCCTCGGATCCGAATTCGGTTCGCAAAGCGGATCATCATGCATTAGCATTTGGCTTCGCCCACGCTGAAGGGATGCCATGAAACGCGGACTCCTCACCCTGTTGGTCGGAATGGCGTTGCTGCTGGTGGCGGTGCCACCGGCCCCGACACAAACGGCGGATAGGATACGTCAGTTTGGCTTTAAAACCCCCGAACTCACGACTCCTACTCCACCAACGAAGGAATTGATCGCCACTTTAGGCACCGGGGACTTCCAAGATCGGGAACGGGCGACCCGGCAACTTCTGGCGCAGGGCGTGGCACTGATTCCCGAATTGAAGGAGGCCCTTGCTGAGAGTTCGAACCCCGAAGCCACTGAACGGCTGGAATCACTGATCCACCGCATTCGTGTGAAACAACTTTTTGAACCGACGCGGATCACTTTGAAATTGGAGAGTGCAACTCCGAGGATCACGTTCCAAGAACTGGCCCGAGTCTCGGGTTATCAATTGCCGATTCCAGACGACACGAAGGTCAAAGATCTTATGTCACTCGATGTCTGGGAGAAACCCTTTTGGGAAGTCGTCCGGACGATCAATCACCAATCGGGGATTGAGAACTATGCAAACAACCAGAAGTTGGACACGGATTCGGTCACCCCATTCGTCGAAGTCGATGGGCCGTTCCGGATCACGTTGGAGTCGATCCACATGTGCTGCACCAACCAGTTCAGCAGGCCTAAAAACGGCACTTTTCGACATGACCTCGATCAATTTGTGAGTATCCGTTTGGAATCGGAGCCGAAGCTCCAAATGTTGGGCCTTTCTCAGATCAAACTAACCCGCGCGGTCGACAATCTCGGCAACAACTTATTGGGAACGTCCGACCCGGAAGACGAGTGGCAGCATTCAAACCGTCACACGTCGCTCTTTTTGACACATTCCGAGTATTTCGAAGTCGGGGTGAACCGGAAAGACCGCACCGCAACGGAAATCGTGGATCTGAAAGGTGTTGCCAAAGTCGTCGTCGTTCGGGAAATTCGCACCGACATCACCGTCGAGAAATTGCAGATGACCGGAAAACAAACTTTCCCTGGGCAGACCTTCACACTGGAACTGGAACCCGCGCGTGTGGATGACCAAGATCGGCGGTTCGAACTCGCAGTCACGCTGACGCAGAACGTTCGTGAGCGGTACGACAAGCTCGAACTCGAAGCGCTACCGGCGCGGATCATCATCGAAAACGATCAGGGCGATCAAGCCCAAATTGCTCTAACCCTTCTTTCCAAAACAGTTCGGGAAGGTTTCGCGAGACCAAATCTTGAAAGTCACTTTGTACAGTACAAACTCACGGCCACAGCACCGCCGGGTGTCAAAGCCAGCAGCTTCACCCGCATGAGAATTCTCGATTGGGAATGCGCCTCGAAAGTGATCCCCTTCGGCTTCAAGAAGATCCCGCTCTCATGAGTTTCTTCGCCGATTCGCTAAACTGAACTTAGATCTCACCGCACCTTGAGATTCCCCGCATGATTCCCTTGGCGTTGTCGGCTGCTTTGCTGATGTTCGGTGCGGCTCCTATCAAGCCCGATGCTGCCGAGTGGCTCGAATTTCGCGGGCCGAACGGTGTCGGTCATTACGAAGGCCCGGCGGTGCCCACCGCATGGGGGCCGGACAAAAACGTCGCTTGGAAGTTGCCGCTGCCGGGGGCCGGGTGGTCGTCGCCGATCTTGGTGCGCGGAAAATTGATCCTCACCACGGCGGTCCCCATCGGCAGTACCGAGAAGCCCGATTACGAATTGCGCGTCGTCTGTGTCGATGCGAAAACCGGCAAACTCGATTGGAACGAACAGGTCTTCCTCGAAAAAGCATCGGTGTCGCAGCCCCACAAAAAGAATAGCCATGCCAGTCCGACGCCGGTATCCGATGGCGAACGGCTGATCGTTCACTTCGGTCACATGGGCACGGCCGCACTCGATCTCGCCGGCAAAGTGCTCTGGAAGAACGACAGTTACAGCTACGAACCGCAGCACGGCAACGGCGGCTCACCGATTCTCGCCGAGGGAAATGTCGTCTTCAGTTGCGACGGCCGCGACAAACAATTCGTGGTCGCCATCGACGCGAAAACGGGCAAAGAGGCGTGGAAGACCGACCGGAACATGTCGGGATTGCTCAAATTCTCGTTCGCCACGGCCCAGTTGATCGAGCACGACGGCAAGAAGATGATCGTGTCGGCGGCGAGTGATTGGTGCGCGGGTTACGATCCTAAGACCGGCAAAGAAATCTGGCGGGTGAAGTACCCGAAATCAGGGTGGTCGCTGATCACCCGGCCGGTGTACGCCCACGGCTTGGTCTTCATTTCGTCGGGGTATGTCAATCAACATCTGCTGGCGATCAAGCCCGAGGGTACGGGAGACATCACCGACAAAATCGTCTGGTCGACGAGCAAATTCGCCACGAATACGCCGACGCCGTTGATCGTCGGCGACGAACTGTACATGCTGGCGGATCAGGGGATGTTGAGTTGCCTCGATGCGAGAACGGGCACCCTCCACTGGGCGAGCCGGATCAAAGGCGGCGCTTACTCGTCGTCGCCGATCTTGGCGAACGGGAAGATTTACATCACGTCCGAAACCGGTGTCGGCCTCGTGATCCAACCGAACAAAAAAGAGCTGGAGCTGCTGGCGGAAAACGACATGAAGGAGAAGACGTTCGCCACGTTCCTCCCGGACAACGGTGCGCTGTACCTGCGCACGGAATCGACGCTGTTCAAATTTGCCGAGAAGAAGTGAATCAGTTGTGGCCGTTGAGTTCCGTACCGCGGGCCAGGGCGACGGCTTGGGTGAACTGCCAAGCCAACCCGCGCAAGTATTCGTAATCCTCGCGGATCACCGCTTTGGGGTCGACCATCTGAGAACCAACGCCGAGACAGCAAGCCCCGGCCCGAAGAAATTCTCCTGCGGTGTTCAAATCGACGCCGCCAGTGGGCATCAGCCGAATCTGCGGCAGTGGCCCACGCATCGCTTTGAAGTAAGCACTGCCCAACACATCGGCGGGGAACACTTTCACGATATCGGCCCCGGCTTCCCAGGCGCAGAGGATTTCCGTCGGCGTGAACGCTCCGGGGAAGACGAGTTTGTCGTACCGTTTGCAGAGTCGGATCACATCGAGGTTGAGCGTCGGCGAGACGATGAATTCGGCCCCGGCCAGCAAGGCTGCCCGCGCCGTTTCGGGGTCGAGTACAGTGCCGGCCCCGAGTAGCACACGGTCGCCCAAACGCGCTTTGGCGGCCTTCAGCACGTCGAGGGCATTCGGGACGGTAAAGGTCACTTCCGCGACGCAGACGCCCCCTTCCGCCAGGGCCGCAATGACATCGACGAGGTGGGTGGCATCCGGGGCGCGGACAACCGCCACCAGACCACCACTGAGAACGCGCTGAAGATCAGTTTCTCGGCTCATGTCTCCGATTATGACCGACCGGCTCTCGCAAGGCCATGCCGACACGGCTAGAATGACGAAAATCTATTCCTCGGGAGCCGATTCGATGATCCACGTCCTCGCCACCATTGAAATCGCCGCCGGCAAACGGGCCGAATACTTGGAACAGTTCCACCGGGTGGAACCACTGGTGCAGGCCGAAGTCGGCTGCATCGAGTACGGTGCCGGTGTGGATGTGGCGACCAGCATTCCCGTGCAAATCGCCGCCCGTCCAAATACGGTGATGGTCATCGAGAAGTGGTCCAGTGTGGAAGCACTCCAAGCGCATTTGAAATCCGCGCACATGGCCGAATATCGTACCCGCGTGAAGGATCTGGTCACGGGTGTGATCTTGCAAGTGTTGGACGTGGCTTAGCAGCAGAGATTCCCATGGCTTTCCGCGATTTCACGCTGCCGTTGATCCACGAGCGACTCGGCTTGCGCGTCGTCGATGCCGAGCTATTCCCGGACGCACCGGCATGGAATGTCCGCTCCGAGTTTGCAGCTTTCTTGAAAGATGGGGTCGCACTGGCGCTGGCGAACAGTACTGAGAAAGCCAAATCCGAGTTCATCCTCGCACCGGTGTTGTTGGAATTGAGGAGAACGATTGGGACGAGTTTTGCCCTGTTTTCAGGCCTCGAATGGGATGTCGATTCGGAACGGGGATTGAACGGTTATTGCGATTTCATTCTCGGGCGCGGGCCGAGCCAACACCTGCTCCAAGCACCGTTTGTGGCCATTGTGGAAGCGAAAAACGATTTGATCCGCACCGGTTTAGCCCAGTGCATCGCGGCGATGTACGCCGCCCGGCTCAGTAATGAACGAGCCGGTGTTCCCCCATCGGTGATTCACGGGGTCGTCAGTACCGGGGCGGCCTGGAAGTTTCTGCGTTTGCAAGGCGATGAAATTCTGCTCGACATCCCCGAGTATTTCATCGACAACCCGGCGAAGATCATGGGCATTTTGAAAGCCATTGTCGAATACACTTGACCGCTATTTCACCGTGTCGATTCGGGTACCCGTGAGCAGGCCATCGCCTGCGAATTCCTTGGGGTATGTCACGGTGCCGGCGATTTCGAGCCACTTGCCGACGTACCGATCCAGTTCGATTCCATCGGCGATGAGGTAGAGCCGCACCTCGCCCTTGGAACTTGTCAACGCGTACACCTTCTTGCCCTGGTACTCGAAGCGCACGGTGCGCAAAATACCGTCACCGATCTGGTTACGATCGATCGCGCTCGGCTTCACCGCCGGACTCGGGGGCGACTTCGGCTCGTCGGTCGGTCGCAAACTCCCGCTGCTGCTCGTTTTTGAAGTGCGGCCCAATTCGCGGACGGCATGGACGCGTTCGTAACAAGCGTTCGCCATTTTCACGTCGCCGGCCTTGTTCGATGCCGTCGCCAGTTGCAGGTACAGTTCCTCGGCGCGCGTAAAGTTGCTGTCGGCCTGGGCCTGCTCGGCATCGCGCCAGAGCGTGTTGTTTGACCCATCCCCCGCAATGATCGGTATCGACCGTGTCATCGAAGGAGTTGGAATCGCTGAAATGGTACCGGTTTCCGGTGAGATCGGCTTCGTTTCAGACGCGCCTTTCACCGTGTGAGTCACTCTCTCCCCGCGGCTGGACAGTTCCAGAGCCGCGAGTGGTACGTACCGAAAATCGTCCCGTGGTGGCACGATCGGGTACCAGCCCTCGTTCGAGTCTTTTCCGTCGATCATGACCTTCGGCCCGGTGACCGTCACGATAGTGCCCGCCGGTAATTTCGTGCGTTGCACCCGCAATGGCTTGAATTCGCCCAACAACCCGGCCGCGATTTTCGTTTCGCCATTCTCTAGGGGGTGCACCACGGCATTGGCGGGGAATTTACCAGCTGCTTCGCCTGGTTCTCGTTTCAGTTCCACGTTGATCTGGCTGATCCAACTGAGCGATCCGCCCGGTGGTTGAATCGCGTACCAGTCGGTTCCCTCCAGATGGTGCGCGATGACTTCCGTGCCCTGTTCGAGGGTACCGCAGACGTCCATTTGTTCCGAAGGGCCGCAACGCACCTTCACCGAACCGACCTTGACGACCGCCAAGGTCGATTGTGTTTGAGCCGTGGCCGTGCTGACGGTGCAAACCAGAGCGATCAAAGGAATTAGGGCACGCATGAGCGAGCCTCCGAGCGATGAACCGATTTCGGGAATGTGGCTCGGGTATACCGTGCCATCGGAATGCGACAAGGCGAAGTGGGAATGCGAAAGGAGCCTCGATTCGACCGCATTTTAGTTTTTCTGAACAATCCATTTGACAGCGGATAAATTGGATAGCATATCCATTACTGAACATGAATATACTTAACGGAGTTTCATGATGACTGCCGCAAATGACCGACGTCGGAACCTCGAAGACTCGTTCGACGAAGACAACCTGAAGGTTGAACTCCAACGAAAACACCCAAATTGTCGAAACTTCTCTTGCCCGGATTCCCGCCTGTCGGTATTCCCCGGGCAGCGACTTGAACTATTCTCGAACCGCAGGACGGTACCATGCTTCATCAGCAGATTCGTGGACGTTGGACACGACGCGGGATTGCCCTCACCATCGTCGGCGGCGGGATCGCCCTGTTGGCGGGCAACGCCATCTCGCAGCAACCGTTGCCCAAGTTGCAGCCGGTGCCGGTCACCGCAACAGCGCCCGCACCCATTCCAGTGGCACCGGCGAAACCGGTCGCGGTTCTTTACAACAGCCTGCCCGTGTCGCACGACGAGTTCGGCAAGTTCCTCATGGATCGCGGCGGCGCCGAGAAGCTCGAATCGTTCATCAACATCAAAATCATCGATCTCGAAGCGGCGAAGCGCGGGTTGACGGTGACGAAGACCGAACTCGAAGCGGCCCTCAACGAGGATCTCAGTGGCCTGGGCGAAGGCGGTGCCGCCATGAGCCGAAGCAACTTCGTGAATGTGATGTTGGCGAAGAACGGCACGACCCTGTACGCCTGGATGGAAGATGTCGTCCGGCCGCGGTTGCTGCTCACGAAGATGTGCCGGGATCGCATCAAGCTCAACGAGAACGACTTGAAACTCCAGTTCGAGCGCCGCTTCGGCGAGATGCGCGAAGTGCAGATGATCATCTGGCCCAAAGGGGACGATTTGAAAATGATCCAGCAGGCTTACGCCCGGATCCGCAACAACAACAACGAGTACGACGGCGAAGCCCGCAAACAGGCGAACCCCGGACTGGCCGCATCGTGCGGGAAGATCAAGCCGATCACCAAGCACCTCATGGGCGACGACAAGAGGATCGAAGAAGTCGCTTTCCAATTGAAAGCCGGCGACGTGAGCGAAATCATCCACACCGAACAGGGTTACATCGTGATGAAACTTCTGAAGGTGATCCCGGCGAACGAAAAAGTGAACTTCGAGAAGGAACGGCCGCTCTTAGAGAAAGCCGCGTTCGAGGCCCGACTCGGCGAGGAAATCCCGAAGTGCTTCTCTGAACTGAAGAAAGCCGCGGCGCCTCAACTCCACTACGTCGGGCCAACCGATTGGAAGCCGACCGGCAACTTCTTGGATAGCGTTCAAGATGTGATCAGTGGCGCCGGTGCCACGAATCCAGCCGTACCGACACCCGGAGCGGGTCGGTAAGTCGGGTTAGAGCGATCTTGATCCCGGAGGGATCACAGGAACGTAGGCAAATTGGGCACGCCAATTCATCGACTTGGCGTGCCCACGGAGCAAGGGCCGCAGGACGCCGGCCCTA
The DNA here is from genome assembly GCA_025351325.1 of Fimbriiglobus sp. Classification (GTDB taxonomy): domain Bacteria; phylum Planctomycetota; class Planctomycetia; order Gemmatales; family Gemmataceae; genus JALHQU01. Next base: position 12,265 of record JANXWE010000210.1, read on the forward strand.
CCCAAGAATCGGCGAAAACGCCGATCAATGTTGTCGGAATTTCTTTGCACACTCGCCAGTTGTGTTCTTCGGTAGGCAACTCCGCCACACCTGCTAAGTTAACCACATCGTCTGTTCCTCGCAACTTTGAGGTTCTCCTGTGAGCGTGCATTTGGCGGTGGTGGGGGCGACCGGAGCCGTCGGCGACTTGATGCGGCGCGTGCTGGCCGAACGCCATTTCCCGGTCGGTTCGATCAAGTTCCTCGCCTCCGAGAAATCGGTGGGGAAACGGGTCGAGTTCGCCGGGACGACTCACACGGTCGAACGCCTCTGTGCCGAAGCCTTCACCGGCGTGCAAATCGTCCTCAGTAGTACCCCCAGCAGTGTGAGCAAGGAATTCAGCCCGATCGCGGCGAAGGCCGGTGCCATTGTCGTCGACAATTCCTCGGCGTGGCGCATGGATCCCGACTGCCCATTGGTGGTGCCCGAGGTGAACCCGGAAGAGTTGCACCATGCCCGCAAGGGGATTGTGGCGAACCCGAATTGCGTGGCGATTCCCCTGGCTGTAGCGTTGAAACCACTGCACGATCTGTCGCCGATTCGCCGCATCATCGTCTGCACCTATCAATCGTCGTCGGGCAAAGGGGCGACGGGGCTGACCGACTTCGACGCCCAAATGAAGCCCTACGCCTTGGGCCAGGCCGTGCCGGCACCGACCGCACACCGTGCCCAGCTCGCGGGTAACGTGATCACGCTCGATTGGGAACTCGAAGCCAACGGCTACACCGAAGAAGAGAACAAAGTCGTCAACGAGACGCGCAAAATCTTTGGCGATTCGAGCATGGGGGTGTCGCCGACGTGCGTCCGCGTGCCGGTACGGATCGCCCACAGCGAAGCGATCAACGTCGAATTCGCGCGGCCGATTTCCATCGCGGAGGCCAAGGCGGCGCTGGCGAAAGCCCCCGGTGTGGTGCTGATGGACGAAACCAAGGGGGAGTTTCCGCAGCCGATCCACGCGGCCGGTTCCGACCTTACCTTCGTCGGTCGGGTGCGACTCGATCCGTCCAACCCCAACGCTCTGAACCTCTGGGTCGTCGCCGACAATCTCCGCAAAGGCGCGGCGAGCAACGCCGTGCAGTGCGCCGAGGAACTGATCCGACGCGGCATCGTGAAGTAAATCGGAACCATGCGCAATCTCAAGTTCACCCTGCGCTACGACGGCACCGATTTCTCCGGCTGGCAGTCGCAGCGCAACCACCGCACGGTGCAAGAGACCTTCGAGCACGCGGTCGCGGCAATCACCTGCGAGCCGCGCATCCGCGCCAACGCCAGTGGCCGTACCGACGCCGGGGTTCACGCCCTCGGGCAAATTGTGAACTTCTACAGCGCCACGCGGCTCGACGAAGAGACGCTGGTGAAGGCGATCAATTCCAAGTTGCCGCCAGACATGGGCGTGCTCGATTGCGTGGCCGTGGGGCAAGCGTTCTGCGCCAACCGCGACGCGGTGAAGAAGCTGTACCGCTTCGTCATCAACGATTCGCGCATCCCCGATCCGTTCCTGCGGCGGACTGCCTGGCAACCGCGCCGGGGTGTGGATGCGGCCCCGATGCACGAAGCGGCGCAGGCCCTGCTCGGCCGCCACGACTTCCGCAGTTTCGAGAGCGAATGGCCGAACCGCCTCAGCAGTTTCCGGACGATTTTCAGCGTGAGCGTGACCCGCCACGAGGAAACCGTGCGGATCGAAATCGAAGCGGACGGATTCTTGTACAACATGATGCGTGCCATCGCGGGGACGCTCTACCAAATTGGTCGGGGCTACTGGCCGGTGAGTAAAATGCGCGACGTGATCGAGATCCGAGACCGCCGCGAGGCGGGAATCACCGCCCCGCCGCAAGGGTTGTTCCTGGTGAAGGTGACATACTGAACGGAACGGCAACTTCTTGGAATTCCGCGATGCAGATCTATCCACCCAAAGTTGAAATCGCTCCACTGGCGACGGCTCCGAGCCTCACCGTTTCGGTGCCCGGCAGCAAGAGCATCACGAACCGGGCACTGGTGCTGGCGGCGCTCGGCAGTCAATCGACGGCCTGCGTCCTCCACGGCGTGCTCCGCAGCGAAGACACTGAAGTGATGTTCGATTGCTTAGTGATGCTTGGCTTCGAGCTGACCTGGATGGACGACACCATCGCGGTGGCGAAGAACGACTCCGGACGGATCATCCCGGCCCTCTCCGCCGATCTTTATGTCGCCAACTCGGGTACGACGGTGCGGTTTCTCACGGCGATGCTCGCGGCCGGGCAGGGGAACTACCGGCTCAGCGGCGTGCCACGCATGCACGAACGGCCGATCCAAGACCTCCTCGACGCCTTGAAACAACTCGGTGTCGAAGCGACCAGCGAAGCGGACACCGGTTGTCCACCGGTGCGGATCGACACCCGCGGCCTGCGAGGCGGAACCGTTCGCATTCGGGCCGACATCAGCAGTCAGTACCTCAGTGCGTTGCTGATGGTCGCCCCATTCGCGGCTACCCCCGTGACGATTGTGCTCGAAGGGTCTGCCGTCTCGGAACCGTACATTGCCATGACGCTGCAAATGATGGCGGACTTCGGCTACCCGGTGACACAGCCGACACCGGGAACTTTTCGAGTCGCTTTGGCCCCGAAACAATTGCAAGCTGACTCCGCCATCGAACCCGATGCTTCGGCGGC
>JANXWE010000212.1 GCA_025351325.1 Fimbriiglobus sp.
AACCCCACCGGGACAAGCCCGGTGGCTCGTATCCGATGGCCCGCGAAATGAGGACATACTGTGGAAGCGCCATTCGCCCTCCTCGAGACTTGGACCACCTACGGCACTTGGCCCCCGGGCGACGCCCGAGGCTATGTCGGCCATACCATCCAAGCACCCGGCGTATGGGAAGGTCGGGAAAACGCTCCCGACACTCCCTATGCGGCCGATCACGAGCGTACGCGGGCCATCGCCGCTTCGTCGCTAAAGGACACTACCGTCTGGCTCATGCCCGAGCAGGCCGAGGTCGTCGCACACGAGTTGATCGACTCATCCCATCGGCGCGGCTGGAGTATCGGCTGCGCGGCGATTATGGCGAACCATGTGCACGTAGTGATCTTCGATACGCCACCCGACGGGCCGACTGTCAGACGGATTCTCAAGGGGACTACGCAAGCCGCGCTTTCGAAGTACCACGGCTCGCCGCGACGCTGGTGGACGGCCGGCGGCAGCGACCGGTATAAGAACGACGATTCGGCAATTGAGACGGCCCTGCGGTACGTCGAGAATCAGAGGGGCATTCTGGTAGAGATCCGCGACGGCGCGATCTTCCACCGCAAGTCATGAAACGACTCAACGAGCCACCGGGCTTGTCCCGGTGGGTTTCCGCTATCTGTTGCCCAGCGGGACAAGCCCGGTGGCTCGTGATGGGATTGGATTTCTGATGGTCCGTAAGATTGAGGCCAGCTCATGCGACGATCGCTCTATCTCGCCCTGATCGCCCTCCTCGGGTACTCCCTCACCGGGGTGGCCCAAGTGGGGCCGGACGAGCGCGCCGTCGTTCGGCGGTTCGGCCGGGTGGTCGCCCGGCCCGGGCCCGGACTTTGGATCGGCTTCCCCTACGGCATCGACCGCATTGACCGCGTTCCCGTGCGCGTCGTGCGGCAACTCCTCGTCGGCTACAACCCCGCGGAATCGAGCGACGCCCCCGGCCTGCCGACGGGTCAACTCCTCACGGGCGATCAGAACTTGGTGAACTTGAAACTCGTTGTCGAGTATGCCATCGACGACCGCGACGGGGCGCTCGAAAACTACGTGGTGAATCGGGATCGGGTGGAAGCCGCACTCTACCGCGAGACCGAATCGCTGGCGGCGGACTGGATTGGGAGCCGCACCGTCGACCGCGTTCTCGGTGGTCGCACCATACTGACACAGTGGATCGCCACCCGCCTTCCGGCCCGATTGGATCGGCAGAATCTCGGCATCGTTTTGCAGCGTGTCAGCGTCGAGTATCTTGCGGCTCCGGAAGAAGTGCGTGACGCTTTCGAGGCGGTGAACCAAGCCCAAACGAACATCCGCACGCGTAAGAACCAAGCCGAGCAAGAGGCCGAGAAACAGTCGAATGAGGCCAACACGTTCCAGTACCGCCTGCAAAATGAAGCGGCGGCGTACCGCAACGAAACGGAGACGCTGGCACGAACCGAAGCCGGTGCATTCGAGGCACGTCGGCTGCAAGCCACGCGGTTGCGAGCCACCAACCCCGATTTTCTCGCCGCGATCTGGCGCGAAGAAATCGGCCTGCTTCTCGCAGAGTTGAAGTCACGGAGCCGGATTGAACTACTCGATGATTTCCTCGGCCCCAACGGGCTAGAATTGAATCAGTTCGTTCCATCGAAGAAACTCTCGGGGCGATAACCGTGGCCAGTCTCGCCGTCGTGCAAGGGCCGGATCTCGGCCGCAAATTCGCCTTGCTGCCGGGCATCTCCGTACTCGGCCGGCACTCGGCCAACGCCGTGTCGCTGTACGATCCGCGCGCGTCACGCCGGCACTGTCAGCTCGTTGTCAGCGTTGCCGGAGCGCAGCTCACCGATCTGGAAAGTGGCAACGGTACCCTCGTGAACGGTCAATCGGTGCAGGTGAGGGAGCTAAAGTCCGGAGACCGCATCCAAATCGGTGATACCGTGTTGGCATATTCTTCCGAAGACCCGAGCGGCTCGGTATTCGACGCGGATCGCACCCGGATCGTGGTGCGGCCACAGCCCGAGTTCGCTTCAGCAATTCTCAAGTCGATCCCCGCTGAGGCCGGCAGTCAGATCCTCCGCCGGCCCGATCTCGCCGAGACGGACTGGCTCCGGAGTCGCTTGGCCAACCTCGCCGTGCTGTACGAAGCGTCGCACGCCATCAGCGACATTCTGGATGTCGAAGAGTTGCTCGGCCGCATCGTCGAACTCGTGGTGAAGGCGACCGACGCCGACCACGGCTGCGCCATGGTCCGACCGGCCGAGGGGGGCGAACTGCTGCCCATGGCAGTCCGTGCGCGAGCCGGGCGGACGGCGCGCGAGATCGTGGTGTCCCGGACGGTGATGGAACATGTGCTGAATTCCAAGGAGGGGGTTCTGATTGCCGATGCGGCCGAGGACGTGCGCTTCCGAGGTGGCGAAAGCATCGCCCGGCACCAGATCCGCGAAGTGCTCTGCGTGCCCCTGCGCGGCCGCCACGATACGGTCGGCGTGCTCTTCCTCGACACCCGCGCGGCAGTGAATGTGGATACGGTCGCCGGCCAACCGTCCAAGTTCACCGAGGATCATTTGCGGCTCGCCATCGCCGTGGCCCACCAAGCGGCGCTGGCCGTCGAAGAGAATCAGGCCCACCAGGCCCTGCTGCAAGCGGAGCGGCTCGCGGCCATCGGCCAGACCATCGCGGCCCTCTCGCACCACATCAAAAATATCATGCAGGGCGTCCGCTTCGGCTCCGACATGGTGCGTATGGCCCTGCCCGACCTCGACCACGAGTTGCTGACCAAGGGCTGGCGACTCGTCGAAAAGAACCAGGCGAAGATCGACGATTTGATACTAGACATGCTGAGTTTTTCCAAAGAGCGCGAACCGCTGCTGGAAGCGACCGACGTCAACGGACTCGTGTCGGAGGTGTTGGAAATCGTGCGTGGCCGTGCCGGGGAACTCGGCGTCGTACTGACGTTTGAACCGGCCCTCGGCCTGCCGCCGGTGGCGTGCGACTCCGATGGAATGCACCACGCCGTGTTGAACATTATCGGCAACGCCGTCGAAGCGGTGGAGGGGCGACCGTCACCGAAAGTCGAGGTGTCGATTCAGAATGCGGAAGGTTCGATTGAAATCATCGTGACCGACAACGGTTTCGGCATCCCTGCGGACAAGCTCGACGACATCTTCCGGCCGTTCGTCAGTTCCAAAGGGGCGCGCGGAACCGGCCTCGGACTGCCCGTGAGCCGCAAAATACTCCGGGAGCATGGCGGCGATGTGACGGCCACCAGCGAGGCGGGCAGCGGCACTCGATTTGTTATCAAGTGGCCGATTCAGCAACGGTTGCGGTAACGGCGGCAGGCACCCAACAGCCCGAGGCCAGCCGCTCCGATGGCGAACACGGTGCCCGGTTCGGGAACCGGAGTCATCGGCGAGAACGTCACATCGAAACTCGTGGCATTCACGGTGACGATCCAATTGGAGTTAACCGCGAAATTCGTACCGCTGACATTGAAAGGGTTGCCGACATCCCCCGCGTTGTAGGTGCCCGTCGTTAAGTTGGTCAGTGAAGTGTGAGTGGCGAGTCGGCGGGTATACGTGTGGGTTCCATCGAGATTCAAGCCATCCGTAGCGGCGTTCGTGAGTTGAATGTTGATGATGCTAGTGGTGCTGTCGCGGCCAAACGCACCTGTGGTGGTCAGCCGGCCGGCACCCGTAGCGTTCAGATCGCTCGCGGTGGCCCCGTTGCCAAGCACCGCCCGGAGATTGGCGTTGTGGCTCAACGTCACCTTGGCGACAGTCAACGACTGATTCACCGCGAGGCCCTCGCCACCTTGGATGGTACCCCCACCCGCGACATTCGTGTTACCCAATACAGTTCCTGTTCCGCCGAGTGTAGCCCCGGTGTACACCGACGTGTTTCCAGTGCCAGTCGCAGTGATTCCGTTGGCCAGTAGCGTTCCGCCCTGCACCAGGGTGTTGCCGCCGTAGGTATTGACCCCTTTGAATTCGAGAACGCCATTCCCGGTCTTGATGAAGTCGGCAACTGCCGAACCGGAAATCACCCCGGACAGTGTCGTGCGATCCGCGATCGTGCCGGTGCCTTTGGTGACGTTGATTTCACGGAGTTGGTAATCGGCTCCATTCTCCAGGTTGATCCCGTTCAAAAAATTGAGGGTGTTGTTCGACTTCGTGGAACCGAATTTCAGTGCGTACCCGTCGGCGATGAAATCGTTCGAGTTCCAAATCAACGTGCTCGGAGCCAGACTCCCGCCAATGTTGACGGACGCGGCGGAACCGAACGCGGAGAAGCCGCCGCTCCCTTTCTCGAAGAGAGTTCCACCGCCCCAACTCACTGTGCCAGGGCCGGTTCCCCCCAGAGAACGCCTGAAGTCCGCCGCGATACCCGTCCCGTTCGATCCGCCTTTGATTTCGAGTACGCCACCGGTCAGCGACAACACACCGAGGCCGGTGCTTGTGAATCCAATTTGCGATTCATTACCACGGACGACGCCCCCCGCGATCACGAATCGGTTCGCAGTACCCGAAGTATTCTGAGCCGTCCCAGTGAGATCGACAAAGCCGGGGCCGGCAAAGACGGTCGAATTGGTCGTGTTGGAACTGAATTTCAAACTCGTCGAAAGCGTGGCATTCGCATCGTTGACATAGATATATTTCGATCCCCCAGCAGCCCCGAATGACCCGGTACCATTGATGGCGAAGTCGTTCGATCCGTTCAGCATCAACGCATTGGTGACCAAATTGAAAGCGCCCATGTCGAGGGAACTCCCGCTGCCGGCCGGTGTGATTCGGAGTGAGCCTGTCGTGATTATCCCCGTGACGCTCGTCACTCCGGCCGCAGCATCAAATTGGCCGATACTGCTGGTCGAAAAACCTTGTAGGCCGCTTGCTGTTGAAACCGGCGTGACCGTCTGCCCAGAATTCGGATTGGCAGCCGAGATGACTCCGCGAGTAGATTTGTAAGTAGCGAAGTTGATGCCGTCACTATCCTTGACCGTTGCAAACCCGACAGAACTTGTAGTTCCTAAAAGGCCGTTCGGTCCAAAACCAGGGACGAATGAGAGGGTGATTCTACTGCCAGTTGCATCGGTAGATAGTGCACCCAATTGGCCGGTGACGGCTTCATAGCGAATCACCGCACGCGTTCCGGGTTTCCCTGCAGTTGCACTACCAGTATGAAAATCCAGAGTTGTCAATCCCCCATTATTCTCCACGCGAGCAGTATTCATCCCACCGCTTGTATCACCTTGAAGAGTTCCCACTCTCGAGACTGTGGTATTTCCTACAGATCCGACCAAATGAATCGTACCACCACCAGTAATGATGATCGGAATACCGGTAATGGTTGAACCCTGAAGACGAGTACCGATATTCGTCACGCTGTTGTCGAGCTTCAACGTCCCACCATTGATATTCACTCCACCTTGTTGTCCGATGATCGCCGATGTGCCGCTGAGAACCAACGTGCTGCCATAGTTAATGTTCAATTTCAGCAGGTTCGTGCCATCGAATCCGGTGATTGTCGGCCCGTTGAAAGTGGTCGTCTGGGGGCCGTACGTGGTCACCCCAGTGGAATTGGGACCACCCACCGTCAAATTATCTGCCGAGGTGCCGGTGAAAGTCCAACCGCCGAGGTTTTGATTGGGTGCGATTGTGAGCGACAGCACTCCAATGTTATGGCTCGGATCCGCGAGAGAAGGGTTGGTGGTATTGCTTCCGAACGCAGAGCTATTCGGGGTAAAGCGCACGATGTCGCTTTCACTAGGGGCTGTGTTCGGTGACCAACTCGAAGCAGAATTCCAGACCGTACCGGTGTTGTTCCAGGTATAGGTGGATCCTGCGTTCGCACTCGAAACCATCGCGCCGGTCAAGGCGGTCAAGAGCAGGACGAATCGCTTGAGCATCGCGTTACCCACGTCGTTTGTGGCATCACACGACTGTTGTAACAGGTTTCAAGACAATTGCGAAACATTTTAACAATTGTTTCGCCAATATTCCCGATTGGCCCCCTCCCAGCGTGTCTGAGTGCTGGAAGAGCCTTTCCGAATCAGCAGGAGCAAGAATTTGAAGTGACACCCGCCGCCGCAGGTGCGATAATCCTTATTACTCCCCGCAGATACCACCTGAGTGCATTTCATGACTCTGCTCCGCTTGATGGCGTTGGCCTTTCTGGCTGGTTCCTCCCTCACTTCAGCACGGGCGGCCGATTGGCCGCGGTTGCGAGGGCCCAACGGCAGTGGAGTCGTTGCGGAAGCCATCCCGGTGAAGTTCACCGGCGAAAATCAGCTCTGGAAGACGCCGCTGCCCGGGAGTGGGCACGGGAGCCCGATCGTCGTCGGGGAACGCGTCTTTGTTCAAGCATGCTCCACGGACAACGCCAAACGCTCCCTGATCTGCCTGAACGCCAAGACCGGCAAGATCGACTGGACCAAGGACGTCGCGGCGCAAAAACCCAACAGCATTCACCGCAAAAATAGTTCGGCGTCGAGTACGCCGGCCAGCGACGGCGAGCGGGTCATCGCCGCCGTCTGGGACGGTGCGGCACTCGCGCTGTACGCCTACGACTTGACCGGTAAGGAAATCTGGAACGCGTCCCTCGGTGCGTATTCGTCGGCGCACGGCGCCGGCCATTCCCCGATGATTTTCGAGGGCGTCGTCTACCTCAACGTCGATTCGGATTTATCCGCCAAGCTCGTCGCCTTCGACGCCAAGACGGGTGAAAAGAAATGGGCGGTGGATCGCGTCAAAGAACGGGCCAGCTACACCACGCCGCTGATGCTCGAAGAAAAAGGGAAACCGGCCCAACTCATTTTGGGAACGACGACAACCGTCGACAGTTACGACCCGAACACGGGCAAAACCAATTGGACGTACACGGTCGCGTGGGAGTCACGCACGAAACTGCGGGCCGTGGGTCAGCCGTTGATCGCGGCCGGGAACATCGTGACCTACATGGGCGAAGGCGGCTCGGGCCGGTACATGGTCGCGGTGAAAACCGACGGTGCCGGTGAACTCGGAGCGAAGGGGAAAGCTTGGGATTTGAAAGAGAAGGATCGGACGCCGTATGTGCCGAGTGCATTGGCTTACGAAGATCATTTGTACTGGGTGAACGACACCGGGTTCGCCGCGTGTGCCGAGGCGAAGACCGGCAAAATCCTCTGGTACGAACGGGCGTTTCCGAAGGGGGTTTCGTCGTCGCCGATCTTGGTCAACGGTGTCGTACTCGCTTTCGACGAAACCGGGCGCTCGTTGGCCTTCCAAGCATCACCTAAAGCGTACGAGACCGTCGGAGAATCGACCCTGGGCGAACCAGTGTTCGCATCCCCCGCCGCGGCGAACGGTCGGTTGTTTGTGCGTGGTATGCAGAATTTGTACTGTTTCGTGGCCAAAGGTTCTTGAAGTGTCACTTGGCGAGCCGGCCCCGTTAGGAGTCGGAGTTTTACTTGTGGTACTCCGACCCCTCACGGGGCCGGTTCGTCGGGCTCAATTCTAGCGGTTCAAATAGCTCGTCACGCCGGCGCCGGGTGGACGGCGGTCGACCGGCCAGCAGCTGCTACAGCCGCCGTGGCATTCGCCACCTGGGTTGTAGAACTGCTTGCACGAGCCGAATGCGAAGGTTCGCTCCGAGGCGAGGCAGCCACAACCGACTGGATTGGCCGTACCACAACCGATGAACAAATTGCCGAGAACGCTGCTCCGATTGCGAGCATGGGCTTTGTGCAACGAGACACTCGGAGCGGCGCAACCTTCGCCGTAAGCCACCACAGGGCCGTTGCAGCCGGCTTGGGTCACCGTGCGAGCCGACGCCGCCACAATCGGGTTGATCGTCGCAGGCAGCGGTGCTGGGGCCACAGTGGTGATCGAGGTTGGCTCAAGCGGTTTAGGGGCAAATTGCTGAGCGGGAGCCAAGCTCACGGCACCGAGCAGGCCGGCAACGGCCAAAATGAGACGACTACGCATGGGAATTCCTTTCGCGGTGGGGTCGGACGCCAATTCCAATCTGGCAATTCTACTTTCGACATCCACCCGGAATCGATGCGGCCGAATTGGTTCCATCCGTTCGCGGCAGGCCCAGTTTCGCGCCGGTTGGCCCGGGGTTGCCGAAGAACCCGATTCGGATGGTCACGGTCGATTCCGCAGAACGATCCGGTTGGCCAAGCGAGTGCGGTTGTAGCGATGATGCGGCTAAATTGACCGACGGACGTTCTGGCGGCGATACGACTGGAGCGGATCGGAGAAATCCCCGGAACCGTTTCGGAACGGGGCTAAGATATCCGTTCGACCTTGTTCAACTTCCGCTTTAAATCCGAGGACGCGATGGCCAAGTCCGATCCGACTCAGCACGAATATTTAGCGTTAGTGAGTGAATGGCAGGGCAGCGGTGGAGCTGTGGGCAACGCCTATCCAATCTATTGCCTGACCACGGGTCAAGTGGTGACCGACCCAATCGAAACCTTTCCGAATTCCGGAGCGATTTTCTTGATGTCGCGCGCCGGGTTGCGAACTTGGGATTTCGTGGTGATGCGACCCGCGCAGAACAACAAATACAGCGACCCGAATAAGAAATTCGAATGTTATTACATCCCGTCGCACCGGCCGAATGTGCTCACGCAGCCGATGCAATTGGAAAGTGTCGCCACGATTTTGGATCACCCGAGTTTCGATGTCGGGGGGAGTCGGCAGATCGTTTCGCCCCGCTGCAATGTCACGCCGATTTTTTTCGTCCGCAAACAGCAACTCTATTACGGCCCGTTGATCCGCGAGACGACGCACCTGTCACAAACCACCGACGATCTCCAGCGAATCGATTGGCGGCCCGCCCGCGAGGACGCCGTGGTGTTCGAGTTCACCCGCGACGAATTGGAAAAAGAGGGAGTGAAGATCGCCGTCTATCAGCACCCGGATCAGTTGAACCGGGTCGTGACGGCCCCGATCGAACTCGCGATCGGCAAATTGCGCTTGGCCAAATCGACGCGCTCCCGCGATGCACTCGCCGAGGAAAGCCTCATCGAGTGGTACCTCCACCGCTGCTCCGATAGCCCGGTCAGTAAAGAGACAATGAAGCAGGTGCAAGCGTCGTTCAAAGGGCTGATGAGCGAAGACACCAGCATCCAAGATGCTCGTCTGAAACGGGTCGAGCGGTTGATCGCCACGCACAACGGCTTCCAAGATGAGCGTGATCGCTTCGCCAAGCAGTACGTCGATTCGCCCGCCGGGGCGAAGCGGCTGCAAGAGGCGTTGGAACTGACCGTGTCCAAGCGTGCGGCCAACATGCAACTCGAAGTGGACTCGCGGGAGAAAGAACTCGCTCAGCGGCGCGATGTCCTCGCCAAGCAGTTGCATCAAGCGGAACTCGACCACACGAAGCGGCTCGAAAGCTGGGACGTCGAGCAGGCCTCGAAGCGGGTCGAGTACGAAAAACTGGAAGTAGGCTTGGATCAACTCCGCGGGCAACTCGCCGGGGAGATCGAGCAGATCGCCGGGAAGATGCGGGCCCAAATCCCGTTGCTCGCCGCCTTCGCGGCGATCCGGCCCAACGGGGGAACGAGCAGCGGCACACTGGCCGCGAGCGCGACACGCCCCACCGCCCCGGTGCGAACTTGGGAATTCCAGCCGATACCACCCGAGCGACCGCTGCAAGCCTACGCCAACGAAAAGCAGTTGGTGAACGCCCTCCACGCCGACCTCGCCCGGCAGGGACTGTACTTTGACCGCGATTTCATCGCCAATATTTACATCGGGTTGAAGTCGGAGCCGTTGAATTTGCTCATCGGCCCACCGGGCTTCGGCAAGTCGAGCTTGGTCGCCGCGCTGGCCCGCTCGTTGGGTCACGGCCCGGCCTTGCTGAAGATCGCCGTGCGTCGGTCGTGGGCCGAGGATCGCCACCTGCTCGGGGCCTTCGACAGTTTTCATGGCCGCTACGATCCCGGCTCCATCGGCCTCGTGCCACGCATGCTGCAAGCGGCCGAAGATTGGAAAGGAGTTCGAAAAGGGATCTACCTCGTGTTGCTCGACGAGTTCAACCTCGCCGCCCCGGAGTATTACTTCTCGCAGTTGTTGCAAGCACTGCCGGGCGATGATGCTGTGCGCGAGATCTCCTTGTACGATCCCGCGACAACCGGTGGCGACGGTTTCCCCGCGGGCATCGCCTTGGCTCCGAGCTTGCGATTTTGGGGTACGATCAACTACGACGAAACCACCGAACGCCTCAGCCCGCGTGTGCTCGACCGCACCGGCATGATCTTCCTTCTGGAAACGGACGTTCGGAAGACGCTGGATCGAGACTCACCACCGATGTCCGCTTTATCCGCGCGTGACCTCTTCGAGAAGTTCACAAAAAGTGCGGACGACTGCCCGCCCGAGTTGTGGGAACTGGTCTCACCCGTGGTCGATTTGTTACGCAGTACCGAGGTGGAGTACGGCCCACGCATCGAGTTGTCACCGCGGGTTCAGCAAAGCATCCGCCGCTACTTGGCCAATTCGGTCGGGGTTCTCGACGAGCGATTGGCCGCCGACTTCGTCGTCCAACAGCGCATCTTACCGGTGCTGCGCGGCCGGGGCGCCGGCTTCCTCGCCCGCATCCGACGACTCCAAGAAACGCTCTTCGAGAAGGGGCTATCCCGCTCAGCGGAGCATGTGGAACGAGCATTGACCCAAGCCGAACAGCAATTCGGCGAAGTCGATTTCCTGGCGTATTGATTCCGCGAACGACCCCGATAGGACCCCGGTGAACCCCCCATGATCGGCGTGCGAATCGAACGGCAAACGGGCACCGACCGCCAGACCGAAGTCTGGTTCGACGAAGCCATCGATCCAGCAACATCGCGGTCGTGGCCCCTGCGCGATGCCACCGAAAGCGATTGGTTCCGGATTCATTTCGAATGCGGCCACGGCACCGATTACGTCTTCCGCATTACCGTGGGCGATGTTCTGGTGGCCACCACCGATCCACACGACCGCGACGTGCCGATGATCCCCGGCGTCAGCGCCAGCCGGTACGAGTGCCAGGGCCGGTTGCTGGCCGACTGGGTCGGGTTCACCGAATTGACGATCTCGCAGCGAAGGGGTTCCGAAGGCTGGCAGCTGCTGTTCGTACAGCCGTTGGCGGTCGCGGCGGGAAAAATGCTGCACGAGGAGTTCGAGCAACTGTTTGCCGATCTCGAACGGGAAGCGGCCGAACTGTTGCTCGACATTCACGGCAAGACCCAGATCGGGTTGAAGCGGGTCGCGGGCATGTCGTCCGCGTCGCCCATCGCGGCATTGGCCCGCCTGCGCGAAACGGTTCGTGAACTGCGCGATGCTTGGCCGGCACTCGCCCGCCGTCCGGCTTGCCGGTTGCGAATGACCACTAGCCGCGAACTGGTGACGGCGGGGCAAGCCGTGTCGGAGGGGACGCTCGCCGAGATCGCCCGCGACCCGGGCATGGTTCGTTCGCTGGGCGGCGAGTACCGGTTGTACGAGCACCTCCGCGAAGAATCCCGCCCCGATTACCGCATCCCCGAGCATCGCACGCTCGCCGATTTCCTGCTGCATTTGCAGGGGCAAATCGCGGAACTCCGCCCGAAACTCGAAACCGAAATCCGCTGGCGCGAAGGGCGCAAAGCGTGGCGCAATCACCCGCACGCCGACGGACAAGCGACTTGGTGGCAGAGCGACGATCAACCCCGGATCGAAGAACTCAAAAAATACTTACTGGAAACGCAGGCCCTCGCCGAAACGCTACGCCGCCTGGGACTGGCTCATTTTTTACCGCCGGGCCGACCCCTCGTGGCCCAGCCGACCACGACACCGCGATTCCAGCACATCCCCCATTACCGCCGGCTCTTCCACGCGATCGATCGGCATTTCCTGTCGTTCCAGATCACGTTCGAGACGCAATCGTTACTCAGCCGAGTTCGGTCGTTGCCCGTGCTGTACGAGCTCTGGTGTACCGTCCGTGTACTTCGGATTTTGTCTCGGGGCTTACGGCGCACGTCGGTCGGTGTTCCCGGTGCCACGCTGATTCGCACCACCACGCTCTCGACGAATACCCAGTTCTCGCTCGACCTTGGTAGCAACCGCGCCATCGACTTCGAGGATGCGCCCGGCAACCGGGTGCGCTTCCGGTACCAGCCGGAGTACAAGGCGGGCTATTCGGGGGTGAGCTTGTTGGACGGTGCGAGTCTGCGCACCCCGGACATCTCCTTGGAGATTTTCAGTGCCGGCAACCGCACGGCGATGCCGGACGGAATTTTAATCTTGGATGCGAAGTACAGCCACATACCGCACCAGCAGACACTCGCGGATCTGGGCCAGAAGTACGGCCGCATTGGCGACCCGCGCACCGGCCGGGTTCTCTCGCGGTCGGTCTGGGCGCTCACACCGATGGAAACGGGTCTCCGTGGTGAACGGTCCCATCTGAAAGGTTATACCACGACCGACAACCTCGGCTTCTGGTCAGCCGACTTCGATGCCACCAGTCCGGTGTATGGTGCGCTTGAAACGAGACCGACGCGACCGGGGGCGTACGACCCACTTCATCAATTTGTGGTAAAACTACTCCGGCACGCGGGGATCGATTGGCGTGACGACGATGTTGCCTGACCATTCGGGTGCAAATCCGCGACCAGTACCAACGAATAGCTTCGGCACATTTGTGCAGAAAGAAGCAGTTCCATGTTCGCTTTTTCTTGGGATGAGTTCGGTTTCCGCGGGGCCAGTGTTCTCATCGGGTTGTTGGTGGGCACAAGCATCACGTGGGTCGTCGCCCGCTGGCGGCGCCTCCGGGAACGCCGCAACATCATGCGCGGCGACGCCCGCGACACCGTGGTGATTTCGCACCACTTGGTCGACACCATCGAACTCTTGGCCAGCCAGGAAGGCTCTGTCGGCCGGAAAATCGCCGGCACATTGCGAATCCGCTCTCTTGGCCAGTCCGAGTTGGATCGGGTCGTGCCGAACGGGCACTTGGCCGCCGAGTTGCTCCACCGGGCCTTTCAAACGACGCCCCGGCACACACTCATCTCGATGGATGGGCCGGAAGGTTCCTACTTGCTGGAAACCCTGACGAACTTCGTCTGCGACCGCGTCGGCAATTCCCCATTTGCACACGATCTTTACGTGTTGGCCCCCTGCTGCGAACCGGCCGGCATCGCCGTCCACCAGCCGATCACGATCTTGCTGATCGCCCTCAACGACCTGTTCCTGTTCGAAGATTGGACGAGTTGCCGGGAGGTGCAAGTGGAACATGGGACGGACGGAATGCGCATCCTCACGCTGATGGAGTTGGCCCGGCGGTACCGCCACGAGCAGGCGAACTTGACCAAGCTCCGGAAGGCCGGCGAGCGTACCCGGTATTTGGAAACCATGTACATTCTCGATCTCGCGCTCGACCACCGCACCGCGCCGATCCTGACGCGCCCAGTACTCTGGGGGCGCTTCGAACAGGAGTTGAAAGTGCTGAATTTGGAGTAGGTGTTCACGGCCAAACATCGACTCGGATCCTCTTCATCCTACTTTTTCGCTTCATCCGCGTTCTTCTTGACTGCTAGGAAATGCAAAAGATTGCAAATAATTGTCCAGACAACCATTGTTCTAACAGCTATTGATGGTATCATGAATTTTACTGGTGTGAGAGGAAACCGGGAACGTCGATTCGACTCCCCGGAACAGGAAGCGTACCTGGGCCTCTGGCGGACGTACGACCGCCTCCGCGAACTCGAAGACGAACTGTTCGCGCGGTGGGACATCACGAATCAGCAGTACAACGTGCTGCGGTTGTTGGAAGCAGTCCATCCGGCTCTCCTTTCGACGCAAACGGTGCTGAAGCGGTTGGTGTCCCGTGCCCCGGACGCCACACGGGTGCTCGACAAACTCGCGGAGCGTGGCTGGATCCGAAAAGAACGTTCGCCCGATGATAGACGGGCCTATTGGCTCGGTATCACGGAGACAGGAATTGCTGCTCTAGTTGACATGGCCGAGCCACTACGAGTTTGCCATGAACGGCAATTGGGTCACTTGAGTGACGAGAAGCTGAAAGAATTGACGGTTCTGCTCCATGCTGTCCGTGAACCACATGAACCGGCCGATAGCCCTTGGAAGTAATTCCGACAAGGAGTTTGCCATGATTTTGAATCCACCCGCCGACCCGGACGTGATTGTGATCGGTGGCGGCCCGTCGGGTAGCGCGACGGCTACACTCCTGGCCCAAAAAGGGTACCGGGTCGAAGTTTTTGAACGCGATCACTTCCCGCGTTTCCACATCGGTGAATCGCTCATCCCCCACACGTATCACATCATCAAACGACTGGGAATGCTGCCGAAGATGCAGTCGAGTCACTTCACGCACAAGCATAGCGTGCAGTTCGTCACCGAGTACGGCAAGCTCTCGGAACCGTTCTATTTCCACGACCACGAACCGGACGACGTCTCGCAAACGTGGCAGGTGCGCCGCGCCGAATTCGACCAAATGCTGATGACCAACGCCCGCGAACACGGCGTGGCTGTCCACGAAGGGGCACGGGTTCTCGAAGTCCTGTTCGAGGGCACCCGAGCCGTCGGCATCCGCGTGAAGCCGGAAGGTCAACCCGAGCGGATCGTGAAGGCGAAGGTGATCGTCGATGCGAGTGGTCAGTCGTCGATGATCATCGACAAACTCAACCTCCGCGCGTGGGATCCGGAATTGAAGAAGGCGGCGGTTTGGACCTACTGGAAGGGTGCGTACCGCGACGAGGGCAAAGACGCCGGCGCCACGATCGTGCTGCAAACCAAAGGCAAGGCCGGTTGGTTCTGGTACATCCCGCTTCACGACGACGTGATCAGCGTCGGCGTGGTGGCGTCGAAGGAGTACCTCTTCGACAACCGCAACACGAAAGACCTCGAAGCGCTCTACTTCGAAGAAGTTGCGAATTGCCCAGGGTTGCAACCGCGGCTGGCGAACGCCACCCGCTGCGACATCTTCCGGGCCCAGAAGGAATACTCGTACCGGGCCAAGCAGGCCGCTGGCGATGGCTGGGTGCTGGTGGGCGATGCCTTCGGCTTCCTCGACCCGCTCTACTCGTCCGGGGTGCTGCTCGCGCTCACGTCGGCCGGCATGGCCGCCGACGCCATCGGTGATGCATTGGTCGCCAACGACACGAGCGAAGTTCGCTTGCGGTCGTGGGAAGCCAATTACGTCAAAGGAATGGATCGCATGCGGCGGTTGGTGTGCGAGTTCTACGACGGCCTGAACTTCGGCAAACTCGTCCGCCGCAACCCGGAGAAGAAAGGCCTGATCACCGATGTGCTCATCGGGAACCTCTTCAAAGACGAAGTCGATGATCTCTGGCCGCTGATCGACGCACTGAAGATCGAAGAAACCGCACGCAAAGCGGCCAAGGCGGAACTGGCCGGGGCGGCAGCGTGAGTACGGCGAATCCTCCGCCCAAGTCGCTCTGGCTGGGCGCGGTTGGTTACTTGGCGATGCTGGCCCTCGGCATCGCTTTGTTTTTTCTCATCCGGCAGACGGGCCTCGGCTTAAACGCCCCGCAGTCCTCCACTGAGACTCGCTTGGTCGGCACCGTCGCCGCCGGTCAAGTCGACCTTCTGTTGCACGTGTTAATTACACTCGCCGCAGTACTCGGCTTAGGGTTCCTCCTCGGTCGGATTTGCCGAAGTCTCGGTCAACCTCCCGTCATTGGCGAAGTGATCGCTGGGATACTCCTTGGCCCGTCGTTACTCGGGGCCGTCTCCCCCGCCGCGATGCACCTCCTCGTACCGTCCATCGAGCAAGATCCCAAGCAGCAAGTGTCTTCGGCAATCAGAGCGATCTCGCAGCTCGGCGTCATTCTGTACATGTTTCTAGTCGGGTTGGAACTGAATGCCGCACGACTGAAGAACCAAGCGAAGTCGGCCATCGCCATCTCACACGCCAGTATCGTGGTGCCGTTCGTTCTTGGGGCCGCACTGGCACTGTGGCTCTACCCGACGCTCTCGCACAGCGGTGTCCCGTTCACCAGTTTCGCCCTGTTCCTGGGTGTGGCCATGGCCATCACGGCCTTTCCGGTCCTCGCTCGCATTCTCGCCGATTCCAAACTCGACCGCACCGATCTCGGCATCGTCGCACTCGGCTGTGCCGCTGCCGACGACGTGACCGCGTGGTGCTTACTGGCCCTCGTCGTCGGCGTGGCCCAGGCCCAAGTGGGTGAGGCATTGCTCGTCGGTGCTGCGGCCGGATTGTTCATCCTCGGGATGTTCTTCGTCGCCCGACCACTGTTGAAAAAATTGACCGAGCGGCTCGATGCGCTGCCGGGACCGCTGCCACCGTACGCCGTGTCGGGTACGTTTTTCCTCGTACTCGCCTGCGCATTCGGTACGGAATGGATCGGCGTCCACGCCGTGTTCGGCGCCTTCTTGCTCGGTGCGGTGATTCCGCACGAAAGCCGCATTGCCAAGGAATTCACGGCGAAACTTCACGACCCGGTGACGGTACTCCTGTTGCCCGCGTTCTTCGCCAGTTCCGGGATGCGCACCGAACTGGGTCTGCTCAGCGGTTGGGAAAATTGGCTGTTCGTGGTGGCGATCATCGCCGTGGCGACGGTCGGCAAGTTCGGTGGCACACTCATCGCCGCCCGCGTGACGGGTCAAACCTGGAAGGATTCCGCCGCCCTGGGGGCATTGATGAACACACGCGGTTTGATGGGGTTGATCGTCCTCGACATCGGTTTGGAGATGGGTGTGATCTCGAAGACTCTGTTCGCCATGATGGTGCTGATGGCCTTAGCCACCACGCTGGCGACTTCTCCGGTACTCAGGGCGTTGAAGTTGTCGAAACCGAATCCTGTTTGATATTGGGCACAGCGACGCCAGCGGGTTCGTGATCCAGTTCACGTTCCACTTCAGGTTGCCCATCGCCGAATTTCAGGGTGAAGCGAAAGTTCGCCACTGACAGGTCATCGTTCGGTAACAGAGATCCCCGGAGCACTCGCTGTCCGTTGACGCGGGTGCCGTTGGTGCTCCCGAGATCGCGGATGAGCACAAGCCCGTCCGTCTTCACCAAGACACAATGCCGCTTCGACACGCTCTTGTGATCAATTTGCAGATCGCAATCATCCCCGCGCCCGATCAGGGTGAGATCTTTGACGAGTTCGACAGGGGCACCCCCTTCCGTCGGAATCAACCTCGCTCGCATCGTGCCCCCATTGTCACCGCGTTTACCAATTGGACTGTCGCAAGTCATTTCTTCGGCACGCCCGTGGTCGCACCGCCATCGGGCGCACCGTAGCCTTTCGGTGCGTTCTTCGATTTGTTCAATTGGATGGGGGTACCGGTGTTCTCGGTCTTCGTGGAATCTCCGCAACCGACCGAGACGCTGGCGACTCCAAGTACCATAATTAACAAGAGAAGACGCATAGAAGAAATCCTCGTGTTACCAGTTGCCGCCGAGCACTTCGCCGCCCATCGGCGTGGTGGCGGCCCACCAAGTGTTGGCATCCAAGCTATTGCTCACACCCCGGACGCTACCGTCGCCCATGCCGACCAGCATCGAACCGGTGTGAATTTGCTGAGCGAGACCCGGGTTGCACTGCGTACTCCAGCTCTTCATCGGGATGTTCTGGAACTTGGAATTCGGCCCGACGACACCGGCCAGCGAACTGCCGACATCGTAATTCGTCATCCCGTTGCGGGAACCGTAAGCGAAGATCGGCATGTACGCCACGTTCCAGGCACCATGCCCCCAGAGCGGCGCGAAACTCTCGTTGCACGTGCGGAATTTCTCCGCGAAGAAGATCGTGTTCGAGGTGCCGTCGGAGGTGCCAGTGAGAGTCAATTTCCCTTCCATGTTGTTCCACTGCACGTTGCCGGCATCGGGGTTGCCGAACACTTGGTAATTCGCACCGTAGTTGCCGGGCATCCACAGGCCTTCCGGGTCTTCGTTCGCCACCCAACCCGGCCCCCAAATGCCTTGCGTGGCCCATGTCGAATCGGACGGGCAGAAGTACGTCTTGATCGGGTAGGTGTTGGCCATACGAGTCAGGGAACCGGTCGTCGGGATCTGGAAATAAGCACTGTCGTGCGCTTGTCGGGTCAGCGAATCTTGTTCGATGTACGGCAGAATCGAGAAGAAGACCGGGCCGGAACCGGGGGCGGACAGGTTCAAAGGATTGCTCAAGTCGGCCGAATGGTGCATCGCCGGAAATTTGCCGTTGACATCGTGGAAACCGTGGCAGGCCAGCGAAATTTGCTTGAGGTTGTTGCTGCACTGCATGCGGGCAGCGGCCTCGCGCACCTTTTGCACGGCGGGGAGGAGCAGCCCAATCAAAATCGCAATGATGGCGATGACCACCAGCAGTTCGATGAGCGTGAACCCGCTCCGGCGGGTCGATTCGGGAGTTCGAACCATGGATGCACCGATGAAATGGGAAGAGGATCGTGGAGATAATCCACCTTCGCAGCTTCTCACATCGCACGGACGATTGCAATCACAGTCATCAAAATTTTCACAGGGGCACCACAACTACGCCGACACGGTCGGCAACTTCCGGCGCCCCAGCCCTTCGGCGTCCTTCGTCACAGGAATGCGATGGGCATTGTTCTTCTCCCAGTCCGCGAGTTCGATCATCAACGCATCGACGATCTCCGCTTCGGGCACCCGGCGCACCATTTCGCCGTTGCGGAAGATCATCCCTTGACCGTTGCCAGCCGCAATGCCGATATCCGCTTCCTTGGCTTCGCCGGGGCCGTTGACGACGCAGCCGAGCACCGAGATTTTCACCGGCAGGCGGTTGCCCTGAAGCCGCGTTTCCAGCTCCGCGATGATCTTTTCCAAGTCGATGGCCAAGCGGCCACAGGTCGGACAGGCGATGATCTCCGGCCGACGAACCCGGCGTTGCGTCGCTTGCAGGATGTCGAAGCAGGCGGCGATTTCCGGAACCGGATCACCCAGCAGTGAAACACGAATGGTGTCGCCGATGCCGTCGAGTAAAATCGGCGCCAACCCGGCAGCGGACTTGGTCACCGCATACGGCGGCTTTCCCGCTTCCGTGATGCCGATGTGCGTCGGGTAGTCGGCGAGCTTGGCGAAGAGCCGGTACGCTTCCACCGCCACCAGCACGTCAGACGACTTCATCGAAAAGATCATGTCGTGGTAGCCTTCGCTCTCGGCGATCTCCAAATAGCGGAGGGCGCTCTCGACCATCGCCGGCGGGCAGGGGAACTCGTACTTCTCGCAGAATTCCCGTTCGAGCGACCCGGCGTTGACGCCGATCCGCATGGGCAAGCCCTTCTCTTTCGCCTTGCGCACGACTTGGCGGAAGCGGTCGTTGCCACCGATGTTCCCCGGATTGATGCGGATTTTGTCGATAGGGTGATCCAGCGCCGCGAGTGCCATCTTATAATCGAAGTGGATATCGCAGATCAGCGGGATGCTAATCTGTTTGCGGATCTCGGAGAGCGCCCCGGCATCTTCGGGCTTCGGTACCGTCACGCGGACGAGTTCGCAGCCAGCTTCTTCAAGCAGGTGGATTTGCTTGACCGTGCCGGCCACGTCGAACGTGTCGGTGGTGGTCATGCTCTGCACCCAGATCGGGTTGTCGCCGCCGAAGATTTTGTCGCCGACCTTCACCTCGCGGGTTTTGTGGCGTGGCTTGCCAGGGATCTTCTGGGCCGTTTCAAGAATGGACAGATCGAAGCGCGACATGCGGAGGTTCCTCGTGTATGCAGACATTCTACAGGAACACCGAAATCGGTCGAGCAGTGCTTCAGGGCGAATCGTTCTCGACAGCAACCGCAGATCTCTTTACACTCCCCACTCACAAACAATTACCCGGAGTTTTCTCGATGTCCCTCTCCCGCCGTTCATTTGTTGCGGCTTCGGCCGCCGTTGTGTTCTCGCCACTGCTCCCCGCCGCCGAGGCGCCCGGCACCTACTGGGTCTACATCGGCACCTATACCGGCAAAGATGGCAGCAAGGGCATCTACCGCAGTTCACTCGATGCCCGAACCGGCAAACTAACCGCCCCGGAAGTTGCGGCAGAAGTCGTCAGCCCGTCGTTCTTGTCGATCGCCCCGAACGGGAAGACGCTGTACGCCGTCGGCGAAATGGACGGCAAAAAAGGCGGTGGCGTCTACTCGTGGACGCTCGATCCCGCGACCGGCAAACTCTCGGCCGAAATCGCATCCACCAGCGGTGGTGGCGGGCCGTGCCACATCAGCACGGATGCGAAAAATGAATTCGCCATCGTGGCCAACTACGGTGGCGGCAGCACGGCGGTGTTCAAATTGAAAGAGAACGGCAGCCTCGCCAGTCAGTCGTGTTTCGTTCAACACAAAGATGAAGTGGCCGCCGGCACCAAGCCGCGTGCCCCGCACGCCCATTGCGGCTTCTTCGACGGTACTGGTATGATCGCGTTCGTCGCCGACTTGGGCCTCGACCAAGTGCTGCTCTACAAACTCGACCGCGAAACCGGGAAGATCACGCCAAATACCCCGGCCAGTGTCGTCATGCCCAACGGAACCGGCCCCCGGCACATCCACATCGCCCCGGATCAAACGGTGGCCTTCGTCTGCGGCGAAATCAACATGACGATCAACCTGATTGCGATGGACGTGAAAGCGAACACGTTCGAGCTGAAGCAGTCGCTCAGCACGACGCCGGACGGCAAGCCGACCAAGGGGGGTAGCACCGCCGAGATCCGCATCCACCCGAACGGCAAGTTCGTTTACGTTTCGAATCGCGGGCACAACAGCATCGCCGTGTTCGAATACGACGCGACCGAAATGAAGTTGAAAGCGGCCGGCCACATCACCGGGGAAATCAGCACGCCGCGGAACTTCAACATCACCCCGTGCGGCAAGTGGATGCTCGTCTGCAGCCAAGACAGTGCCCGTGTCGCCGTCTTCGCCATCGACGAAAAGTCCGGCATGGCCAAAGAGACCGCCAACAGCATCACGGTCGATCGGCCCGTCTGCGTGAAGTTTTTGGCCAAGGAGTGAGGGAATCTTTGTGGCGACACGTTTCTTAACGTGTCGCGGGCCTTCCGAATCGGAGGCGCATTCGGCATCTTTTCGCCGGGGCACCCACAAGGGGTGCCCCTACGGTTCCGGGCACCCACAAGTGGTGCCCATACGGTTCGCAGCAGCGTAGGGGCACCCCTTGTGGGTGCCCTACGAACCGGATGCCAAGGGTCCTCCGAATCGGAGGCGCATTCGGCGTCTTTTCGCCGGGGCTAGAGCCACATCATCACCTTCA
>JANXWE010000365.1 GCA_025351325.1 Fimbriiglobus sp.
CGTGGTGAATGCGCGGATGAGTGTGAAGCAGTTGCGGAAGTTTTCCGAACCGGACGCCGAAGGCCGGGGACTACTCAGCGCAGCGATGGACGACTTGGGATTATCCGCCCGCGCCCACGACCGTATTCTTCGAGTCGCCCGGACGATTGCCGATTTGGAAGCCAGCGAACCGGTCACGGCCAACCACATCGCCGAGGCCATCGGCTACAGGACTCTGGATCGGAAACTGTGGCAGAAGTGAGCGATTCAAGTCCGCCAGCCGACCGACTTTGCCCACTCGTCGAACTTCCGCCGCCGCCCGTGCCATCCGGATGGCGGCCGCGGAGTGTCCCTGCGCATGCGACGGGTATTCTCTTCGAGCGGCGGCAACCCGACCGACCGGCGGCGCTCGTCGACGGCGCTCTCGTCCGCGATGGGCCACGGCACCAACTCCCCGCCCTCGGTCCAGTCGTACTGCGTCCCGTACCGCTGGGGGCGCCCTTCGAAGTATGCGATCCGATCCGCGAGCATGGCGACTTCGACGGCCGGGACAATTCCGCGGGCGGCCGCCTCCTCCAGCAGCACCAACCCCCGCCGCTGGAGGGCGGGGTGGCCGACGGCATGCTGGAGGACGAGCCACGCGGCACGCGCCCCGTCCTCGCCGACGAGGTCGCGGCCCGGCCACCCGTGCCGCTCGATGATCTCGATCAGCCGGGCCGCGTTGCGGTCGTGGACGTCGGCCATCCGGGGGTGGTAGCCGTCGGAGAGGGAACCGTCCGCCGCGAGTACGGCCCGCACCCCCCGGTCCTCGGCCGCTCTCGCCAGCAGCTCGTTCCGCAAGTCGTGATCCATCGGTCCATCCTCGCAATCCCGAAACTCTTCGCCGGCGTCGAATCGGATGCGCGTTCGTCTACAATTTACGAAAGCGGCCCGGTACTCGTTAAAAGTACCGGGCCGGTGGGGTTGGCCCCGAACCCGGAGGCTTTCCCCCTGGCGTTTTTTACCGGAACCGCAGGGCCGACAGCCGGCGCCGCATCCCGCCCAACCCGACCATGCCGAAACCGACGACTGCGAGAATCAAGGACGGTGGGGCAGGCGTCGCGTTCAACGGTGCTCCCGCAGCGGCGAACTGAATCTCTTGAATCTCGAACTGATACTGGTTCGACCCGCGATCCGAGTGGAAGTTCTGATCCGGCCCCGTCAACACGATGTGGCCGCCGAATGCCGTGCTGTACAACCCTATAGTCGCGTTGCTGTTGTTCGTGTCGATCATGAACGGAAAGAAGCCGGCCATCCAACTCGTGAATGCAATATGGGAGTTGGCGAATGTGGTTGGATCGATTCCATCCGTTAGTCCGGGCACGTTGGCCGTGATGACGAAACCGCTCACATCGCCTTGATCAACTTCCGACCCGATGACAGCCGGGGCGAGTTGCCCGACGGAATCCGGGTCTTCAAAAACGACTCCGCCACCGGCTTGAAGGTATGGGAGAACCCGTGTCGCCCAGTCGAGATTCGCGGCTGCACCCGAAATCCATGGGATGTACAGCACATCATAGCTGGCTCGGAGGTCAGCAACACTGAGAGCATTGAAGCCTAACACGGTCAACGTCGTGGCCGTACCGCTCAGATCGCCACTGCTGAAGATCTCTGCGACTGCATTGTTCCCGACGTCCGGCAAAACACCGACTCGGATGAAAGCCGCTTGGCTCTCTCCGATACTGCACGCGAAAGCAGCCACCAAAATGGCTGTCCGCGTCAACCGAATCGCAAACCTGGCTCCCATGACCAATTCCTCTGAACAAGGTGCTGTACCATCCAAATATTGGGGGATGATGGCCCAAGGGCTTTAATCGAAACGAACATTTTTCAGCCGAAGCGTCATAATTGTGACCATTTTGAGCATTGTCAAATCAAATAAGCAGTTTTTTTGAAATTTTTATAAAGATGATCGGTCTCTCATGATTTCCTCGATTGGTCTAGCGATCAAAATGAAGCTGGCCCGGTACCTCCTAAGAAGTACCGGGCCAGTTTTCGATCCGGGTTCTCGAGCCCGAACGATTATTTGCTGCGATCCGAACCGGGGAGCAAGTTCACCCTCGGCATCGGGATGTCGACGGCCGGCCCGGTGAAGACCGTGCTGGCCGTGTATTCGAGGTTGTTGCGGTCGCTCGACACTTTGCCGACGATTCGGACACCCGGCAGCACCGGAGAGATGCTGTCGAACTTCGTCTCGACCGACGGTGTGACCAATGGCATGTTCGAGCTGCCGTTGCCACCCGTGAACACCGTGAGATCCGGGCTGGCAAGCCCCGCCCCACCGGCGATCCCCGTTGGGACGTACGATTTCGGTGCCGCCGTCGTCAGTTGGCGTGCCGAATCGTCATCGGCGGAGACGTTGGCCAAATCCTTGCGGGTCCCTCCCACCAGCGAGAACTCGACCGGCTTCGGATCGTTCATATCGATGCTGAAAATTTCAAAGGCTTCCTTCGGCGTTCCGGGGAATTTCGTCACTTTCACGAGGGCCTTGTTGCCGATCGCCCGGCCGAGACTCGTCTTCACAGTCACTTTGTAAGTGCCGCTGAACGCTTCCGCCGCCGAGTAAATTTCCGAGCGGTCGTCGTCGCTTTGCTCCAAGATATCGCACTGCAAGACGCCGCCGCCGCTGGTGCGTTTCTTCGTCGACGATGCGATCCCGCCGCTCGGTTCCGCGACGCTCATATCGAGGTCGCCACCTTGCCAGCGGACTTCCACGAGCAGGTCGCGGTTCTTCGATTCGCTCAACCCTTTGGTCAGCTTGTCGGCGTCGGCGTTGCGGCCGGCGTCGGACAGCTTCTTGGCGATCTTGGTCACGCGGGCTTTGGTCTGCTTCGAGTAATCGACACCGTCGTTGAGCCAGTCGCGCTTCAACAGGTTTTCCGAAGCCCAGCCGACGACGTCGGTGGCGATATCGGTCGACCGATCGACGTAAACGAGTGCGTTGGAGTACGCCTCTGGCATGTTCGGCTCCAAAATGGCAGCCCGTTTGCACAAGTTGATGGCGGCGACTTGCTGGCCGAGGTCGCTTTCGGCTTTCGCCGCTTTGATGTATTCCTTCGCATTCGTCGGATCGAGATCGATCCCCGAAAGGTAGGCCCGTTCGACTTCCGACGCCGACGCTTTGCTCGATTGCAGGGCAATCGCCAGCGCCTCGTGCGTCCAGCTCGCGTTGGCGTGACCGTGGCGGAGTGTCGCTTTCAGCGCTTCCGTGGTATGGTCGAATTCCTGCGACTCATTCAGGATGTCAATGGTGTTCACGATCAGCTGGGGCTCGTTCACCGACTTGGCGAATGCTTCGTTCCAGACTTTGCTCGGATCACCGCGGGTCGCTTTGAGCATGGCCCGAGGGTCGTCGATCGGGTTGAGAATTTTAGGACCGTTGTTGTCCGCGTTGGCGAAGAATTTCCGATCTCCTGGAGCCATCGCACCGCCGGCGGGAATCCCTTTGAGTTTGTAGGATTGTGTCGGGTGATACCGGGTCGCCCCGCGGATCACCAAAGCCCGCACCGGCGGATAAAATCCGAGTGAGTTCAGTTGGTTCGCCGGCACGATTGGTCCGGGTTCATCGTCCGGCCCTTTCGGGAGTGGCGGCACACCCGGAACAACGCTGTCCCATTCGCCGCGGGCGACGACCGTTTGAATCAGTGCCGTCAGGAAGCGGCTCTGATCGTTCCCTTGAATCCCGAACTGACCGCCGAGGTTACCGAATTGGCCGAGCTGGCCACCGGCTGCCCCGAGGACACCCCCGCCAACTCCCAAGTTGTTACCGCCCCCTTGGCCTAAGCCGCCGCCCATGCCGAGCATACCGCCCTGCATTCCACCACCGAGGACACCGCCGAGAGCTCCGGCACCCAGTCCTCCACCACCACCGGCACCACCGAAACCACCGCCGCCGTTGAATTGGCCACCGCCGAGGTTGCCGAATTGCTGGGCTTGTCCGACCCCGAAGATGGACAACTGAGAAGCCTGGAACTGGGAGTTTTGTTGCAAAGTCTGCGGATTCACCGAAGACGGAATGGCCAACACGAGGTCGGCGACGGCGAAGGCCAAGGTCACCTTCTCTTCGAGCCGCTGTTCCATGGTCGTGATTTCGATGTATTCCGGACGGACGATGTACGACGCTTTCACATCGAGCAACGCCACGTCCAAAAAGCTTCCGAGAGTCAGGCCCGTGAAGTTTGAATCGAGTTTGAACTTCCGTTCCATGATCGGATCGGCACCGTCGACCAAATTGAACAAGTCTTCGCGGACGACAATCTTGATGTCGAACTGCTTTTCGAGTTGTTCCTTGACCGTGCGGAGAGGAACGTCTTTCAGACTGGCCGGGAAGTTCACCCGTTGGTCTTCGAGAATCGACCGGACTTTTTTCATCCGTTGCCGGGCCGTCGGGTCGCCGCCGATTTCATAAGTCGTGTAGTTTTCGACGCGGTTGGCCGTCAGCTTGCGCCACACGGATGCTGGTGGGAAGTGAACGGGAGGCTCGTCCGGATACGGGATGAATGATTTCTCGACTTGCATCATGCACATGAGGAATCGGTCTTCGCGGATCCGCTTGAGTTCGGTGAATTCGCGGAGGTTGGTCGCCGACTGGCCGATGCGGTACGTCGCCGTGACTTCCGGTGGAACGACTTCGCCGCGGCTCATCCGCTCTTGGGCCATGAATTGGGCTTCTTGATACGCCAGTTCATACCGGGCTTCGCTCATCAAGCGGCGGAAGCCGTCGACGCGGGCCTTGGTGAGTTCTTCCTGCGATTGAATTCGGTCGAAATCGTTCAGCCGGAAACG
>JANXWE010000213.1 GCA_025351325.1 Fimbriiglobus sp.
GGTGGTAGCTGCGATTGGGATTTTTGCACTGATGGGAGTTGCGGCGATTGCAAAAGGTGCTTACGGACTCCTCACCGGACAGATGTTCGGTGAGGAAGATTGAACAGGTCGACCAAAAGCTCAATTCCGGCTCGGTTCCGAGAAATCACGAACGGGTGGCACGACCGAATTCGGGAGCGACTTCAACGGGCCTACCGGCGAATTCCCGACTGATTTGCCTGGTTCCACCGGGCTGAGTGGAATCGTGGAGATCGAAGTCGGCATCGGCATCGGAATGTTTGGTAATGGTGCCGGTGCGACTGAGACCGGTGCCGGTTCCTGTTTCGGAGTTGGCTCTTTCGGCGCCGGAACCGGCGTGGCCGGTACCGGAAGCGGCATAGGCATTGGAACCATCAACGAGCTGGACGGTGCTGGCTGAACCGGACTCGACATGATGGGCATTGCATTCGGTACTGTACCTGCACATCCACCATCGCCACCTTGTGGGCAGACTTCTTCCCACTTACGCCACTTGGTCTGGTAATGGCCGTAGCAGCTACCGGGATTCAACGTCGGTCCGCAGTACTTGCGAATGTACGCCCAATCCGAAAGCGGGTAGGTTCTGGTCGCACAGAGTGGCTGGTTGCCATTGGGCCGACGGGACAAGTCTTTGTTCGGGGCGAACAGCGCTCCCGTACCAAAGAGTGGGCTATGACCACAGCCGCTTGGGGTATCGCACCCTTGACCCAGTGCACTGCCAGCACCGACAACGGCGAAGACGCCGGCGGCCAATAGACGAATCGGGAACATGAGACGAGTCCTTTCGTGAACAGGTTCAGAAGAAAAGTTTACCGTCGAGCACCACTACGCGAACTACTTTGGGGCTTCGAAAAGCTCGGCTGATTTCCCATGCCGCCCGCACCACCGCCAAGAGAACGATTGAAGCCCCCGGCGGTGCCGAATCCGCTACCACCCGAACTGACACCGGGAATGCGGTTGAAGTAGGAGCCTGTATTGTTGAAAACGGCCACGTTTCCCGTCGGAGGAAGTAACGCCTCTTCCGTGGCTTGTATCGCTTGATTGATCTGCTGGTTTTGGTTGGTGAGTTGCTGCTGAATTTGGCCGAACTGTTGGTTGAGCTGCTGCTGGGGACGCACGATTCCCAAATAATTTAGTGCTGGGCTTCGACCGCCAAACCCACCGCCGAGCAGGTTGAGGTAGGGGCTGAATGTCGGTCGGCCTCCACCGCCACCCGGGACTTGTGGTTGGGCGGACGCCGTAGAAATGTCGGCTGATGCCGCGATGAGCAATGCTACGGCACAGGTGGCGGCAAAGCGGGACATAGGAATTCCTTTCGTGAGCAGGTGGTCTAACTTGAGCCTACCCCATTGAAAGGGCCTGTCAACCGACCAGCTACAACTCGTGGCCCATTCTTGGGCTACCAAACGAATCGACGTCGGGCTAGGTTCCTGTGAACCCGGCCCGACGTCGGAGTTTGATTTCAGCGATCTCGAATGCTTATCTTTGGCACAACTGTGTTGACAGGTGCCATCCACTCAGCCGGATGAACCGGTGTTATCTGCCCGTGGCGCTGCCGATGCCTCCGCCGATGTTTCCGGTTTCCAGCGTGCGGACGGTGGTATATCCGAGCAAGGTGGCTCCGAATGCTCGTTCGATCGGTGTCAGCACACGGGCCATCTGCGTGTCGAGTTTGTTCAGCGGGTTCGCCATCACAAAAACCCGGTCGCCTGGCAAAATTTGGTAATTCGTGCGGCTATGGCCACGACGCGTGATCCCTTTCCAATCGACTGGTAAAATTTGATCCTGCGTCGAACCAGCCGGGGCAGGGCGGGCAATCCAGACTTTCTTCGACGACACAGCCGACAATCCACCGATTTGACTGATCCCATCAAGAACGGTTTCGTTTCCGGTGATCGGCAATCGAACCACCTGTTCGCCGTTGCCCGCGAAATCGGTGATGATGTAGTAGTATTTGCTGTTGAAAGCCCCGACATCCACCGAAACTTCTGGGCGCAACAGCTTCTGCGAGAGTGCTTGCTCGATGGCGGCCTTCACTTGTGGCAGGGTCATTCCTGCGACGTAAACGCTGCCGTAGCTACCGAGACCCACCGTACCATCGGGGCGAACGAGGTGCTCACCGCGAATTTGCTGAACGCCCTTGGATTGTGCCAACGAAACGGACACAGTGGAATCTTTCAAAAAATTCTTGAGGTGCTTTGCGAGCACTTTTTCCACTTCTTGAGCCGTCATGTCGATGACTTTGAACTGCCCGCCATAAGTCGGACCGAGGTTGATGGTTCCATCCGGGTCGACAGGGTACAGCCCGTTGATCTGATCGTTGACTTTCTCGGTATTGGGGGCATACAAGTAAAGCACGTCGAGCGAGTCAATCTTGTACGGCGGTAGCGGAACGAGCCGCTGTGCGTCGATCCGGAGGATGTCGGGTGCTTCGACTGTATAGGGGGGCATCGTCACTTTGTTCAATTCTTTTGGCACTTCGAAATCGGGCATCGCTTGGATAGCTTCCGAACGTTTCGAGGGGCCGGATTGGCAACCGCTTCCGACAATTGCCGCCGTGGCTCCGACCAGAACTGCGGCCAATCGCAGAGTTCGTATCATTCTTAGTGGCATTGCGGATTCCTCCGGTTATGACTCGATAAAGTACGTCGGGGGATGCCTGATTGGCCTAGGCAAGTGCCCTCGCCACCGGAACAGCCATCGTTGCCCATCTCTTCGACATTTCCCCATCGTCAGGATGACCAAAATAGTCGCGCACTTACGCTTCTTGTGCAATACCCCAAACCGGAGTGCGATCCGGACAATCCGACTTGTCGATAATCCGAAAAAATGTTCCCCTAAGTCAGCGGGATGAGATACAGTTCGTTGCAGGAACGCATCGGTGTAAATACTGTGCAACGGTAATTTGCCGATTCTCCGGACTGATCCGAGTTGCCGCGAAAATTTTCAGGCCGTGGCAAACACTGCATTGGCATCGATTTGCGGTGCGGATCGACGGTTTTCTGCGTTGTTTTGCTGCTCGAATGGCGGAACGCCATTAAAATTGACGTCTGCAGTGGGCGAAATCGAGCGACGTGACGGCGGTAGGAGCTTGATTCCGAATTTATCTGTCAAAGCGTTGTCGAGTCTGGTTTGAAATAAACGCCCTGCCGCAAGTTTTTTTCAGAAGACTGCGGTGCTACCCGATCTTGCTTTGGAGACCATTGATGAGCCAACCTAATCCGGGGGATCCGTTGCCGATTCCGCTCACACCCGCACACCAGCACATCACCGCTCCCGCGACTCTAACAAACATGTTCGGCCCGAACCCGTTCGCGGTCGCCAGTCCGACGGCAGCGGCCACGGGAGGCCACCGCTCGATGCCGACTCTCTCGGAGTTGTTTCACTCGTTCAAGCGCCGCTGGATCCTCGGGATCCTGATCGGTGGGGTC
>JANXWE010000221.1 GCA_025351325.1 Fimbriiglobus sp.
CGGGGATCGCGTGCGTAGTTTGGGGTGAGCGATTTTGTTGCTTCGTAGCCAAGGAAAATGTGCTGTGGGAAGAGGACCTGTCTGACAATCAATCACTGAATCTAAATAGTTGTTCGAGCCAGGTTCCCAGACACCTCACCCTGTTCAATCCTGCAGGTGGGGAATTCAGTATTGTCTTATTTTCGTTGGGTTCAACCTTGAGGTTGTCTTCGTCGGAACGAGCCTTCGAGGTTCCGACGTCGGCGATGGTCGAGCTTCGCAGACTCGGCCCGACCTCAATTATTGACACCCTCTGGTCTAACGCGACGCAACCTAAAGATTGAACTCCAACAAATTCCAAAAGTGTCCCTCACCCGGCAATGCTGTACTCTCCGGGGTGCAACAATTGTTTCTGGCACACCTGACTGACCCAAGTTTCGGCAGGACACCGCTCAAAACGAAGAAACTGGCCAAGACAACAGGACTCACCAAAATTAATGCAACACGGAACAAAACGACCCGAACCTATGACTGGCCAACTGTTTAAAATTGTGGGGCAATCGTCATTCTGTTTGGTGTTCTTGTTTCCAGTGCTTCCGTTGGTTCCGCAGAGGGGAGGGGGGTATTCTCCGCGGAAACAAGTACAAGTGTCAGAGTAGTACCCGGATGGGCCAGCGCGACGCCAGAATCGGTTGCCGCACCCCCTCCGGTTCGGGTTTACCCAGGCGTGGCGAACTGTGTAAACTTTGCCGATTGTCACAAGGCTGTTTCTCAGCGGTAGAGGTCAGACGGCTACACCATGGGGTTGCTTGTCGTAAACTGAACTTTTGGCACTATTGTCCCGGTTGTCCGGAGTCGATGAAAGGATACGGTCGATGCGTCGAAATTTGACCGGACGGTCGATCCTTGTCACCGGTGCATCCCGCGGAATTGGCCGACGAGTGGCCATCCGATTGGCCAAATTGGGTGCAAGGTTGATCGTGACGGCGCGTTCCGAAGACGAACTCGCCACGTTGGTGGCCGAAATTCGAGGCTTCGGGGGCGAAGCCGAATCGGTGACGGTGGATCTCACCGACCCATTACACCGCGAATTACTCGTGGCGGCGGCAGCGGAACACTATGGCGGGCTGGATGTTCTGGTCAACGCCGCCGGAGTCGCCAGCTTCGGCGAGTTTGCGACATCGACACCCTTGATCCTCCGCCAAGTCATGGAGATCAACTATTTCGTGCCGGCCGAGTTGATCCGACTCGCCCAGCCTCACTTGCAACAGAGTGCCCTCAACCACGACGGTTGGAGGCCGGCCATTGTGAACGTGGCGAGCATTTGCGGCCGATGTGGTATTCCGAGCTTGCCAGAGCATTGTGCTAGTAAGCACGCGTTTGTGGGCCTCACGGAGACACTACGGGCCGAGTATGCTCGCTTCCACATCGACGTGTTACTGGTGCTCCCCGGTGTGGTGCAATCGGACGACCTCAACCGGCACTTGATTCGCAACGAGGGGCAGATTTACTTGAACTTCGATAGTGCCCATAAAGCCGACAGCGTCGCCGATAGTGTGGTGCGAAGCCTGATCCGCAACCGGCGCGAACAGGCAGTCGGATTCGTTTCGGGGACGGTCTGGTGGTCCAAGCGGTTGTGGCCACGGGTGTTGCGCTGGGTGATGAAACGCAAGGTGCAAAAGTTCGCGGCCCGGCACGGGAAGGTTTGAGCATGTGCGGAATCGCGGGGATGATCGACTTGAATGGTGGGCGGCGACTGGCCCCACGCGGTGCTGTTGCGCGCATGGCCCAAGCGATCATTCACCGTGGCCCAGATGAAGATGGTTTCCTCGACGAACCGGGCCTCCACCTCGCCAACCGGCGCTTGTCCATCGTCGGCCTCGCCGACGGTCGCCAACCGATCAGTAACGAAGACGGCATGGTCACCACCGTCTTCAACGGCGAACTGTACGACTACCCGGAAAAGCGGGCTGCGCTCGTTGCTAAGGGGCACACGTTCCGCACCCATACCGACACCGAATTGATCCCGCACCTTTGGGAAGAGCACGGTACCGACTTTTGGAATCAGCTACGCGGCCAATTCGCCATCTGCCTTTACGACCGCCGGAGTGGGGAAATTGTCCTCGGTCGAGATCGCTCGGGAATCTGCCCGCTCTTCTTCAGTATTCAGCGAATCGACGGCACCGATTGGTTACTGTTCGCATCGGAAATCAAAGCTTTATTCGCCTCCGGATTTGTGACCCCGCAGGCCGATCCGGCCGGGCTGAGCCAGATTCTGAGCTTCTTTGCCATGCCAGGCCCTGCCACGGTCTTCCAAGGTGTCCAATCGGTGCTGCCGGGTCGATTCCTCCATTTGCGGCCAGGCCGCGCCAGCGTGGCTTTACAGACGCAGCAACGCATCTACTGGGAAGTGAACTATCCCGACAAGGGTGATGAAGATTACGGTGCCGACGAAACGAAGATCGTTGATGAGTTTGAGGAGCTGCTTTACGCCGCTGTCGAACGTCGTCTGCGGGCCGATGTGCCGGTGGTATCGTACTTGTCCGGCGGGGTGGATTCATCCCTTGTGGTGGCCATGGCGTGCCGGGCACTCGGGCGGGCGATACCGACCTTCACCGTGGCCGTCACCAAGCCGGGGTTCAACGAAGAGAGCGAAGCACTCCAGACCGCCAAGTACCTCGGTTGTGAACCGATCGTCGTACCGTGCGGCGACGCCGAACTGCGGGGCGACTACCCGGAATTGATCGCGGCTGCGGAGTGCCCCGTCATCGATACCGCTTGCCTCGGGCTGATGCACTTGGCCCGTTCGGTGCACCGGCACGGTTACAAAGTGGCGATGACCGGCGAAGGGGCCGATGAATGGCTGGCGGGGTATCCGTGGTTCAAAGTCAGTCGTCTGACGAAGTTCCTCGAAATGGTACCGGGGGTGCCGTTGGGCTACGCCGTGCGAACCGCCGCTATGAAGATCGCGGGTCAGCCGGCATTTCCGCTTGATACGTACAAGCGGCCCGAACAACTCTTCGGCGAACGCAACGGTTGGCTCGACATCTACGGTATGATGAGCTTGAGCAAGCTCCGGTTCCTCACGGGCGACATGCGCTCGGCAGTGCTGAAGCACTCGGCGTTCGACGACCTCGAACTGCCGACGCGGTTGAAACGCTGGCATCCATTCCATCGGGGCATGTACTTGGGTGCCCGCGTGATGCTCGCCGGTCACCTCCTGAGTTCGAAGGGGGATCGCGTGGCCATGCACTCCTCGGTGGAGGCACGGTACCCGTTCTTGGATGAAGAGCTGGTCGACTTCATGGCGAAGTTGCACCCGCGTTGGAAACTGCGCGGTCTGTTGAAGGACAAGTTCGTCGAACGCAAAGTCGCCCAGCGCTGGCTGCCGAAGGACGTGGCTTGGCGTCGCAAAAAGATGTTCCGCGCCCCGATGGATAGTTGGTTCGGCAAGAACCAAGCCCCGATGCCGTGGATCGAACAAGTAATCTCGCCGGAATCGCTGCGGAAGACGGGCTACTTCGATGCCCGAGCCGTGCAGGTGGCCAGGGCGCAACTCGCCGGAATGCGGACGCGTTCGCTCGGCCGGCCCGCCCTCGAGATGGGCCTCACCGCCGTCATGGCCACCCAGCTCTGGCACCACTTGTTTTTGAAGGCCGACCTCTGCGAACTGCCGAGTGCATTGCCGACGCCGGCGATGGCGGTGGCCGCATGAGGACACGATTTTGCTCCCCCTCTCCGTTTCGGAGAGGGGGCTGGGGGGTGAGGTCTGCCCGAATGCTGACGGTGAACGATCCGAATATTGGCGCCCGGCCGCAGGTGAGACCTCACCCCCTAACCCCCTCCACAATCCGTTCGCGGAGCGAACGGACTACTTTCCGGAGGACCGCCGCCGCGTGAGCTACGCCCTGCAAACCCTCTGGCACGAGAAGACCCGCTATGCGGCCGGGGTCGGCGCGGTCGCGTTCAGTGCGGTGCTGATGGTGCTGCAAGTGGGGTTGTTGCTCGGGCTGTTCGAGACGACGAGCATTCCCGTGGACCACACCAGCGCCGATATCTGGGTCGGCTCGCAAGATGTGCGCAGCGTCGACCTCGGCGTGCCCATCGGCGTGAATTTGCACATGGCCCGCCTCACAGGGAAGTCCGGCCTCGTCGGGCAACCCGAATTGTACTTGGCGAACTACGCCAACCTGACTCGGCCCAATGGTGGCATGGAACGCTGCTTCATTCTCGGGAGCGGTCTCGATCCGGATGCGGCCGGTGCCGCCGACGTGCTGACCCCCGAGTTGAAGTCGGCCCTGACCATGCCCGATAGCATCGTCATCGACGAATCGGACTTGAACCGCACCGGTCTGACGGGCCTGGGTGATCGCATCAAGATCAACGGCGTCGAAGTCACACTCGTCGGCACCGTGCGCGGGATGAAGAGCCTGGCGGCCCCGTGGGTGATGTGTTCCCTCACGACCGCGCGCAAGATCCTCGCCACGTACTTGCAGCCCGATCAAACGACCTACTTGCTCGTCCGGGCCGAATCGCCGCAGCGGGCCAAAGAGATCGTCAACGAATTGAACGCCGAGTATCCGGAGATGCAAGCGCACACGGCCGACGACTTCAGCTTCAGTTGTCGGTGGTATTGGCTAACGCGCACGAAAGCCGGGATCGCCATCGGCTACGCGGCGTTACTCGGCCTGCTCGTCGGGGCCGTCATCACCGCGCAGACGCTCTACAGTGCGACGATGGCTTCGGCACGCGAGTTCGCCACGCTACTGGCGCTTGGGATTCCACGCAAGAAAATCTACGGCCTCGTCATGGAGCAATCGTTCTGGGTCGGCGCGGCCGGTATTGTGGTCGCGTGGCCGGTGGTGTACTTATTGTCGTTGGGGGCGGCCGCCGGAGGGGCCAAGGTGGTCTTGCGCTGGGAAGTGCTCGCCGGGGCCGCCGTGCTCACGATCCTCACGGCGCTCGGTTCGGGGTTGTTCGCCTTGCGTTCAGTGCGTTCGATTCAACCGATGAGTTTGTTGCGGTAACGCGAAAGGGACTATGTCGGGATTTTCGTCCAGTCCAGTTCTCCGAGCCGTCCGCATGTCGCGGTCGTTTGGGGATGGTGCGCTCAAACGCTTCGCTCTGCGCGATGTCACCGTCGACCTGTTCCCCGGTCAACTCGCGTTGCTCATGGGGCCGAGTGGCAGCGGCAAATCGACCCTGCTCGCGGTGCTGTCCGGGTTGTTGCCACCCGACAGTGGCCAAGTGTTCGCGGAAGATCAGGGCCGCACGGTCGACGTCTGGGCGATGACCGATCCGGAACGCGAGCAGTTCCGCTTGCGGCACACCGGCTTCATCTTCCAGGGGTATAATTTGTTTCCCGCGCTCACGGCGCTGCAACAACTGGAAATCGTCTTGAAGTGGGGCGCGGGCCTCGACAACGCCGAAGCCCGAAGCCGCGCCGAAGATATGTTGAAGCGCTTGGGGTTGGATCAGCAGAAGTCGAAAAAGCCGGCGCAGCTTTCCGGGGGCGAGAAACAGCGGGTCGCCATCGGCCGGGCGCTCGTGAAAGACCCGACGTTCATCTTCGCCGACGAACCGACCAGCGCCCTCGACTGGGAGAACGGCAAGGTCGTGCTGGAGCTGCTGCGGGCGGCCGCCCACTCCCGGCAGGCGTCGATCTTCGTGGTGTCGCACGACGACCGCATGAAGGAATACGCCGACGTCATTTACCATTTGAACGAAGGCCGACTCGAAGTCGAACACAATCCGGCGGCCCCCGCGCCGATTCATTTGCCCGTGGAGGGTTTCTCATGACCGCCGCCCGTTGGAAAGCCATGCCGTGGATTCTCGGCATCAGCTTGCTCGCTTTCAGTTTCGTCGCGGCCAACCGCCTGCTGCACTCCCAAGAACCGAACAACGGTGCCGCCGGCGCGTCCAAAAAGGATGCCAAGGTGCCGGCCCCCGCGCCGGCCGCACAAGGGTTGACGGTGCTCGGCACGGTCGACGTGCCGCTCGGGATTGCCCGCGTCGATGCCCCGGCTCTGCCTGGGCTTTCGGGGGCGACGGTGGTGACCGTGTCTGTTCAAGCAGGTCAAAAAGTGGCCATCGGCGATCCACTGATCTCGTTCGATGACTCGGCCTTCCGCTCGAAGCTCGACCAAGCCGAAGCCGCCCTCCTCGCGGCGCAATCGGAGGCCGACAAAGCCAAGGCCCAAAAAGATGACCTGCCCGACTTGATCGAACTTCAAAAGCTCGCGGTCAAAAAAGCCGAAAGCGACTTGCAATTCGCTGCCGAAGCCGCGATACGAGGCCGGGAAAGCTTCGAGAAATTGGTGGAAGCCGACAAGTCGTCTACCCCCGCTTTGAAGGATCTCCAACGCCGCCTCAACCTCGATCTTCTCAAGGCCGAGGCGGTCACGAAATCGCTGGAATTCGCTGTGGCCAAAGAAAAGATCGACCTCAAGCGACTCATGGCCAAACCGGTCGACATTGATGTTCAACTCGCGGCCGCCAAGATCAAAGGGTTCACCGCGGCCGTCGCCGAAGCCAAGTCCTTCATCGAACTGACCAAGATCAAGGCTCGTACTGCCGGGATCGTCGAACGGTTGACGGCCCAGCCGGGGATGACCTTCGGCCCCGCCACCCGCGAACCGGCGCTGTACATCGTCCCCACGGGCGCCCGCATCGTCCGGGCCGAGATCGAAGCCGAGTTCGCCCACAAGATCAACGACCGACTCGGCCAGAAGGTCACCATTTGCGATTCCCATAATTTCAGCCAAACTTACGAGGGTAAAGTCATCCTCATCGACAAGATTTTCTTACCCAAACGCGGCGGCGGTGCGGTGCTCGCGGTGAATCCGACCCAGGTGCTGGAATGCGTGATCGAAGTCCTCGATCCGACGCCCGCCGGAAAGCCGCCCCTCCGCGTCGGCCAGCCGGTGCGGGTGGCGTTCGGCCAGTGAACCTCCCCGGCTCGTTCGCCTACTGCCGCCGCTGCACGGCCCGGTCCCGCAGCTCGTTCCGCTTCGCCTTTCGGCTGCTGCCCCCCGACCGGGAAGCGGGGATGCACGCCCTGTACGCCTTTTCGCGCGAGACCGATGACCTCGCCGACGACGCCCGCCCGCGCCTGACTTTGCCGCGCTGGCGCGCGCAGTTGGACGGCGCCCTGCGCGGCCGCTACACCCACCGCTGCCACGCCGCCCTGCACGACACCGTCACCCGGTTCGGCATCCCGCCGGAATATCTGCACGAGGTCATCACCGGCGTCGAAGGCGACATGCGGCCGGTGGAAATCAAAACCTTCGACGAGTTGAAAACATACTGCTACCGCGTGGCCGGGGTCGTCGGCTTGGCGTGCGTGCGCATCTGGGGCCTGAAGCCCGGTGCGGACGCGGCCACGGCCGAGCGGTTGTCGGTGGAAGCGGGGCACGCCTTCCAGCTGACGAACATCCTGCGCGACTTGGCCGAAGATCGGAAGCGCGGCCGCGTCTACCTCCCCGCGGACGAGCTGGAAAAATTTACCATCGATCCGAGAACTTGGCACGATGCCAAGCACGACGAGGCGATGCAACAACTGCTCTACTTCCAAATTGATCGCGTCCGAGGCTACTATCAATCGAGTGCGGTTCTCGGTGAACTGTTGACCCCGGAAGGCGCGGCCGTGTTCCGCTTCATGAGCCGGGCTTACTCGCAATTGCTCGAACGGATCGCCGAAGCGGGCACCGGTGTCTTGGATTGCCGGGTGAGTCTGAGCCGGGTGCAAAAACTCAAATTGGCGACCGGGGCGTGGGCGAACCGATGGCGAGCGTGATCGTGGTGGGCGGCGGTTTAGCAGGACTCGCGGCGACGGTCGCTTTGGCCGGGCGCGGCCACGCGGTCACGCTGCTGGAATCTCGCCCGCGACTCGGGGGCCGCGCGTCGAGCTTCACCGATCCCGTCAGTGGCGAACTCGTTGACGCCTGCCAGCACGTCAGCATGGGCTGCTGCACCGCGTTCCATGGCTTGTGCGAAACACTCGGCGTGCGCGGGCTGCTGGAGCCGCAGAAGCGACTCTGGTTCCGCACCCCCGACGGCCGCGAAAGTATCTTCGCCGCCGACCCGTGGCCGGCACCGTTCCACCTCGGCCGGGCCCTGCTGGGTGCGCACTACCTCACCGCCACCGAGAAGCTCCGCATCGCCTACGCCATGGTTCGGATGGTGATGGAGTCGCCCGAGGCCGATCCGCCGCTGGAAGCGTGGTTGCTGACGCACATGCAGACACGCCGTTCCATCGACCGCTTTTGGAGCGTGGTGCTCGTTTCGGCCCTCAACGAGACGGTGGCGAATGTCGGCCTGAAGTACGCTCGCAAAGTTTTCGTCGACGGCTTCATGCGAACCCGCGACGGTCACACCGTTCACGTTCCGTCGGTGCCACTGGGCCGACTCTACGGCGACGAACTGCGCAGTTGGATGCGGACACATGGGGTGGTCACCCGGCTCGGCAGCGGCGTCCGCGAAGTCCGGCCCGGCGGGGTCTCCCTCCGCGACGGCGAAGTGCTGACCGCCGATTCGGTCGTCTTGGCCGTGCCGTTCGAACGCGTGCTCGATCTGCTGCCCGAGGCGATCCGCACGCAGCCATTCTTTGCTCGCATCGGCCGGTTCACGCCGTCGCCGATTACCAGCGTCCACCTCTGGCTCGACCGCGAGATTCTGAACCACCCGCACGCCGTACTCGTCGATAGTCTCGGGCAGTGGGTGTTCACGCGCGGCGAAGTGGCCCCCGGCCGGCACTACTTGCAAGTGGTCGTCAGCGCGTCGCGGGAGTTGAAGGTCCTCGGCCGCGAGGAGATTCAAACCCGCATCGTCGACGAATTGAAACGACTCTACCCGGCCATGAACGACGCGAAAGTACTGCAAGTGAAAGTGGTGACGGAACAGACCGCGACGTTCAGTGTCGTGCCCGGAATCGATGAGCTTCGCCCGACGCAACGCACGCCCCTGGCAGGGTTCGTGTTGGCCGGTGACTACACCCAAACCGGTTGGCCCGCGACGATGGAAGGTGCCGTCCGCAGCGGGCAACTCGCTGCCGCGGTGGTCGATGAGCATAGCTCTAGCCCGGATATTTCACCGGTTCGGATCGAAGTGGAATGGCGCGGTGGCTGAAGGTTCGGTACAGAAAGGAGTGACCACCAACCTCCATTTCTCACCGACCGCCACGCCGCTTGACTTCTCCCCCTTCGGGTTGACGCCGATTTTTGAAGCGCGGTAATATCTTTTTCCCCTCGGTGACGGATCACCGACTTCAGCAGCACGGACGCACTTTCATGGTGTTCGCAACGGGCGAATCGGACTTCGCGTATTTCCGCCGGCTCCACGAGCTGCTGCCGGAACCGTTCTTCCAAACGCAGCTGTTCCTGATCTTCTTCGCCATCGTCGCCGGGGTGTATTGGGCCATTCCCCGTCGCCGCAATAACCTGCGCGTCTGGTGGTTGGTGCTTGCCAGTTTCCATTTTTACGCGGCGTGGAGTGCCGAACTGGCGTTCTTGGTCGCGGGCACCACCCTCGTCGATTACACCTTGGCCCGGTGGATGGATCGCACCACAAACTCACGGGGGCGGCGGCTCTTACTGTTCGCCAGCATCGGCATGAACCTCGGCATCCTGGCCTACTTCAAGTACAAGAATTTCTTCCTCGGCTCGCTGAACAGTCTCTTCGAGTCCGCCGGCGTGCCGGGTTCGTTCGACACTTTGAACATCCTGATTCCGTTCGGAATTTCGTTCTACACCTTCGAGGCCATCAGCTACGCCGTCGATGTCTATCGGCGGAAAACAAAAGCGGAAACGAGCCTGCCGCACTTCCTGTTGTTCATCCTCTTTTTCCCGCATTTGGTGGCCGGGCCGATCGTCCGCGCCGGCGACTTCTTGAAGCAGACGCGGCGCGTCAAACGCTGGAACTGGGTGCGGGTGCAAGTCGGCGTGCAATTTTTCTTA
This sequence comes from Fimbriiglobus sp., assembly GCA_025351325.1. Taxonomy (GTDB): domain Bacteria; phylum Planctomycetota; class Planctomycetia; order Gemmatales; family Gemmataceae; genus JALHQU01. Next base: position 9,933 of record JANXWE010000221.1, read on the forward strand.
ATGGGCGTCTTCAAAAAACTCGCGATTGCCGACCGGATGGCGACCTTCAGCGACGGGCCGTTGCAGAACCCCGGCGACTACAGCACCGCATCAATCTGGCTCGCTGTGATGGCCTATTCTCTGAGAATCTACGCCGATTTCTCCGGCTACTCGGACATGGCCATTGGACTGGCACACCTACTTGGTTTTCGGTTGAACAAGAACTTCGACATGCCGTATCTGTCGACGAACGTCGGCGAATTCTGGAAGCGTTGGCACATCAGCCTCAGTTCCTGGTTGCGCGACTACGTCTACATTCCGCTCGGTGGCAATCGCGGTTCCGGCTGGGCCACTAACCGAAACCTGATGCTGACGATGGCACTCGGTGGCCTCTGGCACGGGGCGAGTTGGAGCTATGTGATCTGGGGCGCCTTGCATGGGGCGCTGTTGATCGGCCATCGCCAATTCCAAGCTTGGTGCCAGTTCAAACCGAAGCTGACTGCGGCGTTGGAATCGACGCTGGGAACCATGCTGCGAATGTCGGTGACTTTTGCCACGATCAGCTTCGCTTGGATCTTCTTCCGCCCGGATATCGCCGGAGCCTGGCGGGTGTTGGATCGGATGTTCGTCCACAGCAGTGGTAAACCGCTCGACTTGAACAACCGCAGTCTCTGGTACACCGCCCTGTTCGTGCTGGCGTGCCATGCGCTCGTCCAGCAGGGTATCTGGCAACGGATCTGGGCGAAGGCACCCCCGATGGCGATGGGCCTGGGCTACGCGACATGCGTGACACTGGCCATGCTGCTGGCCCCACTCTCGGGCAAGACGTTCATTTACTTCACTTTCTAAGCGGGGGCCGCGTGGACGTTCTCGCACCGGCACTGCGCCGACACACCACTCTTGCGAAAGGGTACCCGATTTCCGCGGTTCGCTCGACACGGGCGTCCCGAAGTCGGTTCGCGATCCTCTACGGCGTGTTTACGGTGTTCGCACTGCAACTCGGTTTCGGCTTCTATGCCGAGCAGAGTCCGAAACGCAAAGACCCACCGTTCGGGGACAAATACGCCAAACTGTCGACCCGCTCCGCCGACCGACCGCTGGTGCTGATGCTCGGAACCTCTCGGACATTGTTGGGCTTCCACGCCGGGCAAGTCGAGGATGAGTTCCCCAAAGTTCGTGCCTTCAATTTCGGAACCCCGAGTAGCGGGCCGATCACGCACTTGGTCTACTTGCACCGTCTGTTGGATGCCGGGATCGTCCCCGATCTGTTGATCGTCGAAGTGCTCCCCTCGGCACTCACCGACGGCGCCGAGGGGCCAATCGAGCAATCGTTCTTCACGGGGGAACGGCTCTCGGAATCGGAGGTCGACCTCGTCACGCGGTTCGGCTTCCCGAGGCACAAAGTGCACTCGGCTTGGCGGGAGTCGGTGTACTCACCCTTGTCGGCCTTGCGCTTCCAAATTGTCAGTCGTTATTTCCCGAGCTGGATTCCTTGGCAACTCCGCTGGGATTGGAGCCGCAACACCGACGGCCACGGTTGGGCGACGCCCCCGCGTCCAGTGGCCACCACCGAAGAACGACTCGAACGCACGGCCAACGCCGAAGCGGAATACCGGGGCACGTTGGCCCAGATGACGCCGGAGGGTCGGCCATTACTCGCCTTGGAGGAGCTGCTGGAACTCGCCCGGGCGCGGGGCATCCGTACCCGAATCATCATCATGCCGGAAGCGCCGTCGTTCCAAGAATTGTACCCGCCCGGGTTGTCGAATCGCATCGCCGCACTGTTGGAACGAACCGCCCACGCTCACGGATCGAACCTCATTGATGCTCGACATTGGCTAACGGAAGACGACTGTTACGACGGCCACCACATGTTCCGCCACGGAGCCGAGCGGTTCACCCGCCGCTTGACAGAGGAAGTGATCCGTCCGAACTTCAGCGGTGCCCAAGGGGGCAAGCCATGAGCCGGCCCCGCACTGCCGTCGTCGCGGGAATTGTCTCGTTTTGCGCGTTGCAAATCGCGCTGTCGAGTTCCATTGAATCGGACACGCTGCCGATTCGGGATCCGATCTACACCGAGAAGTTGGGCCGACTTCAGAAGCATCCGGAATTTTGGTGCGAGACGATCGACCCGGCCCGGCCACGGCTGCTCGTGATCGGAAGTTCCCGCACGCAACTGTTGGTCGATGCCCGGCGGCTCGAACCCGCGTACCGCGCCTTCAACTTCGGCTGTTCAAGTTGCGGGCCGATCACGCAACTGCTTTATTTGCAGCGGTTGCTCGATGCCGGCCTGCGGGCGGATCTCCTGGCGATCGAAATCCATCCGGCGCTGCTCGCGGATCTGGCGGAACCATTCGAACTGCGCTGGCTCCATCCACACCGGCTCCGACCCGGCGAGTCCGAGCGGCTTCAAACTCTCGGTTGCGGCCCGGACGCGATCTCCGCCAACCGCTGTCCGTGGTTTCAAGCGTCGTCCCACTACCGACTGGCGCTGCTCAACGAATTCGCTCCCGATTTGCTCCCCGGCTCACAAGCGATCCGGCGGAACCGCACCAGCGATGGCTTCGGTTTCGTGGCTAGTATCGATGCGAACCCCACGCTGCGGTTGGAACTGCTGGCCAACGCGAAAGCGGAGTACCAGCCTGCCTTCGCAGATTATCGCCCCGGTGGCCCCGCCACCGTCGCCCTGCGGCAGATGGTGACACTCGCCCAAGCGAACCAGATCCAGCCGATTCTGTTCCTCGCTCCGGAAGCGACAGAATTTCAGAGTTGGTTCGGCACTGCTGGCAACGCTCGAATTCGAGCGTTCTGCGAAACACTGTCGAAGGAATCCGGCGTGCCGTGGCTGAACTGCCGCGACTGGTTGTCGGATGCGGAGTTCGTCGACGGGCACCATGTGACACCGAGTGGAGCGACTCGTTTCACCGAACGTTTGCAGACGGAATTGCCGAAGTCGGTGAATCGATGACCGTCGAAACTATCGAGGCAGTTCGGGTACGATCCGTCGAGATCGTCGTTGCCGTCGCGGTGGCCCCGGCTGTTCCACCACCATCGAAACGCCGAAGAAGTATCCGTGCTCTCGGTGGCTTTCTGGTCGCACTGATTGCCATGAACATCGCCTTGGCGACGATCCTCGAAGTGGGGCCGGTGCGGCTGCGTGACCCGGAATATGGACTGCGATTGCAGTCCCTCCGCGAACGGCAGGCGCAATTTCCCAATCGCAAACTCACGGTGGTGCTCGGCAGTTCGCGCACGGCCATGGGCATCCGCCCGGACGTGTACGAAGACTTGGTGGATGACCCGGACCATGCCCCCTTGCTCTTCAACATGTCGATGGCGGGCGCGGGGCCGGTCTTTCAACGGATGACCCTCGAACGGTTGCTCAACGACGGCGTGCACCCGGATGCGATCCTGTTCGAATTTTGGCCCGCGTTGCTCCGGGGCGACGGACTCTACCGTGAAGATCGCCGCATCATCCCGGAGCGATTGCGCAGCACCGACGACCCCGTCGTCCGCGATTACTTCACCGACCCCGCCGCCACCCGAGCGCAGATGCACACGAATCGGTTATTACCCGCGTGGTACAACCGGCGGTCGTTGCTAGAGCAATTCTGCCCGCAGCTATTGCCCTGGAGCGAACGCACCGACGGCGCTTGGTCGACCCTCGACCGCTGGGGCTGGCTCCCCGGTCGCAAGACTTACACCGCCGAGCAAGTGGAGCGTGGCTGGCCCCACGTGGCCGGCTTCTACGCACCGTTGTTTCAAAGCTTCGAGATCGCTCCCCTGGCCGACCGGGCGTTGCGGGATTGCATCGCACGCTGCCGGGAACTGGGGATCGACTTGACCTTGATCGCGCTACCCGAATCGACCCGGTTTCGCACGTTGATGACACCCGAATCGATTCGCCTGACCGACGAGTATCGCAGCCGGTTGCAAACCGAATGGAGCCTCCCGCTGATCGATGGGCGAACCTGGGCCGACGATTCGTCCCTCCCCGATGGCTTCCACTTGACCCAAGACGGTGCGACCCGATTCACCCGAGAACTCGCCCCACAACTCCACCTGCACCGATAAAACAATTGCAACTGATTCTCTCCGAGCCTGCCATGAAGATTCCCCTCGTCCAACAGATTCGTCAAATCGCCCCCCAACCGTTCGTGGCCGATGTCTATGCGGAGTGCCGGCGCGCCTGGAAAGAATCGAAGCTCGCCGCGCGAATCCGACCCGGCATGACCATCGCCGTCGGTTGCGGTAGTCGCGGCATCAAGAACCACGGCATGCTCGCCAAGGCCACCGTCGATGCGCTCTTGGAACTGGGCGCCAAGCCGTTCGTGGTCGCCGCCATGGGGTCGCACGGCGGCGCCTCGCCCGAAGGCCAGCGGAATTTGCTCGCCCACTACCGGATCGACGAAGCCCACCTCGGCGTGCCCGTGAAGACCGAGATGGACGCCGTGCAGGTCGGCACCAACAGTTGGGGTGAACCCGTCTGGCACGACCGCAATGCGCTCGCGGCCGATGGCTTGGTCACGGTGTCGCGGATCAAGCCGCACACCGACTTCCGCGGCGATTTCGAGAGTGGCATTCTAAAAATGCTCGTCATCGGGCTGGGCAAGCGCCACGGGGCCGATCAGCACCACCGCTGGGGTATCCGTGGCCTGCGCGACATGATGCCGGAAACGGCCAAGACGCTGCTGGCGAACACCAAGTTCCTCGGCGGCCTGGGCATTCTCGAGAACGCCCGCGAGCAGACGGCCAAACTCGAAGTGGTGGATCGCGACGACTTGTTCACACGGGAACCCCAGTTGCTCCAAGAAGCGTTCGGTCTGCTCGGGCGCATTCCGTTCGACCAACTCGACGTGCTCATCATCGGTGAATGCGGCAAGAACTACAGCGGTGCCGGGATCGATCCCAACGTCGTCGGCCGCTTGTTGATCGAAGGGCACCCGCACTTGGAAACGAACAGACCTCAGATCACGCGGATCGGCTGCCTCGACATTTCTCCCGACAGCGACGGCAACGGCACGGGCATCGGCATCGCCGACCTCACCACCGCGCGGGCGCTCAAATCGATCTGGAACGTGCCGTTCGAAATGAACAACCTCACGGCCCGCTTCTTGTGGCGGAGCAAACTCCCGTTCAGCTTCGGCACCGACCGCGAGTGCATCGAAGCCTGCGTCGACAGTTGCTGGAATCCGATCTTCGACCGGATCCGTTTCGCGGTGATCCCGAACACCCTGGAAGTGGCCGACCTCTGGGTGAGCGCCCCACTGATCGACGAAGCGAAAACGATTTCCGGACTAGAAATTGTCGGCGAACCACGCGAGTTGCCCTTCGATGCCGTCGGCGGGTTCCGCCAAGAGCTACTGTTCCCGGAGTGCGTCCGCGCACTGCGTGGTCGGCCGAAACGAGGCCATTGAACCGACCTGTCCGTCAACGGTTTCGATTGTTGAAGCCGTTGTTACCGTTGCCGTTTCCGCCGTTGTTGCCCCCGCCATTCATGACGATGTTGCCGATGCCGATGGCCACCATGACCACGGCCACAATCAACCCAATCACACCCAAAATCAGGCCCGACATGCCCAGAGCTTTGCCGGGCGTCTTGATCGAAAAGTAACCGAAAATGATGGCGAGAATCGGAAAGATAATGCCGAAGAGTCCGCAGCAAAAGCCCATCGGAATCCCGATGATGCCGAGCACGAGCGACGCCACCCCAAGCGTTTGAGTTCCTTCGTCGCGGATTCTGCGACGCGACCGCCGACTCCCGTAATCGACGACATCGTAGCCGTATCGCGTTTTGCGCTTCCGTTTCGGACGTTCTTCTTGGTCATCATCGTCATCCTCGTCGTCATCCTCATCGTCCCTGACCCGACGTTTCGATTTGCGCGGCTTCCGTTCCGCTTCGGGCCGGCTCCCGGGTTCAGGATCCCGTTCGGCTTTGAAGATTTCCTGGCAACCCCCACACTGCACGTCGGCGCCGAGCATGTCGTCGTCGAGTTCCAGCTTGGTCGCACAATGTGGGCAGACAATTGTTGACACAACAACCCCCGGATTCGGTTCACTTCTTCGCGTTCACAAACGGGGCCTGGGTGCCATCCGCAGCGGGTGGCACATCGTGATCCATCGACGATTGCATGATCAGGAACACCGCGATCAATCCGACGGACAAGATGATTGCCGCAAGGTTCAACACCATGCCGATAATAGCGAGGAGTCGGAGCCTCGATTGCAATCCGACGTACCCGACGAGTAACCCACCCAGTGCGAACACGACCCCGATGCCGCAGAACCCCGTCGGCAGAGCCACCAGCGCCAACAAGAACGAAAACCTGGCGTAGGCGCTGCCATCGGATTGCTGGGGGCGGTACGGTTTTTCGTCCGCTTCGTCCCGGCCGGGCGTGGCCACGAATGCGGACCGACAGCGCGGGCACTCGACCTCGCGCCCGGCGCGGGTGTCGTCGAAGGAACTCGGCTCCTGGCACATCGGGCAGACCGAACGGAACATGCGGCTCCTCAACCCGTGGGGGGTTCGTCTTTGAAAAGATCGCTGATCGACTGATCTTCGTGAATCCGCCGGATGGCGTTGGCCAGTAGCGGGGCCACGGTGATCACTTTCACATTCGGCAGGCGGTCGAGTTTCTCTTTGGTCAGCGGCACGCTGTCGGTGAAGGCCACCGATTCGATCATCGGATCTTTCAGGTGCTCGAGGGCTTTCCCGACGAGCAACCCGTGGGTCGCACAGACGAACACGCGCTTCGCCCCGTGCGCCTTGGCGACCTTAATCGCCCCCGACATACTCGACCCGGTCGAAATCATGTCGTCGAATATCACCACCGTTTTCCCTTCGACCGACGCGCCGATCAAATGCTCGGCCCGCGTCTCCTCGGCGCTGGCCCGGCGTTTATCCACCACTGCAATTTGCCCACCGAGCCGCTGTTGGTACTTCAGTGCCTTCTTCACGTTGCCTTCGTCGGTGCTGAGGACCACCAATTCGCTGACCGGGATGTTCAACGATCTCACGTGTGCCGTGATCTCTTTGAGGGCGTACAAGTGATCGACCGGGATGTTGAAGAAACCTTGAATCTGTGCGGCGTGCAGGTCGAGACAAAGTACCCGGTTCGTGCCCGCGGCGGTGAGCAAGTCAGCCACCAACTTCGCGCTGATGGGCACCCGCCCGGCATCTTTGCGATCTTGCCGGGCGTAACCAAAATAGGGGATCACCACCGTGACACGCGACGGACTGGCCCGTTTGAACGCATCGAGAATGATGAGCAGTTCCATCAGATTCTCGTTCACCGGCGGGCAAGTCGGCTGGACGATGAACACGTCGCGGCCACGCACGTCCTCGTCGATCCGAACCGTGGTTTCGCCGTCGGGGAAATTCCCCAAATTGATATTCCCGAGGGGGACACCCAAATGCCGGGCGATGTTCTCGGCCAACGGTTTGTTCGCGCGGCCGCTGAAAATACTCAGCTTGCCCGGAACGCTCGACGTGGTCAGCAACGCAACCTCCGCGGTTTGTGCCGGGCGACGGAAACACTCGGATTGAGGATTTCAGGCGACGGGACGCCGGGGGGAGAGTTCGGAGTGCAGAATTCGGAGTGCGGAATTCGGAGTTGGGAATGGATGAGAGGGCCAACCCTCTTCCAGACTGCACATCTCATTCCGCTTTCACCACTCTGCAAACCGTCGGCTCCCGCCCTTCGGCGGTATTATGCAGTCGGGTTCCCCCAGGGTCAATCAGGGAACGCCAGGGTTATCGGATTTGCGATCGGCCCGACGACAACCCATACTGATGACTCCATTCGCTTGAAGCGGTGGAACAGATTGTCCGAAAGACATCCTCTTCGGCTGGCACGCCGAAAAAAGAGTGAATCGCCCACGCACTCAAGGTCTCTATTCAGGTAGTACTCTTTCGGAGCGTGTTGATGAGTAGCCGGGCGGTTTGGTCACTACTGGCACGGGTGAATCGCCGCCCATCGGCGTCGGCCGAGAACGCCCCGAGCGACGCCGAGTTGATCGCCCGCTACCTCCGGAACTCGGACGCGGCCGCGTTCGAATTGATCGTCTGGCGTCACGGCGGCTTGGTGCTCGGCACCTGCCGGAGAATCCTGCGCGACCACCACGCGTCCGAGGACGCCTTCCAGGCGACGTTCTTGATCCTCGCCAAGAAGGCCGGCAGCGTGCGACCCCAGGCCCCGCTCGCCGGCTGGCTGCACGCCGTCGCCCGGCGCGTCTGCCTCCGCTTGAAGAAACGCGTTGCGTTCGCGACCGATGCGACCCTCGAACGGGCCGCACCCGAATCAACCCATCCACTCGATTCCGCCGAGTGGAAAGCGATCCTCGATACCGAGATCGCCCGGCT
>JANXWE010000092.1 GCA_025351325.1 Fimbriiglobus sp.
GGGCGATAACATCGATACCGATCAAATCATCCCCGCGCAGTTTCTGACTTACAACCCGTCGATTCCGGCCGAATACCGGATGTTCGGCAAGTTCGCGCTCAGTGGGGTGCCGTCCGAAGGGGCCGGGTTACCGAAAGGACATGTCCCGTTCCACAATGCCACGGATGAGTTCGTCTCGCCGTACAAGATCATCCTCGGTGGCAAGAACTTCGGCTGCGGAAGTAGCCGCGAACACGCTCCGATTGCGCTGGCCGCGGCGGGAATCTTGGCGGTGATCGCCGAGTTCTACGCGCGCATCTTCTACAGAAACGCCATCAACGGCGGATATCTCACGCCGATCGAGAGTGAAAATCGCTTGATCGACACGATTTGTACGGGAGATGTGCTGCGGATCGACCTCACCACCGGCGATTTGATTAACAAAACGACGGGGGATGCCTGGAAGCTGAAGCCCCTCGGCGAAATCACTCCGATCCTCGAAGCCGGCGGCATCTTCGATTACGCGAAGAGCGTCGGCATGTTGAAAGTGTGAGAAAACTGCTAAACTGCGGCGGATGTGTCCCGTGCTTTCCTCGCTTCGATGAACGATTGCACGCACAAGTAGATGAAGACCGCGCAAACGATGGACATCAGTACGCCGTTGCGAACCGCGGCTTTACCGAAGTCGAAGTCCCCACTGCGGATGATCGGCACGAATCCGCCGATGACTCCGAGCACCCCGATCATCGCCGCGACGTGCATGACGTGCTTTCGCAGCGTCGGCTTCGCGATCACGACGACGGCGCACACGATCAGGAGCCCACCGAACACGGCCGGGATCAGTGCCGTCTTCATGTCCTTCATCTTCGGTTCGATTGTCGAGTCGAGCTTCTGCGCCTCGACTTGCTTGGCGTAATCTTCGTCCGCGCTCAGTTGGCCATTCAAATACCCGTAAATCCCGATCACGATCAGGGCCAGTCCGCAGATCACTGTTTGGTTCGTCATGTCGTTCGTCTCCCAAGTGAGTGTGAAAAAATCTAGCGGTCTTGCAAGCTCAGCAACAGTTCGTTGACCAGTCCATCATCCCCGGCCACATCGACATTCCACGCATCGCGGTAAATCGTGAGTTCCGAAGCCCCACGTCGAAATCGTGTCAGGCCGACGCCGAATGAACTGTCGTGCCAGGTGTCGTCCGCGACGAATCCGAGTTCCCCGAGGGCGGCCTGCACAGCATCCATCGTGTCATAGTCGTCGGACGAACAAAGATCCGCACGCATCATTTGATTTCATTCCGAATTCCGCATTCCGAACTCCGCACTTCCCAATTATTCCCACTCGATGGTTGCCGGCGGTTTGCTGCTGATATCGTAGACGACGCGGTTGACCCCTTTCACCCGGTTGATGATCGCCGTGCTGACGCGGGCAAGCAAATCGTGTGGCAGGTGGCTCCAATCGGCCGTCATGAAGTCGTCGGTCTGCACGCAGCGAATCGCCACCACATTATCGTACGTGCGGCCATCCCCCATGACCCCCACCGACCGCACCGGCAACAGCACGGCGAAGGCCTGCGACGTTTTCCGGTACCAGCCGCTGCGATGCAATTCTTCGAGGAAGATCGCGTCGCACTTCCGGAGCACGACCAGCTTATCTTCGGTGATGTCGCCCAAGCAGCGCACGGCCAAGCCGGGGCCGGGGAACGGGTGCCGCCAGACGATTTCTTCCGGCAAGCCGAGTTCCAACCCGAGTTGGCGGACTTCATCTTTAAACAGATCCCGGAGCGGTTCGATCAGCTTGAACCCGAGTTCTTTCGGGAGGCCGCCGACGTTGTGGTGCAGTTTGATCGTCGCGGCGGGGCCATCGACACAGCCCCCACTTTCGATGACGTCTGGGTACAACGTGCCCTGGGCCAGGAACAGGGCATCGGGAATCGACCGGGCTTCGTGTTTGAACACGTCGATGAATTCTTTACCGATGATCTTGCGCTTCTCTTGCGGATCGGAGACGCCCGCGAGCGCACTCAGGAAGCGTGCCCCAGCATCGACGACATGCAAGTCGGCTTGGTACCAATCGCGGAACGCCGTCCGGACGAGTTCGGTTTCGCCCGTCCGCATCAGTCCGTTGTCGACATAGATGCACGCCACTTGCGGGCCGATGGCCTTCAACAACAGGGCCGCGCAGACGGAGGAATCGACGCCGCCGGACAGGCCACAGATGACCCGCTTGTCGCCGACCTGCTCGCGGATGGCCGCAACGGTGCGATCCACGAACGCACTCATTTTCCAGTCGCCGGTGCAGCCGCAGATGTTCAAAAGAAAGTTCTTGAGGATCACCCCGCCCTGCGGAGTGTGGCTCACCTCGGGGTGAAATTGCAGCCCGTACACCGGCCG
>JANXWE010000227.1 GCA_025351325.1 Fimbriiglobus sp.
GCGTCATGCGCTCTTTGTTGGCCTTGGCGTCGGCCTCGAATGATTTGGCCCAATCTTGATTGATCGCCGCCAAACCGTCGCGGGTGTGGACGATCCATTCGTCGAGGTGCTTGAGGAATTGGGGCGTGAAGTGCTTGTCCATCAACTCTTTGTAGGCCGCAATGGCCTTCTTCTTGCCCACATCGCTTTCGAGAATCGCTTTGGCGACCATTGAGCCGGCGTCGTGCCAAATGGCTTCGTTCGGATCCCCGAACATTTGATCCATCCCATGGGGAATGAAGACCGCTTTGCCATCCTTCGAGTTGAAATAGACTCGGAAATTGTTGCGGTTCCGCACGTAGCCATCCCAGTCGTTTGCCAAGAATTGCAATGCAGCATTCTTGGCAAACAAATCGACGTTCACTAACTTTTCGACCGCTTCGTATCGTTTCACCGGGTCGCCAATTTGGCAGGTGGCCGTGAGTGCTTTTAGATCCTTGCAATCGTTGGCAGTGCCCTGATCGAGCTTCAATTTTTGGTCGATGTCCTGGAGGAATCCACCGTCGTACAAGTTCCCCTTCGGCCCGTCCGGAAAATTGCGATCCACGAAATGTTTGTTGTAACCCTCCTTGAGAACGTACAGCCCGACTTTACGTCCGTTGAGTTCGACCACGGCATGGGTTGCCCGGGCCGTCGGCAACCCCATCGCCTTCGCAAGTTCCGAGCAGGCAATTTCGTTCAGATAACTAGGATCTTGGACGGAGTTATTGAGATGGAGTTTATCCAACCCCATGTAGGTTTGATCTTTGACGAACTTGTCGAAGTTCAGCGTCAGTGCCGGCTTGTCGTCCCAATTGCGGAACGAACCCGCAGCCCCTTTCAAGTGGAGTGCCACCTCCTTGTACGTCTTGTCGCCGACGACAACAGTACTGCGGACGTACTTTTTCGGCTCGCCGACCAACATCTTCAAGTTGGCTTCATCGACGGTGATTTTGAACGTCGGCAGCGGAGTCGTTGTCTTGAACACCTCCGCCGTGGTGTCCGGTTTCGCCGGCAATTTATTCTGGGCGAATGCCTGGGCACACCAAACTGCGGCCACCAACAAGATTGCGAAACGACGCATCGGCTCCTCCGGAAATCTCATAGTCGATTGTCAAAGTCCCGCTGCGGCTCTCAGCGCTGCCGCTTTGTCGGTTTTTTCCCACGTGAAATCGGCGTTGTCGCGGCCGAAGTGGCCATGGCGAGCCGTTTCCCGGTAGATCGGCCGCCGGAGGTTCAACCCGTCGATGATCCCTTTTGGCGTCAACACGAAGTTGGCCCGGATCAATTCGATCAACTTCTCTTCGGTGACGCCGGTTGCGACGGTGCCTTCGGTGTTCACCCAAACGTTCAGCGGGTCCGGGTAACCAATGGCATAGCTTAGTTGAACCTCGCATCGCTTGGCCAACTTCGCGGCGACGATATTCTTGGCGATGTACCGGCACAAGTAGGCCGCACTGCGGTCCACTTTGGTCGGGTCTTTGCCGCTGAACGCCCCGCCGCCGTGGCGCCCGCGACCGCCGTAGGTATCGACGATGATTTTCCGTCCGGTGAGTCCGCAATCGCCGTGCGGGCCACCTTCGAGGAAGCAGCCGGTCGGGTTGATGTGGCACGCGATGTCGCCGTCGGCCAGTTCGGTGTCCCCTTCGCCGGGGCGGATCATCACCATGTTGCCACGGATCAAATCGGCCCGCTCCTTCTTCAACACGGGCAGCAAAATTTGATCGATCACCATCTGCCGGGCGGCATCGGTGAAATAATCTTTGCCATCTTTACCGCCACCGCGCGTCATGACCGTTTCGTCGTGCTGGGTACTCAGCACCACCGTGTGGATGCGGTGCGGGGTACCGTCGGCGTCGTATTCCACGGTCACTTGGCTCTTCGCGTCGGGCCGGAGCCAACCCAGCTTTTTACTACGGCGTAGCTCGGCGTGATGCTCGACCAACCGGTGCGACAGGTGGATCGGTAGTGGCATCAAGCTTTTCGTTTCGTCGCAGGCGAAGCCGAACATCATCCCCTGATCACCGGCGCCACCGGTATCCACGCCTTGGCTGATGTGAAGGGACTGGGCGTGAATGACATTGTTGATCTGGCAAGTCGAGGCGGCGAAGCCGATTTTGTCGTCGGTGTAGCCGATTTCGGCGATCGCTTCACGGACGATTTTGTCGACGGCTTCACGCGTCAGCGGGGCATCCGTAGTGATTTCGCCGGCCACGGTGCAGTGGTCGGTGGTCACGAGGGTTTCGCAGGCCACGCGGCTGAGGGGATCGTGCTTCAAGCAGAAGTCAAGAATCGCATCGCTGATTTGGTCGGCCACTTTATCCGGGTGGCCCATGGAAACCGATTCACTGGTGAAGAGATAGCGGCCGGAACTCACGATCAGAACCTCGGAAGCGGGTGGGAAAAGCGATTGGAGAAAGTGTATCGACTCAACGCCGAATGCGGAGTGCGGAATCGTCGAAGGTATCACCTTCCTCGATTCCGCACTCCGCATT
>JANXWE010000115.1 GCA_025351325.1 Fimbriiglobus sp.
GCCACGCACGCCACGAGGCCGGCGAAGCGGTAGTAGTAGACCATGAATATTAGTACAGCGGCGAACGATGCGAAGACCGAGATCAGTCCCTTGCGGATGGTCGATTCACCGAGAGTCGCCCCGACGGTGTTCTCACTGACCGGGTCGGGCTTGAGTTCCGCATTCAAGTTGCCCGACCGCAGGATGTTGACGAGTTGGTTGACGGCTTTTTGGGTGAAGCTGCCACCGCTGATGATTCCTGAGCCGTTAAGGACAGTACTCAGCATTGGCGCAGAAACGATTTTGTCGTCCATAATGACTGCAAGACTGCGAACATTGCCATCAGTCGGCTTGTTTCGCTCGGTCAGATCGCGAAACATTTTCGACCCGGTGGGCGTTTCAAAAGTGAATCCGACAGCGGGTTTGGTCTCTTTGTCCTGCTCAGATCTGGCCGAAATGCGGACATCTCCGATGACGCGGACGTTGTCCGCTGTCGAAACGCGTGTCAACAAAAAGTATTCGACATCCTTGTCCGAATCTTCCTTTGTTGTTGCAATCTTGGAATAGACTCTGCTGTAAAATATGTAGGTCACCATTTTACCAGGGTGATCACCACCAGCGGGGCTGACGTGTAGATAAGTCTTGTTTCGTGTCTTTTTCAACTCGGGGTAGAGCCAAATAGGGTCGCCCCCCAGACTGGACTTTTTTGGAGGGCTTTTTTCAGCAAACTCGTTGCTCAGCCCCAACCCGATTCTTTCTTCTTTACCCAACTCCACCCACTCGTAGCGGGCATCAACTTCATCCCCCGCCGCTTTGACCTTGTACGTGGATGGTGGCGAAAGTGGTGTTTTGCCGGATTTTGCACGCTCCATCAGTGACGTGTCTCCAGCCGGAGCACTATCGATCATCCGTCTTGCTTCTTCAATTCCTTCACGATCGTCACCCATGTTCGCCAGAATGCGGAATTCGAGCACGCCGGTCTGTTTGACTTGGTTGCGTACATCCTGCACAAATTCTTCGTTCGGCGCTTCTTTATTGCCCCCGGTGCTACCCGCGAACGGCAAGATGATTTCGACGCGGCTGTTGCCGATGGGCCGCACGACGACGTTCTTCAGGTCGGTCGGGTCGATCCGTTTCTTGAGCTTCTCGGCGAGTTGTTTGATGTCGTCGCCGGTGAGTTCGCGGGCGCCTTCGCCGCGCGCTATCGATTTGTCGTCCATCCGCTCGCGGTCGACTTCGTAGATGAGGATGGTTCCGCCGGCCAGGTCGATCCCCCGGCGGAAGCCGATCTGTCCGTTCGACTCCTTCCAGAAGGCGTAGCCCGCGAAAATGGCGGCGATGATCGTCGGCACGAGGCAGAGAATCAGGCGAGTCGTGAATTTCGGTCGCATGGAATACTCGGAATAACGCCGGCGGCACTGCCCCAGCTCGAATGGGTGGAGACGTCGACTAGCTCTTGATTTCCGGGGTTTCTTCGGACACCACGCGGGTGATGGTGCTCTTCAACACGCACAGTTTGGTCTCTTCGGTGCGGATGACCACTTCGTCGCCGCTGTCCTTGATTTTCACAATCGAACCGACGATCCCCGACGACGTGATGATCTTCGCACCGGGTTTCAGGTTGTCCATCATCTTCTTGGCTTCGCGCTTCGCGCGGCGCTGAGCCGGCAACATCACCACCAAGAAGAACAGGCCGAAGATGGCGATCATGAACAGCGGGTTGGCCCAAAACGGAGCCCCGGCCCCATCTTTGGCCGCAGCGGCGGGAGCGGGATCTTCGGCGATCAAGGCGGTGAACGTCACGGAATTTCCTGTGCTGGCACTGGGGAGTAAGCAATCGTCAAAATCGGAACGCGCATCTTAGTTGTGTGCTTCCCGCGCGGCAAGGTAGTTAGCCGCGAGGCGTCCGGCTAACTCTAACTCCACCCGCGGCCCGCACGCGCTCGGCGGACGCCTCGCGGCTAACTCCACCCGCGCGTTTGTGTTTCAGTGAACTCACGGAACCGCCCCGCCAGAATCGCCGTCCGTGCCTCGCGCATGAGGCGCAGGTAATAGGCAAGGTTGTGCAGGCTCAGTAGCGTCGGCCCGAGCATCTCTTCGGCGTTGAACAGATGGTGCAGGTACGCCCGGCTGTAGTTCCGGCAGCAGTCGCAATCGCAACCGGACATCAGCGGCGCCGGATCTCGCTTGTGCTTGGCGTTCCGCAGTTTGACCGGCCCCGTATCGGTGAACGCCAAGGCGTTGCGGCCACTGCGCGTCGGCATGACGCAATCGAACATGTCGATGCCGGCGGCCACGGCGATGAGTAAATCTTGCGGCCGACCGACCCCCATGAGGTAGCGTGGCTTTGTCGCCGGTAGCAGGGCCGCACAAGCGGGCAGAGCGGCGTGCATCTCCTCGGGTTTTTCACCGACGCTGAACCCACCGAGCGCATAACCGGGGAAATCCATCGGAATCAGGGCCGCTGCTGATTCGGCCCGCAGTTCCAAGTTCAATCCACCTTGGACAATGGCAAACTGGGCCTGGGTCGGATGGGTATGGTGCGCCCGGCAGCGCTCCGCCCACAACGTGGTCCGCCGCAAGGCATTCCGCAGGACGTCCGGTGGGGCATCGGCCGGGGGGCACTCGTCGAGTACCATGGCGATGTCGCTGCCGAGATTCTGTTGAATGTCCACCGCCTTTTCGGGCGTCAGTTCCAGCAATCGGCCATCCAGGTGCGACCGAAACTCGGCCCCGTGATCGGTGATCTTGCGCTTCTCGGCGAGGCTGAAAACCTGGAAACCGCCCGAGTCGGTGAGGATCGGGTGCGGCCAATTCATGAAGTGGTGCAGCCCGCCGAGATCGCGGATGAGTTCGTCTCCGGGTCGCAACGTCAGGTGGTAGGTGTTGCCGAGAATGATCTGCGCCCCGACGCCCCGCACCATTTCCGGCGTCAACCCTTTCACCGTCGCTTGGGTACCGACGGGCATGAAGATCGGCGTCTCGACGGTGCCGTGGGCCGTGGTGATCGCCCCGGCGCGGGCGGCGCCGTCGGTGGCGTGGAGATTGAAATTCATCGATTGAGACCACGTCCTCGGAAGTGGGTGATTGTAGTCGGCATCGGCCGGCGCGTATTCGTGCGGCTTGACTTGGGAATCGAGAGATGCGACCGTAGTGGCATGAAAGTACGCGAGGTCATTCGCCGCTTGAAAGACGACGGCTGGATACGGGTGAAATCCAAAAGTGGGCATCGGCAATTCAAACACCCTTCGAAGCCCGGGCGAGTTACAGTGTCGGGAAGTATGAGCGATACAATGCCACCGGGTACTTTGCGAAGCGTTTTCAAGCAAGCCGGATGGGTTCTCTGAATCGAGGTCGAGAATGAAACGCTATGCGATCGTGATCGAAGATGCCGGGACAAATCTGGCGGCTTACGTTCCGGATCTGCCCGGTTGTGTTGCCACGGGTCGGAGTCTCGCAGAAGTAGAACGACGGATCCGTGAAGCGATTGTTTTGCATATTGAAGGCATGGTCGAGGACGGCCTGCCGATTCCGGAACCGTCGAGCCGTGTCGAATACGTCCAAATCGGCGCGTGAAATTCACCCGGCAATTCGCCCCCAATCCAAATGATCCTTGTCCAGCAGGGGCAGTTCCACCGGCAACGCTTCCAGATATTTCGTAGCGGCACCGGTGTTGAACACCACGATTTCCTCGTTGTGCTGCACATCTCCGCTTGCCAGCAATTGTTCCAGTACGTCGAAGCAGACCGCTGTTTCCGGGCAGATGCTGATCCCCTCGGCGGTACTCGCCCGCACCATCCACGGGGCAATCTTCGCTTCGGAGCCGGCCAGCGCTTTGCCGCCGCTGGCGCGAATCGAATCCAGGATCATGAAGTCGCCCACGGCCACGGGCACCCGCAAGCCACTGGCGATTGTCCGGGCATTTGGGAACAGTTCGGCGTGCCGTTCGCCGTTGTTGAAGGCCGTGACAATCGGGGCGCAACCTTCGGCTTGGCACGAATAGAACCGGGGCAGTGGCCGACGTTCGATCCAGCCGAGTTCCATCAGTTCGTGGAACGCTTTCGCCATGCCGATGAGTCCGGTCCCGCCGCCAGTCGGGTAAAGAATCACATCGGGCAGCCGCCAGCCGAGTTGCTCTGCGACTTCCAGCCCCATCGTCTTCTTTCCTTCGATGCGGTATGGCTCTTTTAACGTGCTCAGGTCGAACCACCCCATCCGTTCAGCACCATCCTTGACGATCTTCCCGCAGTCGTTGATCAGGCCGTTCACGCGGAACGCTTTCGCCCCGTACAAGTGGGGTTCGAACTGGTTGACCACCGGCGTATCGGTCGGCATGAACACGTAGCATTCCATACCGGCGCGGGCGGCATACGCGGCTGCGGCACCGCCGGCATTTCCCGCCGTCGGCAAGGCGACCCGCTTCACGCCGAGCCACTTCGCCATGCTGATCGCGGCCGTCATCCCGCGGCTTTTGAACGCTCCAGTTGGTAGTTGACTTTCGTCCTTCACCCACAACTTCGACAGCCCGAGTTGGCCTCCGAGACGCGGGCAATTCAGCAGGGGCGTCATTCCTTCGCCGAGGGTCACCGGTTCGACATTGAACGGCAGCGGCAGCAATTCCCGGTAGCGCCACAGGCTCGGTGGCCGTGCTGCAATCATGGTCGGGGTCACGAGTCGCCGGACGGCGTCGAGGTCGTAGCGCACCCAGATCGGCCGGCCGGCGTGCAAACCGTGGAGCTGACCGGCGGGCAAACGGGTGCCGTCGATGGCCCCTTCCAAGTGGGTGACAGTGCTATTCATATCGTGAAAGTGTATGAAGCCGCCTTCGGAGTTGAACCGCATGTTCCCGGTGATGCTGAACTTGCGCGGATTGCGCGTGTTGGTCGTCGGTGCCGGCCCAGTGGGGTTGCGGAAAGCGAAGCTCGCGACGGATGCCGGGGCGGTCGTGACCATCGTCGACCCCTATTCACTGCCGGGCAGTGGAGTCATTCGCGAATCATTTGCACCGCATCATCTCGACGGATCTCAGCTCGTCTTTGCCTGCGCCACCGCAGACGTAAACGCTGCTGTTGTGGAAGTTTGCCGCGAGCGGGGCATCTGGGTCTGCGATGCCATCGTACCGGAACGTGGTACGCTTGTACTGCCTGCCGTGGTGCGACGCGGCGAGTTGCAGATTGCCGTTTCCACGGGTGGTGCGTCGCCGGCACTCGCACGCCAACTGCGGTTGCAACTCGAAACGATCTTCGACGACGCCTACGGCGACTGGGTGCGTGTGCTGGGAGATATTCGGGGGGTCGTGTTGGCGTCCGTTGCCGACATCAATTTGCGGAAGCAAATATTCGAGGAATTCAGCCGGCCGGAGTGGTTGGAGCAGATTCGAACCGGGGGGGTCGAAGAAGCGAATCGGGCGATGGTGGCTCGTGTCAACGAGGTGCGAACTGAAAATATCTGAACAAATTTACCGGAATCATTTGACAGCCCGTCTGCTGGAGCTTATATACCACCGTACACTTGAACGCACATTCATATTCCCGTGAGGATTCCACCATGATCGCCACCATCAAAAAGTGTGACTTATTCCCCTTGGCGAATAGGCTGACCCCGCGAAATCTACGGAGTTTCTCGCACCGCGTTCCACCGCTGACGCACGGCTTCGGGTGTGGCGACTCCCGTCACGCCGATCTGCTGCACCGTGATCGACGCGATCAAATTTCCGAATGCGGCCGCGTCGTCGAGGGACGCCCCGGTGGCCATGGCACAGGCGATCGCCGCACTGCAACTGTCCCCAGCTCCGCACGGGTCGATGGGGCCTGGAACGGGGTACGCGGGAATCATGCGCGATTGCTGACCCGGTTCTGCCAGCACCATTCCCGCTTCGCTCCGGGTCAGAAACACGGGGCCATTCACCAAGTTGGCCAGCGCGGACGCATCCGGCGCCCAGCGCTCCGCTTCGGCCAGATTCGGTTTCACGCAGACGTTGCGAAATCGCCCGATCTGCTCGCGGCTGTCAGCGAGTACGAACAACTTCGACAGATCGATACCATAGCCGATGAAGTTCCGGATGAACTCGGTGATCACGCCGCAGTCCGGTTCGCTCACTTGATCGAGCACCAGCAGCGCGTCGAACTTCGGGCACATCTCGGCGACGTGATCGGCGATACGCTTTTGCAAAGGTAGCGGTGTCGGCGTGCGATTTTTGATATCGAGTCGGTTCAACTCGCGGACGTCATTGCCCGTGTGCAGCATCGGCTTCGTGTACGTCGGCGTGCGGCGGTCGGGATCCCGAATCACAAAGGAACTGTCGACCGTCGGCAATTTCGCCAGGGCCTGCATCAGCTCGTAGCCTTCGCCGTCATCGCCGATGATGGAAATGGGCACGATCCGACCGACGCCGAGCGCCGCGAGGTTGTTCACGACGGTGCCGAGGGCACCGGGGTACGAACGCACGCCGACCACTTGGTACGCGGTCAGTCCCGTTTCGACGGACAGTTCGTTGCAGCCCGCGTCGATGTCGAGGTAGCGATCCAGAAACAGATCCCCGACGAGACCAATGGTCTTGCCGGGAAGTTGCGACAGAATGTGTTCGATGAGTGTGGCGGTGAGCATGAAGGGCCGTCGGCGCGAGTGGCGGGTTCATTTCTTGATACGCAAAGTCACCTCGTACTTCTGGCCGGGTTGGTTCTTCAACTCCGGAGCGGTCAGGGTGAAGCCACTGTCACCGGCGGTGTAGATGAACGGTTTGTCCGTCGATGGGTCGTTCGGCACGGGGACTTTTTTGATGTCCGCCAGCTCCTTTGGCAGTTGCGTGGTGAGGGCGGTGTGGATGCGGATCGCTTCGACCGTTCGCAGAAGTGCGATCCGACGCTCGGTGCGGGCCATGCTGTAATAGACTTTCTCCATTGCCGGCAGGATGTTCAAAAAGACTTGGGTGATGGGGTCTCCCTTCGTGTCGGCCTTCAATTTTTTGACGCGATCGCTCACCTTCTTGACGCCGACGGTGGCGTCCGGGCCGCCGAGCAGGAACCATTTGCGATAATCGTCGGCGACGTCGCGGTAACGCTCGAAGCTGTTCAGGAAGACCACTTGGACGGACGGTATCGCGGCGACTTCATCTTGGTTGCGGCCGCGTGCGAACAGCTCTTTGCGGGCCTCCTCTTGGTGCGTTTCCGCCCGGGCGATCAGTTCGAGTCGGATGCCGATGTCCGCCAACCCGGGAGCGATCGGTTCCCCCCGGAAGCTCTTCATCGCCGCCACAGTTAATTCCAGTGCCCGTTCGGGTGCCACCGGGCCTTTTCGCAACTCCACCAGACCGGGGAAAAAGCTTTCGTTGAGCTGATCTTCGCCGTCGAGACCGGGTCGAGGATCGAGGAACGGCTTCGGCAAGGTACTGAGTGCCCAGTACAGATTCGGGGCATCGGGTTGCTCGAGAAACGTATTGATGCAGCCCAAGAATATGTTATCGATGGCGATCCTGACGAGCATGAAGATCAGAGTGGGGGCATCGCCGATGTGCCGGCCCATTTGCAGCCCGGTTTGAATCGTTCGCAGGGCATCGTCGGTACGTTTCTCGGCGAGTTCAAGTTTAAAGCGGAGCGATAGCAATCGGGCGAAATAACGGAACGACTGCACCTCGCCGAGTCGGTCGGCAATGGCTTCGTTGGGATTGGTCGGGGCACTCGTCCAATCGCACTGTTTGCAACGGGTGGCGTATTCCAACTCGCGGAACAGCGACTTGTACTTCTGCAGGTACTCCGCCACCTCCTTGGCCGGGAACTGGTCGATCTTCGCCTCTTCCCAGGCGAGCCACAGATTCGATTCCAGTAACAGCTTCGCCGGATCACGCTCTAGCGGTGGCTTGGCCGCGGCGGCTCTCAAATAGTGCAACATGGCGTTGCCCGGCACACGATCCCGGGCGCTCGGCAGCAACTCGTAACGCAGTGCGGGCCGGGTTTCTACCGCCGGATCGACGGTGAGTTTGACCGGTGGAAACTGGGCCTGCACGAACGCGGGCAACAGCAGCAAGATCAGGAATGCACGCATGGGAACCTAGAGGGGTTGAAGTTTGGATTCGAAATAAGAATTAGATTTCTGTGAATCAACGTAACAGTGGCTTCTGCTGGGCGTCCAGGTACGACATCCCCGCTGTGAGGATATTGCGACGCAGCTCCAAGCTGCTGGCGATTTCACCCGGTGTCGGGCCTCGTTCGGCGGCCCGGGGCACCATCGGCGGCGAATAGGGGCGTAAGTCTTCATCGGCACTCGGTGGAAGAATGGGTATTTCCACCGCCCGCACGGTCGGCGGTACTGGAACCTGCTTCCTTTCCGCTTCGGCGACTCGCGTCTCGGCCTCGTGGAGGCGCCAGCCAAAGATTCCCACCGTGGCGAGCAACACGGCGACCGTGCAGCCTGTTATGATCTGCCAAGTTCGCACTCGGCGATCCCGCGACACTTGGCCGGCACGAAAATAGAAGTTCGCTTGGCCGACGTCGGCGGGAGCCGGGCGCAGGGCGGCGAGGCGGTGCTCGAATGAATCGGTCAAGATACTTTGCATGGTGCCCTCAACTGTTCCCGGAGCCGGGCCAACCCGGTTCCATAGCGTCGGAATACGGTACTTGCGGAGCTGCCCAGCACGTCCGCAATTTGTTCGAAGGTCAATCCGCCCCACAGGTGCATCACGATGATTTCCCGGAGATCATCGGGCAGGGTTGTCAAAGCGGTCGCGGCCAATTGGGCATCCAACCCGGCGGGGTCGTCGGCGGGGACGAACCAGGTGATCGTCGCTTCGGCGGCGCGGGTTTCGTAGGTGTTGCGTCGGCGGGCCGCTCGGGCGGCATCACGGGCTGCGTTCCGCACCACAGCGTAAAGCCAGGGTACGGGTTTGTCGGGTGGGGTTCGCAACCGTACGAGTTTCAGGAAGGCCGTCTGCACGACATCGTCGGGGGTGCCGCACCATTGCCGGGCGAACAGGGCCAGAGCCGCGCCGTGGGTGGCCACCAGTTTGCCGAACGCTTCGGGTTCCATTGCAGATTCCGACGCCGCTGCGGCGCTGGCATTTCATGTCAATCGTCTCCGCAACCGGAGACTTTCTGGAAAGGACACCACGTTCAGCTTACAATGGATCAGCTTCGGTGAGTCCGTGGGCCGTGTATGATGGGTCGGTGGTCAGCCCCGAACAGCCGAGTCAAACTCTCTCGCTCATTATCCGTTTTTTCTGACCACCGACCAGCGCCACGATTACCAGCACCAGGAGAACCTTATGGCCACCGCGCAAGGAATACTCGACGGCCTCCGCTCGCAGATGGATCTGTCCGCCTTCCAAAAGCTCAACTGGGAATGCAGCTTTCCAGAGTATTTGGAAATCGTGATGAAGCAGCCCACTGTGACACGCACCGCGTATCAGCGGCTCTTCGATATGATTCTGTCTCACGGAACCGAAGACATCTACGAAAATAAAGACAAACTCACCCGGTTCAAATTCTTCACCGAGTTTGCCACCCGCCACGGCGACGGCATCTACGGCCTCGACCGGCCTTTGATGACGCTCGTGAACACGTTCAAGAGTGCGGCGCTCGGGTATGGCACCGAACGCCGGGTGATTCTGCTGCACGGCCCCGTCGGCAGTGCGAAGAGCACCATCGCCCGCCTGTTGAAGCGCGGGTTGGAAGAATATAGCCGCAGCGATGCCGGCCAGCTCTTCAGTTTCAGTTGGAAAAGTCCCGATGGCACGTATGCCAAAGACCCGATGCACGGTGAGCCGTTGCAGTTGATCCCCGAAGAGTACCGCACGGAACTTCTCGGGCAGCTCAACGCCCAAGCCACGGGGCCGAACCCGTACGGCATCAAGATCAAAGGCGACCTCTGCCCCGCCAGCCGCTACGAGTTTCGCGAGCGCCTCACGCAGTACAACGGCGACTGGTTGGAGATGCTCAAGCACGAGGTGAAAATCTTCCGCTTGACGCTCAGTGAAAAAGACCGCATCGGCATCGGCACGTTCCAGCCGAAGGACGAGAAGAACCAGGACAGCACCGAGCTGACCGGCGACATGAACTACCGCAAGATCGCCGAGTACGGCAGCGATTCCGACCCGCGCGCTTTCAACTTCGACGGCGAACTCAACATCGCCAACCGTGGGATTGTGGAATTCATCGAAGTACTGAAGCTCGACGTGGCGTTCCTCTACGACTTGCTCGGCGCGTCGCAGGAGCACAAGATCAAGCCGAAGAAGTTCGCCCAGACCGACATCGACGAGGTGATCCTGGCCCACACCAACGAGCCGGAGTACAAGCGGCTCCAGAACAACGAGTTCATGGAGGCCCTGCGCGACCGGACGGTGAAGATCGACATCCCGTACGTCACCCGGCTGCGCGACGAGGTGCGGATCTACGAGAAGGACTTCAACGACGTGAAGGTGAAGGGCAAGCACATCGCCCCGCACACGGTCGAGGTGGCCGCGATGTGGGCCGTGCTGACGCGGTTGAACCCGCCGAAGAACGCCAGCCTGAGCCTGATGCAGAAACTCAAGCTGTACAACGGCAAGACGATGCCCGGCTTCACCGAAGACAACGTCATCGAGCTGAAGCGCGACGCGATCCACGAAGGGATGACCGGGATCAGCCCGCGGTACATCCAAGACAAGATTTCCAACGCCCTCGTCGCCCACCCGGACGAGGACAACATCAACCCGTTCATGGTCATCAAGCAGCTCGAGGACGGCCTGCGCCACCATGCCCTGATCAAAGACGAAGATCAGCACCGCCACTTCAAAGAGTTGCTGTCGATCGTCCGGGAAGAGTACGAAGACGTGGTGAAGAACGAAGTGCAGCGGGCCATCGCCGCCGACGAAGAGGCCCTCACCCGGCTCTGTGGGAACTACATCGACAACGTGAAGGCCTACACCCAACGCGAAAAAGTCCGCAACCGTTACACCGGCGGCTACGACGACCCGGACGAACGCCTGATGCGCAGCGTCGAGGAGAAGATTGACATCCCCGAGGGCCGCAAGGAAGATTTCCGCCGCGAGATTATGAACTACATCGGGGCGCTGGCCATCGACGGCAAGAAGTTCGACTACCGCACCAACGAACGGCTGCAAAAGGCCTTGGAACTGAAGCTGTTCGAGGATCAAAAGGACACGATCAAGCTCACGAGTTTGGTGAGCAACGTCGTCGACCGGGCGACCCAAGAAAAAATCGACGTGGTGAAGGCTCGCCTGATCCGCAACTACGGGTATAACGAATCGAGTGCGACCGACGTGCTCAACTTCGTCGCCAGTATTTTTGCCCGCGGACAGACTAAGAAATAGTGGTCGGTTGCGAGTGGTCGGTGGCCAGAGAAAATAGCCTTTTCTAACCACTGATCACTTTTCGCTGACCACTGCCAAGAGCCGGGTCGAGGATGGGTGGGGGCCTGACAGACCTGAAGGGGTGAACCTGGTCAGGCCGGAAGGTGCAGCCATAAGCGTTGGAGGGTGCTGCTCAGGGCACCCCCATCCTTCCCCGCCCCGGCGCTTGATGACGATGAAGCCGGAAACTCGATATCGGGTTTCCGGCTTCCACTCGTTTACAGATCGACAATCGGCCAAGTTTGATGAGCATTCCACTCATCTGGATGGATCAC
Source organism: Fimbriiglobus sp. (assembly GCA_025351325.1). GTDB lineage: Bacteria > Planctomycetota > Planctomycetia > Gemmatales > Gemmataceae > JALHQU01. The sequence goes on from JANXWE010000115.1 coordinate 11,596, forward strand.
CCAATCGGGCAAGCGTTCCAAGGAGCGAATCAACACCCGCCGCACGAGAATTCTCTCGGGCTCGATTAAGAGTTCGAATAGCACCTCGACGAGCGAAGTCGACCCGCCCTCAGATCGGCACCAAAGCCCCGATTCCAACCCGGGTGGACGTGGGAACGATGTCGGCCGAGAACAAGTCTGGTAATTGGCGGATATTCTTGAGAGCTGTTCCAAGACAGCAGGCCGCAAATCGGCTGTGACCTGTGGGAGATCGTCGACCGCGCGTTGGCTGAGCGAAAGTGGCGTGCTCACCAGTTCAAAACCTGCTTCAAATGATCGAGCGAAACTACCTTGTCGTCGGCTTGAGCCCAAGAACCGGGTTGATCCCCTGTTCGCTTTTGAAATTCGTCCCCGAAGAAGGACTTCAACTCATCGACAGGAATCGTTTGATTCCCCCGGCCACCAGAGTCGGGCTTGAAATGATCGCGCCAAGGGCGTTCGGCATGAGACTTCTCACGCAACCCGCACGCGGAGAACTGTCGGTAGTGATCCCAGACCTGTTCGACCGCCGCGCGTTCGACCGGAGCCATTTCGACCGGCAGCATCGGATCGGGCAGCGGAGCCGAGCCTTGGCCCCACGGTTGGGCATACACATCCGGCACGACCGGGCCGTGCTTCCAAGCCACGATGCGCTCGGGAAAGAGAGCGACACCGTACCAAGCGAGATGCCAACCTTGGCAGTAATAAAGAAGTTTATGAAGCTTCATCGCCGTCATCGGTTCCGGTTCGGGACCGATGACGGCGAGGCGGATCAAGTGTTGGGCGACGGCCGGTGCGGTAGTCATTGCGGTGCTATGGAAAGAGGTTGCTTTATATTTATCTTATACTGTGGAATCCGAGTTCGCAAACTCGGTAGAAGAATCGACCGAACCGTTTTCACTCACCTCACCAGCGGTGCCAGATCCCAGACGCCGATGATGGCCTTATGTTCGATCCGCAATACCTGAGGCTGTTGGTTTCGATGCTGGAAGATTTGTGACTGCGAACCGTCGGTATCCATGAGGATACCTCCGAGAATCCGTTCCAGCGGCTGCATCACCTCAGTTTGGGAGCGCTCGACGATGGCGAGTTCGTGGCGGCCGGGAGCGAACGAGCCGAGCGATTCGCCCTGCACACCTTTCCACATCTTGATCGGCTTGCCCGACTTCGTCTCCCACACGATGAATTGGAAACCAGTGGATCGGTAGAGCGAGCCGACCATCAGTTTGCTGTCGGTCGAGAAGCCGAACACTTGGCTGCTGTAGACGTCGTCCCCACCCAAGTCGGCGATCACGTCGCCGGTGCCGGCGTTGAGCAGTTGCGGGCTGATGGTATTGACGCCCATCAATTGCACCGGTTGCCCCGGTCGCTGGTTGGGATGAGGGGCCAGGAATTGGCGCGACCAAAACGCCACCACCACTTGGCCGTCGGGCGACAGCTTCGGATCGTTCCCAACATTGCCGTTCGGCGAGGGCTGTATGAATCCCCGCTCCCATTTCTCCTTTTTGCCGGCCCGGTCGAAACAGTGCACGACGTGCTCTTCCGGCGATTGGAAGTGGGCGAATACTTTGCCGGAACCGGGGTGAACCGCCGCCCCGACCAGAGTCGCGTTCGGCAGATCGAGAGGCATCAACTCCTCCGCAACGTCGCCCGTCTTGGTACTCACCCGGAGCACTTTACCGATCTGCGGTAGCAGGCCGTTCGGCTGAAGCACCCCACCGCGCCGCGGTTCACTCACCACGGTGTACAGGCTTTTCCCATCGGCCGAGAGGACGAAATGAGTCAGGTTGTCCACCTCCAAGCTCACCACCCGGTCGGGCTTGGTTTTCTTCTTGCCATCGAGCAAGTCTTGGAGAGTCCAGTAGCAAAGTCGGGTTTCGGCGTTGATCCGCCCGGCAAACACCAATGCGTACAATTCGGTGCCGTCCGAGGTGACGCCGAACTTGCACACCCCGCCGGCCGGGAGTGTGAACTCGGTGATCGGCTTGGCGGGGGCATCTTCGCCCAACTGATCGCGGTCGATCACCAACCCCTTCTCGTCCGTCACGATGATCAGATGCTTGGCGTCGGGCGTCCAGCAGACCTCGGTCACGTGTTTGTTCAGTTTCACGGTGCCGAGCAACTTCGCTCGCGGTTTCGGCTTCTCCTCCGTGGGAATAGGGGCAGCCATCAATGGGGCGGCTAAGAAGAGAACCATCCAAAGGGAACGAGCCATCGGAAACTTTCAATCTGGGTGCAAGTCATCGTTTGAAGATCGATCCGATTCACAAGGTACCTATTCAACAGGACGAAAGCAAGGAATCAATTGAAAGAGTTGGAGTCGCAACACGGCGAAATGGTGGTCTCACTTCACCCCGACGTGCAAGGCAATGCTCCCGAGCATGAGCGGTTGGCTGTGAACATCGCGGAAACCGGATTGAGTCCATTCGGCAGACAGGGCATGGCGACGGGGGAAGTTCACGGTGGTTTTCGCCAAGTATTCGTAACTGGCCCGATCGCCGCCCATGAACCGGACGATGTTCGGCATTACGAAGCTGCAATACACGTAATTGCCGGCGCGGAAGGGCCAGAACCCTGGGCGGGATGTCTCCACGCAGACGAACCGTCCACCGGGTTTGAGCACGCGCAAGATTTCTCGGTAAGCGGCCGGGCGATCACCGACGTTGCGGAGCACCCAGCCCATCAGCACGACATCGACCGACGCATCGGGCAGTTCCGTCGCGGCGGCGGAGCGCACGTGCAGTTGCGGGGGTACGCCGGGATAGGCCGCACGGATTCGCTCGTCGGCCACGGCCAGCATGTTCGCGGAGATGTCTAAACCGATGACCTGCCCACCCGGTTGGGCAGCGGAATACGCCGGAATGTACAAGTCGCCAGTACCGGTGCCGAGATCGAGCACGGTGCAACCAGGGGTGATCTTGGCCGCCGCGATGGCTTGTGTCCGCCAGCGGTCGTCGGCCCCCCAGCTGATGAGCCGGTTCAGTCGGACGTACTTCGGGGCCAAATTGTCGAACATCTGCGCGGCGAAGCGTTCGCGCTCTTTGCCACTGAGAGAGGCACCGTCGACGGGGGCAAGCGGTTGGGGCATGGTTGGATTTGCACGGAGGAACGATGACAATTAACCGTCGAAGTGTCAGGAACACAACAATTCGGATCGTCGGTGACCTCCATCCACCGGTTGGCGGATGGAGGTCACACCTTGGGCTACTTCAACACTTTGATCTTCACGTTCTGGAACATGACGCCATCGCCGTGGCCCAGGAACGCGAAGTGACCGGTCGTGCGATCCTTGCCGGGGTGCGGGCTGTTGGCCATAATATCCTTCGCCAAGGCCAGGTCGCAATCGAGGATCTTCGTACCGTTGAGTTCGACCTGGATCGTACTCCCTTTGATCGTGCAGACTTGATAGTTCCACTCGCCAATGGGGCGCTGATAACCCCGTGCGGCCGCGAACATGCCGTAGGCGCTGCCGTGGGCCTGACGTGGGTCGATCCCTTTGTAAGCGTCGTCGAGAACTTGCAGTTCGCACATGCCGCTGTACGCCCCGTCCCCTTTGCCTGGGTAGCGGATGCCAAGACCATTGTTGCCATTCTTCGGCAGTTTGATTTCGAGGGCCACTTGGTAATCGGCGTACTCTTCTTTGGTGAAGAGCACCCCGCTCGTCCCTTTTTTGCAGGCGATGGTGCCATCGACGACTTCGTAATTGTCGACCGCCCCCGTCCAACCGGTGAGATCCTTGCCGTTGAAGAGGTCGGTGAAGCCGGTGCCGGTCTTCTTGGCGAGAATCTCGTTCGCTTCGGCCGTTGCAATCTCGCGGATGAAGATGTTCCGCCAGCGGATTTCGAGTTTCGGCGGATGCGTTTGGAACAAGATGGCGGCGGCTTTCGGCACCGGTGCCTTGCGATCCCAGAAGTTCTGCAAGCGAGCGTGATCGACCACGAGTGTGCCGTTGAGGTGAACGGTGCAGCGTTCGCCGACCACTTGGATTTTGAACTGGTTCCATTCGCCGGGGGCTTTATCGGCTTTCACCAACGGGTCGCGGCCGGGGGAGGTGGCCGGTTGATTGTTCCAGAGGCCGCCGCTGCCGAGGGCTTTGCCGAGTTTGCTCGGGTCGGGTTCGGTCGGATCCCACACCTGAATCTGCGGCATCGTCTTCGGGTAGATTCCGCTGTCGACCGTCGCGGCGAGCTTGTATTCGACCATCAATTCGTAGTCGCCGTAGTCCTTCTCGGTGGACAAGTAGGCGCCGGTTCCCTTGTTTACCAGTTCGCCATTCTCGATCGTCCAGTTCTTCTTGAGATCGACCGTCCAGGCGTCGAACTTCTTCTGCCGTTCGTCGGCGGTGAGCTTGGCAATTTCGAGCGGGCTGCCACCTTTGTCGTGGATCGACCAGCCGCGGAAGTTGGTGAAGTCTTTGCCGTTGAACAGGGCGGTGAACCCTTTGGGCGGAGTCGGTTCGGCCGCGTCGGCGAACGCCGGTAGCGCGAACGCTAAAAAGCCAACCAGAGCCAAGCGGAGGCGGAACAGCATGGGGAACCTCGGAGCGAGAGAAGGGGCGGGAATGAGATCATATGCCAACGCCCCGATGGTTGCCAACGTGTTCTCGGTGTTCAATTCGGCAAGTCTTGAGGGTCAATGGTTACGCTCTGTAGCACATCAGTTTCAATCGAACAATGTTCCCTGAGCGGGATTACCTGTTCGCTTGCTCTCTTTCGCACGCTTGATTCTCGCCCGGAATTTCGTCTCCTTCTTTCTCGAACCATGTTTGGCGTACACGGCTGGAGTCGAAGCTTTGGCCTCGGCCGTCTTGCGGATTGCGTACAGGCTGTCGGTCATCTGTCGGGCACGGGTAGCGAATTCCACAATCGGACTTGGGTAACTTGCTAACCCCAAGTCCTCGCTGTGCAGGATCTTCTCGGGGGAAACGTCTTTCAACTGCGGGAGCCAGCGTTTTACAAATCGACATTGGCTGTCCCAATCGGCGAGTTGCTTACTCGGGTTGTAAACGCGGATGGCGTTCCACCCGACCACGCCCGCTTGCATTTGCAGTTGATTCAAATGGATGCCGGGGTCGTAATCGCGGAACACCTTGGCCAAGTGGGGGTGGATCACCCGCCAATCTAAATGCAGCACGTGGCAGGCGAAGCTGACCACCATGGCCCGCATCCGGAAATTCACGAAGCCAGTTGCCTGGAGGCAACGCATCACGGCATCGACCAGCGGATAGCCCGTATGGCCTGTGCGCCAAGCGAGGTGCAGGCGTTCATCGTTTTCGTAGGGGATATTTCGGTAAGCGGGGTGAATACTGCGGAACTCCAAGTCCGGTTCCGATTCGAGCCGTTGCGTGAAATGGTCGCGCCAGTGCAACCGGCTCAGGAACGCTTCCAAACTCGCCTTCCAACGTGCGGATCGAGGATCATCCGGATCGAGTTCCGCAATGCGGGTTCGGGTCGCGTGCCAAATTTGTTTGGTGGTGATCGTGCCCCACGCCAGATGGACACTCAACCGCGATCCGGCCGTATCGGCGGTGTTCGGGGAACTGATTCCCCCACGGTACCAAATGCCCCGTCGACGGAGGAAATCGTCGAGCGTCCGATGGGCATCGGTTTCGTTCACGGGCTGCCAGTGCGAAGCCTGTTCCGGGAAGTCGAAGCGGGGAAAGTTCGTCGAACGGGCCAGCTGGGTGATCGCCGGCGATTGTTCGATCAACGGGATTTCCAGTGGTGCCGTTTGAACAATCCGCGTTTGCCACAGCACTTGCAAGCGATCCCGATTGACGCCACCGCGCCGCACACTGGATTGCGGGAATTCTCGATAAATCACCCCGCGTTCCTGGCACCAATTGGCGACGGCCCGGTCGCGTTGAAACGTGATGGCGTTGCCGATTTCTTCGTGGGCAAACAGGTGGGTGAATGGAATGCGACTGTGCAGTTTTTCGAGCTTCTCGACCACGTTCCCGTGAGCGATGACCAAATCGACACCGCGCAGCCGCAATTTCTGCCGTAAAGCTTGCACGGCCTGCCATTGGGCGTGGATATGCATGGGCGAGCAATCGTCGGCCGCAATCAGCGTCGGCTCGAAGCAAAACAGCGGAATTGCCAATGCCCCGATTCGTGCCGTTTCGGTCAGCGGCGCGTTGTCGGCCAAGCGGGCATCGCGTTTGATCCACCAGACGGCAATGGGACGGCTCATGTCAAATTATAGTCTGGGCGAAACGTGCCGAAAATGACATTTTCAGTGCCAAAAGGAGGCCGCAACTTCGGCAGTATCGAAATTCTGTTGACTTCCCTGATTCGCAGGAGGAATATACCTAACTTTCGGGAACCGAGTGGGTTCTCGCTCGAAAGATGTTCCGGGATTGACAAAACGAGTAGTCGAAATAGATGGAAATAATTCTGCCGAATTCCAGTCCGGCGGGCGGAGGGCGCGCGGATGGCGTTGCGGAAGCGCGGCAAGTGGCGGTACGGCGACAACCAGGCCGACATCCGCGCCGAGATCGTCCGGTACAGCAAGGAGAACGGCTACTTGGCCGATCACTTCGCCGACGCAGTGTGTCTGTGCGGCGGGCGGGTGTTCGGCCTGTACCTCGATGACACTGCCGGGGTCGCCAGCAGGGTATGTGTGGCCTGCGTTCCCGAGGCCCATCCGATCGGTGACAGCGCAGAGTTCATGGACGAGGCCGAAGAGGAGGAGGCCGCCTGTCCCTGCGGCCAGGGAGCGTTCGAGATTACGGTCGGCGTGTCCCTGTACGCCGACAGCGAGGACGTGCGTTGGCTGTATCTCGGCTGCCGGTGCCCAGCGTGCGGACTGACCGCCGTGTACGGCGACTGGAAAAACGAGTTCAACGGGTACCAACAGTTGTTGGCGCGCGTGTAGCCCAGACGCCGAGCCAGCCGCCGCAGCCGACGGCGGGGCATGATTCGTTTCCGTGACCCCAGCTCACCGGTGCCCCACCGCTGCTGAGCTTGGTCATTCGCGGCAGAGGACGCATGGAACCGGCTGTCCGCGAATTGCTGGATGCGGCGGACGACCCGGTTCACGCCGAGGGCGACCCGACGCTCGACTGGCCCGCGATCCACGCCCGGGTCGCCGCACTCCGGCCGGAGTTGGAGCGCATCGCGGGCCGGGCGTTCGTGCAGGACAACAACGTGCAGGATGCCAGCTTCTTCACCGAACTGTCCATCCAGCGGCCGGGACCGCAGCCCAACTGGATCGACACGGTGTTCGCGGTGCGGTTCTCCGGGTTCGGGTTGCTGTTCACCACCTGGAGCCACTGCGAGGCCGAGCGGTTGCCGCCAGACGTAGCCGTGGAGTTGGCGGCGGCGGTGTCGCGGGCCGGGTTCCGGTACGCCCCGGCGGCGGCCCTCGACACGCCGTACACGGGCCGGCATTCAGAATTCGCCGGCTCGTCGTGGTGGATCAGGTTCTTCGACTACGTGTAGTGCAGTCGCCGCCGCGGTGGGGAACCAACGCTGCAAGGGATCGGCAGTTGAACTGAGTCGTTCAGTGGCGGAGGGCAACCGATGGATGCGTCTACATCGTTCCTGGTGGAGCACACGATCTTGACCGTCGTCGTGTTCTTTGTCGGCCGCGCTCTCCGCCGGGGCATCAGCGCCGGGTCTGAGGCACGCCGCACGCACGGCCGGTATGTGTTCTGGTGGACCGTCGGAGCATTCGCGGTCGGTGGGCCGCTCGCCCTGTTAACTGGCGCGGAACTGCCTTTCGGTGCTGCTGGAATGGCTTATTTTTGTATGCTCGGAGGGTGGTTGGTTGGCATGGTTCATGGAGCCGTGGTTCTCGTTCTACGCCGCGAAAAACCTTCGGAGTCGCCACCGGCGGCACGAAGTTCAGACGCTTAGCTCTTGTGCAGATTGATCGACATGGCGAGCCGGCCCGGCGTGAGCTGCCGGATTCTGGACTGCTCAATAGAATCCGGCAGCTCATGCTGACCGGCTCGCCTGCTTCCCACACGTTACCGAACCGTTACAACGCTGGCCGGCGAAAGGGTTAGAATCTCGATTGTCGAAGCCCCGCCCTCACTCCAGGCGCAAATCATGTTCCGGACTCTCCCTGCATTACTCTTCGCCGTCAGCATTCTCGCCACCAATGCCGACGCTGAAGACGTCATCAAAACGGCCCCGAGCAAAATCTCGACGGTGACCGTGTACCAAAACACGGCGCTCGTCACCCGGGAAGTGACCCTGCCGGAAGCGGCCGGGCAGATGGAAGTGGTGGTATCGCCGTTGCCGAGCGCGACGATGCAGAGTTCGCTGTACGCCGAAGGGTCGGAGGCCGTCCGCGTGCTGAGCGCCCGCTACCGGACGCGAGCCATCGCCGAAGACAACCGGGAGGAAGTCCGCAAGCTCGAAACCGAGATCAAGGCGTTGCAGCGGACGCTGGTCGAACTCGAAGCCGATATGAAAGGCGTGGCGCTGAACTTGGGTTTCAATGCCAAACTCGAAGCGTTCACCGCGGCGACGTTGACGACCCTCACGGAGAAGGGCCAACTCGACAGCGACAAGACGATTCTGCTGGCGAACCACATCCGCGACAGTCGAGCCAAGCTCATCAAAGAAGAAGTGAAGTTGAAACAGACCATTGAAACCGATCAGCAGCGGATCGCATTCCTCACGCGGCAGTTGCAAGAGAAGTCCGGCGGCGTGAGCCGCACCGAACGCGATGCCGTGATCGTGGTCGATAAGAAGGCGGGCGTTGCGACGATCAAGCTGAACTACTTGGTGAGCAGCGCCACCTGGAGGCCGCAGTACAAGCTTCGTGCCGCCACGAAAGCGAACGACCCCGTGACCATCGAATATTTGGCCAGTGTCACCCAGCAGACCGGCGAAGATTGGCCCGCGATCAACTTGGTTCTTTCGACGGCCCAGCCGCTGTTGAACGCGGCCCCGCCCGATTTGAAGTCCCTCGAAGTGTCGGTCGGGTTGCCCGGCCAACCCGGTGGGGCGATGCATGCGGCTGGAGGCAAGGGTGAAATGCCCTCGGGTAAAGTGCTGGAAGAACTCGACAAGAAATCCAATTCTCTACGGCAGGAATCGAAGGCGAATTACGACAGCAAAAACCCTCATTTCGCGGCTCAACAACAAAACGACGCCGCCGCCATCGAGCAGTTCCGCGATCTGCTCGTGACCAAAGATGACATGGCCAAATCTGGCGGTCTCCAAGACAATCTTCTCGGCGATGGCCCGAGTGTGACGTACCGCCTGAAGACCAAGCTCACGCTGCCGAGCCGGAGCGACGATCAGACCCTCGAAATCGCCAAGCTCGATTTGGCCCCGAAGTTCTATTACAAGGCCGTGCCGCTGCTCACGACCCACGTGTACCGCCTCGCCGACCTGACGAACTCCACCGACATGATTTTGCTCCCCGGTGAGTCGTCGATGTACCTCGACAGCGATTTCGTCGGGACCACGAAGATGCCGTTCGTCGCCGTGGGCAAGCCGTTCACCGTCGGCTTCGGCGTCGATCCGCAATTGCAAGTGAGCCGCAAACTGGTGGACAAAACGCGCGCGACTCAGGGCGGGAACCAGTTGCTGACGTTTACGTACAAGATCCTGCTCAGCAGCTACAAGACGGTACCCGTCGACGTGCAAGTTTGGGATCGTATGCCGCACGCCGAGGCGATGCAGACCATCGGCACGACATTCATCATGGGGGCGACGGAACTGAGCAAAGACCCGCTCTATGTGCGCGACGAGAAGCCGAAGAATTTGCTCCGCTGGGACGTGAAAGTGGATCCGAAACAGAACGGTGAGAAGGCGTTGGCCATCGACTACGATTACAAAATGGAACTGGATAAGAATGTCACCATCGGTTCGTTCTTGTCGAAGTGAACAAACTTTCGGTGCCCCGGCCTCGTCGTGATTCCAGTTGACGCACGGATCGCACTCGCCGAGGCTGCCCTGATGTTCAAAGCCCGCATCGTCGTCGTCGAAGACGAACCCGCCATCCGCCGGGGTGTCACGGAAGCACTCCGACTGACGGGGTACGACGTCTCCGAAGCGGCCGACGGGCTGACGGGTTTGAAAGAGGCGTCGGCGGGCGGGGTCGATCTCGTCTTGCTCGATTTGATGCTACCGAAGAAGGACGGGTTCGAAGTGCTGGCCGAATTGCGGCGGATTTGCCCCTCGCGGCCGGTGATCGTCCTCACGGCGCGCGGTGGCGAGGACGACCGCGTGCGCGGGTTGAAAATGGGGGCCGATGATTACGTCGTCAAGCCGTTCTCGGCGCGGGAACTGTTGGCCCGGGTCGAAGCGGTATTGCGGCGCACGTTGAAAGCCGCGGAGGAAGTCCAACAAGTTCGGTGCGGGCGCGCCCGCATCGATCTCCAGCGCCGGGAAATCCGCTGGAGTGTCGACGAGCGGGCCGAGCTTTCCGAAACGGAAGCGGCGCTGCTCAAGTATCTGGTGTCGAATCGGGATCGGGCCGTCTCCCGCGATGAAATGCTCGGCCGGGTTTGGGGCATCGGGACGGCGGGGTTGGAAACCCGCGCCGTCGATATGCACATCGCCCGCCTGCGGGCTAAGTTGAAAGATCCGGCCGGCGACGACAACGCCGAGGCCATCATCACCGTTCGGGCGCACGGATACATGGCCGGCCCCGGCTTGACCTTTGAAACGAGTACGCCATGACGCGCCGCATCGTGAACTCCCCGGCCGGAATGGTTTGCGGTCTCGTGGTTTTGGCGATGCTCGTCGTCGGCGGTTTGGCTTGGGTCTCGGTCGCTTCGCTGCGCGTCGAAGATTCCCAGCGTCTCTCGACAGCGCAAGCCCACGCGGCTAATCAGGAACGGCTCGCCCTCTGGCGACTCGATGGTCACATGCTGTCGCCTTTGGTTCTGGAAAACAACCGGCCGTATTCGCACTATTCCGCCCTGGCCCCGTCGGCCATCGTCATCGATGAATCAGGTTCACCGACCGTCGATCCCGGCCGGGTGCCCTCGCCACTGTTGGGAACCGAACTTCCGGATTGGGTGAAACTGCACGTGCAGCTCGATCGGAATCGGGGGTGGCAATCGCCGCAGGTGATCCCCGCTCGACTGGCCGAACAGCTCCGGGCCGGGCCACTGGAATTCAACCTGTCGAACGTCACCCCACTCCGGGCCACGCAGCTCGACGAGCTCCGCGCGGCCTTCCCGGCGCAGCGGATTTTGAACCGGCTGGCCGAGCAAGACCGGATTCAGCCACTCGAGGAAGACTATTTGGTACCCGTGCCCTTGGCCGACGAACCGGCTACGGAAAAGACGGTGCCGCAAGCGGACGAGACGGTCGGCCTCATGCGCGACAGTGGCGAATCGTGGCTCGTCACCGAAGCGGCCAAGGACAATCTGGAACGGTTCCAAACGAATCTCGGTGGCACTCCACGCCGTGGCGCTTTCGCAGAATCGATGCCTGGGGCGATGGCCGATTCCAAGAAGCGGCACGAGCAGGAGCAGTTGCCGGGGTTGCCCGCTCCTCAAGCGGTTGCGCCTCAGGCTCCCGAGTTCAACTCGACGGTGAACCCGGCTTCGCAAAAGCCACGAGAGTTATCCCCATCGGAACTCGCGCGGGACGGCGCGGCCCGCCAGCTGGCCTTCAACAAAAGTATGAACAGTCGCGGGAATTACGAATTGGGCAATACCCGTTTTCAGGGGAATAGCGACCCGATACCACCTTCACTACCGTTGAATTCTCCGGGCGATGCGCCCGCCCAGAACTCGAGCCCGGCGCAGCCATCGCCGACCAACCGGATCGACAATTTGGCGAACTCGATTCAGAACCGGGCCAACTTGCAAACCGGTAACCGGTTGGAACAAAAATCCGCAAACCCAGATAAAAGTGTCGCACTCCAGGACTCGCGCGATGTTCGCCAAGGCGAGCCGAAACGAGCATCGGAGAATTTTTTCGCCCGTTCCAAATCATCCACCTCGAACGAACCCGGCGCCGGTTTCGCCGAGATCAAACCCGGCCCGATTGTAGCCCCCGTGGCGGTTCACATCGGCCCGATGCGGCCGCGCTGGATCGCCGACGACCGTGGTGTCCAGCACTTGTTCCTGCTGCGTTCCGTCAAGCTTGGCACGCAAATTGTTTACCAAGGGGTGGTGGTCGATTGGCCGAAGTTGCAGGCGGAACTCCGGGCGGAACTGGCGGATCTGTTTCCCGCTGCCGAGCTGCAACCGGTGGATGAGACCGCACACGAACGGACGATGACCGCCCTGCCCGTCCGGCTCGATCCCGGGCCTGACGGGGCGCCCGTGATCGACGGTTGGTCGCCGTTGCGTTCGGGCTTGGTGATCGCCTGGGCGGCGGCGATTCTCGCCATCGTGGCCGTGGCATTTGGCGGGCGGGCCATTCTGTCGATGGCGGATCGGCGGATGCGCTTCGCCTCGGCCGTGACGCACGAACTGCGAACACCCTTGACCGCGATGCAACTCCACCTCGATCTGCTCAACAGCGGACTCGTCCTCGACGACGCGAAGAAGTCCGAGTTCCTAGCCACGATCACATCGGAAGCGCAGCGGTTGAATCAGCTTGTCGAAAACGTCCTCGATTTCGCCCGCTTGGAAAAGCGTTCCGCCCGGGCGCTCGCCCGCTGGATCCCGGTGGAAACCATGCTGGAGACGATCCGCCAAACTTGGGCCGAGCGGCTGGCATCTGAAGGATTCGAACTGGTCGTCGGTTCGATGGCCTCCTTGAAGAGCGAGGTGATGGTCGACGGTCGGGTGTTGGAGCAGGTGCTCGGAAACATGATCGACAACGCCCGCAAATACGCGAAGTCGGCGACCGACCGTCGCATCTGGTTGCTGGTCAAACCCGGCGTGTCCGGCCGCATGGCATTTGAAGTGGAAGATCGCGGGCCGGGTGTGCCCGCAGACGAACACCGTTCGATCTTTCAATCGTTCCGGCGGGGCAGTTCCAGTCTCGACACCGGCGGCGCCGGCTTAGGATTATCTCTCGCCAAGCAGTGGGCCGAGCTCTTCGGGGGAACCCTGAGTTACCGCCCCGCCGACGGCGGCACCGGAGCCTGCTTCCGACTGGAATTGGCCGGCAGGTGATTCAGCGATCCACTGCGATTCTCGTCAACGTGTGCGAGACGGAACCGGGCGGGAACCCCGCCTCAGGGGGTTTTTCGAGATCCATTTCAAATGCCAAGCTTGTATAGACGTTATACTTCAAACCAGTCTGCATGTACACCTTGGTCGGCCCCCATTTGGGTTCGACCTTGTCATTCTTCAATAACCCGGAATAGCGGATCAATCCACCATCGACGGGAATGAAGAAGATATCTTGCTTGTGGCTCTTCTTCAATTTCCATCCGCGCTGGATATCCCAAGTGCCCGATGCGTCTAAGCACGTGCCGTTGCCGTTTCGAGAAGGACTGGTCTCGTCGAAAGCCAGCGTTCCGCCACAAGCCTTCTTATCCGGATTGTCCTTCAGCTTGATCTCCAGTTTGGAAAATGCCGAACCGATCCGTTCCCAGTCTGAACTGGTCGTCTGTATGAATTTTTGCTCGGCCCAGATGGTGTACGTTGCATTCGGCAACGAGTTGGAAATGAAGCTCCAAGTTCCGTTGTCATCCGCCGCGACTTTACATTCAGACAAAATCGTTGTGTAACCGGTCGATTGTTCCACGACGTACACCGTTGGTTTTCCAGTAGTCTTCCAAGTGTCTCGGGCTGCCCAATCGACCTCGGTCGTCACGTTGACAAACGGCGATGCGGTCAGCGTGATCGTTCGGTAAAACCGATCCCGGCGAGCCGGCCAGCGTCGGATTGTGAAGCCTGCGATGGATTTGCGCCGGCCGGGCGGTACACTGTCGGCAAGTCTTTTCCTCGCCCCCGTTTTATGTTGAGGGAATCATGCCGATCAAGGTCACTTGCAGCAACTGCGGCGGCGTCCTGCACGCTCCGGACGATTCCGGTGGAAAACGGGGCCGTTGCCCCACTTGCGGGAACGTGCTCCCCATCCCGGCGGAGTCTCCGAAACTTCCCCCGGCCGCCGCTGAGGTCGCCCCGAAAACGGGCGGCCGCTCGCCTTCGTTCGGCGATTTCAACCTGGGGCCTCAAGTTTCTCCACCGCCAGCGCCCAACCCGACTCGGGCAGGTGCTTCGCTTCCGTTCGCCGACGATTCCCCGTCGAACCGTTCGTCGGTTCCCTCGCTGGCCGAGCCGAGCGTGGCTCCGCGGCGGGGCAAACCAGTGCCGCCAACGTTGCCGCCGGAAGAGGCGCGCCGGCCGAACGACCCGTTCGCCCGCAAGGTCACGGGGAAACCCGAACTCGACAGCAACGAAGGCACCGTTCGCCGTTGGAAGCGGGTTGGCCGGGGACTCTGGTGGTGTCGGGCTTCGATTCCGTTCTTCCTGTTGCCGATTGTGACGTTGAACGGCGTGAAGCTTTACGAACAGTTCGTCGGCCCACTTCCGGCGAAAGACCCTGGCTACTCCGGACAAGCTTGGCTAAACTCGAAACTGGAACTCGATATCGTCGGGGTGATGGCTCCATTTGCGTTGGGGGTGATCCTGCTAATGATTGGGCGATTCGGCGTCGCCAGCGTGCCCCAGAAGGCCCAGGCACGCGGGTTGACACTCTTTTCCGCGTTGGCGACCCTCCTGGCTATTTGCGGTGGCATCGCGGTTATTTTTCCCATCCTCGCGTTGCTCTTCCTCGGCGAAAAGGATCTTCCGATCGTGACACGGGCGAGAGGAGCTCCCGAATGGCAGTTGATGTTCGCGACCGACAACGAAGGAATAATGCAACGACTCGGATTGTTGATTGGTGCCACGGCGTTCGTGGTGGCGGAAGTCTGGTTCACCTCCGCGCTGGGTCGGATCGGCACGGCACTCAACAGCAGTCGGTTGGCCGGGCGGGCCACGCGGTTCCTCTTGGTGCTCGGTTTGATCTTCGGCGGATTGGTGGCCGTGGGCGCCTTGACTCCCGCGTATAATTTCAGCTCGATGCCGCGCGAAGTCAGCACCGACGCCAATAATTATCTGCACGAACTCTGGAACCGCCACGGTGAACCGCTTCTCGACACCCTGGGTGCGCAACGGTCCGCAGTTCGGGCCGGTGCGTTCCTGTCGGGCGGCTTGCTGGTCGCGATGATGTATTGGCGGATGATCGGTGCGGGCCGCAGGGCCGTTCGAGACTGGCTCGACCAGAACGATCGGATTTAAGCGGACTCGCCGGGCGTGCTCAGGAGGGCACCGGCATGGCTTTGCTCTTTTGTTGTCCGGTCTGCGGATCGAACCTCCGGGTTCCCCGGTCGGCGGCCGTCACCACGGTCGCCTGTCCGGGGTGCCGTGAACCGATCCACGTCCCCCGGCACACGCATCCGGCGGAAGCGCTCCACGACACCCCCGCCGTTCCGGCGATCGAAGCGGCTCGCGCCCGGGCGGGGTTGGCCCGTCTCACCCTCAGCCTGTGGCTGTTCTTGGCTTGTTCCGGACTCGCACTCGTCGTGCTCAGCTTGCGCGCCGCACTCGGCCCGCAACCGCCGGAATTCGTCCCCGTTTGGGTTCCGGTCACGTTGAGTATCCTCACGGTCGTCTGCTGGAGTCTGGGGTTGTTGGCCTGTTGGTTCCGAGTCCGCGGCTACTTGCAAGTGCGGGGAGCCGCCACGAGTGTCGGTGTCGAAATGTGGGTGAAACTGCCCGCGGTGGGGGCGGTCTTCACCGGCATCGGCGAAACGTCGGCGATCCCCTGGCTCGTCGGCAAAACCGTGTTCGAGTTGCCCCCGGAAATCGCCGCTCTCGCGGTGATCGGTTTGCTCTGCGGGCTGATCGGGTTGGTTCTCGAATTCGCATTCGTCACCGCGATTCACCGGTTGCTCTGGGAAACCGCCGGTTGGCAGGCCGCCAACAAGACCGGCCACTACGCCGTCACATTCCTCTTCTCGTCAGTCGCGGCGATGGTCAGCGTCATCATCGGTGGCATCGTCGTGATGATTCTCGTCGGTAAGCCCCCTGCTCCGCCGGTAGGAATCGAAGTCGGCACGAATCCACTCCCGAACCCGATCAAAGTTCGCATCGTCACCGCGTTCGTTTTAAGCGTGCTGACCGCAATCACCGCCCTCGTCGCTTATCGTTACGGCCGGCTCCTCCGCTCCACCCGCCGGGCACTGGCGGCCCCGCAACCTTATGCAGGCCCGATCCCGAAGGTGTTGGGGTGATTGGTGGCGTCGGATCCATTCCATAGAATGATTTAACTGCACTTCCGCGTGTCGATAAATCCTCAGAGTCGAAATATGGGTTTGGATCGAACGGATGTTGCCGTGATCGGAGCCGGGCCGGTGGGCTGCGTGGCCGCCATTGCACTCGCCCGACGCGGGGCACGGGTGACGCTGCTGGAAGCCAATCCCGTCGGCAAGCGACTGGCCGGGGAATGGCTCCATCCCGCCGCCGTCGATCTGCTCCGTGATCTCGATGTTCCACTTCCACCCACCGCCCGCCGCGAATCCGCCCAGGGATTCATCGTCTTCCCGGAAGATGGTTCCGAACCCATCGAACTGCCCTACCCCGATGGTCGCTCCGGTGTCACATGCGAACACCACGTCCTCGTCGGTTGGCTCCGGTACGTGGCGGGAACCCTGCCGGGGTTGGAAGTCCGCGCGGGCGTTCAAGTCACGCACATCGACGAGCAAACGCTGCACTACGGGCAGAATCAGTTGACGGCCCCCCTGATCGTCGGTGCCGACGGGCGCGGTTCCGTGGCCCGCCGCAGCCTCGGGTTGGCCGATAGACGGGAAGCCGTGTCGATGATGGCCAGCGTCCGCCTGACAGACGTTCACTTGCCCTACGAAGGGTTCGGGCACGTCTGCCTCGGTGCCCCAGGGCCGGTGGTGATCACCCGGATTGCCCCGGACGCTGTCCGCGTCTGCTTGGATGTCCCTTCAACGGGGGATGCCGATTTCCGCAAGCCACAGACGTTGATCCACCGCTATGAATCGGCCCTGCCGGCGAGCTTGCGGCCCGCCTTCCGCGCGGCGATCAGTACGAACAAAATCGAGTGGGCCGCCAACCAACGCCGCTCCCGCCGCCACTTCGGCCGGCCGGGTTTGACCTTGGTCGGGGACGCCGCCGGGCATTGCCACCCGCTGACGGCCACGGGTATGACCACCGGCTTCCTGGACGCCGAACAGTTGGCGAAGAGCCACAGTTTCAAACAGTACCGCAAGCATCGGCAAGCCCGCAGCTTGGGGCCGGAACTGTTGGTCGAAGGGTTGTACCGCTTGTTCACCCGCACTGACCCGGCCAGCCGGGCACTGCGGCAATCGGTGTACTCAACGTGGCGTCGGAATGCTGCTGAATGCACCCGCACCATGCGGTTGCTCTCTGGGGACGACGTCGGGTTGCTCTCCTTCGGTCGATCGTTCCTCATGGCTGTCGGCGGGGCGACCTCACTCCGGGGTAGTGCGGGCTTGGCATCGTGGTTCGGCTGGCTCGGCAAGTCGGTATTCCCCCGGGTCGCCCGTCACGGAGTGTCGTTCCTGTGAAGGCCTTGCTCGCGTTGCAACAGCCATCGGGTTGCTGGGAAGGCGAGATGGTCTGGTGTACGGTCATCCTTTCGCAGACCGTCATTGTCCGCCATGTGGTCGGTTCACCGTTCGACGCCTCAGATCGAACCGAAGCCCTTCGTTATTTTGAATCGACACGCACCGCCGACGGAGTTTGGGGCCTGCACCCGGAAGCCTCAGGATCAGTCTTCGTCACCTCGCTGGCCTACATCGCCCACCGTTTACTAGGCGTCGAAGCAGATGCCGAAGTTCTCGTGCAAGCCCGCCAATGGCTTCAGCGCCAACCCGGTGGGGTCGCCACCATACCTTCCTGGGGCAAATTTTGGTTGGCGATCCTGGGGCTGTACCACTGGCGTGGGGTCAACCCGATCCCCCCGGAAGCGTTCCTCCTGCCGCGATGGTTGCCGTTCCACCCGCGCCGGTGGTATTGCCATACCCGAGCCATCTATTTGGCCATGGCATACTTGTACGGCCAACGGTACCGAGTCGATCTCGGCTCACTTCGTGAAGAGTTAAAACGGGAACTCTTCGGCGATTCGGCGATCAATTTCACCCGGCACCGCCACGACATTTCGCCGACCGATTTGTTCGTCCGACCGCCGTGGATCGTCCGCCGGACGTACGATCTGCTGGCACTGTATGAACGCTTCGCAGTCCAGCCTCTACGCCGTCGGGCATTGACCAAATGCCTGAATGAAATCGTGTACGAACAGCAGGCTTCCCATTTTGAGGGGTTATCCCCGGTGAACGGACTGTTGAGCATTTTGGCACTCTTCTCGGCCGATCACGCCGAGTGGCCAGCGAGTCTCGCCGGCATCGAAGCCTGGCGTTGGCACGACGCCACCGGGTTGCGTTACGTCGGTGCCCGCTCCCAGACCTGGGACAGTTGTTTCGCACTGCAAGCCCTGCTCGGTCAAGCGAATCCGAATGCGGATGCCGTCGCAAACGGGTATCAATTTTTGAACGGTGCGCAGATTGTCGATGAACTTCTCGAGGGAGCACGCCACGACCGGAGTACCGTACGGGGTGGTTGGTGTTTCACCGAAGGGCGGCAGTGCTGGCCCGTGAGCGATTGCACCGCCGAGGCACTGGAAGTCGTACTTGCGATTCACCGGATTGGATTAACTCTGACCGAACGGATTTCCGACGAACGACTGATGTGGGCCGTCGAATTCATCTTGTCGCGGCAGAACCCGGACGGTGGCTTCAGCAGCTACGAAGTGCGGCGTGGGCACCGCTGGTTGCAGCGGCTCAACCCGTCGGAGATGTTCGCCCGCTGCATGGTTGAAGAATCGTACGTCGAATGCACCGGGTCGTGCGTCTCGGCCCTCTGCCACTTTCGAGAGGTGTATCCGGACACGATGCGTAACGAGATCAATCATGCGGTTGAACAGGGCGTTCGTTACATTCGCCAGTCTCAGAAATCCAATGGAGCATGGCCGGCCGCGTGGGGAATTCACCACACCTATTCGGCATTCTTTGCCGTCCGCGGTTTGAGGGCGGCGGGTGTCAACGTGAACGATCCCTGTCTGGCTGGTGCTGCGAAATGGATCACGAATCATCAACGCCCAGACGGTGCTTGGGGCGAACATTTTCAATCGGCACTGACGGGTGAATCCGTGCCCCACCCCGAAGGACAACCGACGATGACCGCCTGGGCCGTACTGACTCTGGTCGAAATCCTCGGCCCCGATTCCCACCCCGTCAGGCGCGGGGTGGAGTGGTTGACGCGGAACCAAGTTTCAGAAGGCGTCTGGCCCGATGGTGCCGTAAACGGGGTCTTCTTCGGCACGTCGATGCTGCACTACCAACTCTACCCGCAGTATTTCCCCGCGTGGGCGGTGGCGAAGCTGAATACTGTGTGGAAGAATCCGGCAACTGAGGCTGGCCGACTCGCTTGAAAACGCTGGTAATTCGATCCGCATCCAGTATATTACCGTCCACTGTTCGAACCTAAGTTCGCGCCCCATCGCGGATCTGTTTGTGGAGCGCAATCGTGCCCGATGAAACGCGCCGACGCATTCTCAGTGGCGTGCAACCGTCCGGCAAGTTGCACCTGGGTAACTACTTCGGGGCGATCCAACAGCACATCGCGTTGCAAGATCAATGCGAAGCGTTCTACTTCATCGCCGATTACCACGCTCTGACGACCCTGCCCGACGCGACCGCCAAAGAAGCGGATGACGCCAAGCGCGAAAAGCGCCCCGCCCGACCGGCCGGCCAAATCCTCAGCGAGAACGTCCGCGACGTCGCCCTCGATTACTTGGCACTCGGCCTCGACCCGGCGAAAGCGACGTTTTACCGCCAGTCGGACGTGCCCGAGGTGACGGAACTGGCCTGGTTCCTGGCCACCGTCACCGGCATGGGGTTGCTGGAACGGGCCCATTCGTTCAAAGACAAAACCGCGAAGGGGATCTCGGCGACCGTCGGATTGTTCACGTACCCGTTGCTCATGGCGGCCGACATTTTGATCGTCCGTTCGCACCTCGTTCCGGTGGGAAAGGATCAAGTTCAGCACCTGGAAATGACGCGCGACATCGCCGGTTATTTCAACGCGGCGTACGGCGAAGTCTTCCCGATGCCGGCGGAGCGACTCGCGGAAACGCCGGCCGTGCCGGGCACCGATGGGCAGAAAATGAGCAAGTCGTACGGGAACACCATCGAGATTTTCGCCGAGGGCAAAGCGCTCGAAAAATCGGTGATGGCCGTGGTGACCGACTCGACCGCCGTCGATGCCCCCAAAGAGCCGGACAGTTGCAACGTCTTCGCGCTGACCAAACTTTTTGCGACCGCCGAGGAGCTGGAGCATTTGGCGAACTTGTACCGGCAGCCGATGCTCGACGCGGACAACCGGAACGGCCGGCCGTTCGGTTACGGCGACGCCAAGAAGCTGTTGCTGGCGAAGATTGACCGACACTTTGCGCCGGCGCGAGACCGGCGCAAGCAACTGGCGAACGATCCAGGACGCGTCGAGGAAGTCCTGAGCGCCGGAGCGAAGCGAGCACGCGCGGTGGCTCAAGTCACGCTGCGGCTGGTTCGCCAAGCAGTCGGGATTCAGGCCCGCCCAACAATTTAAACGACTTCGAAGAACCCGTCGAAAAGTCTGCCAGCGGCGCGAATGTGAACTAGATTTGGCGAGCGTCATCGTCCAATCTGGTCGGGGTCTCGTTGTGGCCAATGTTTGTCCGCAGTGCCAGCAACCCGTTGTGGCGTCCATCGCCAGTGCCACCTGCGCTCGTTGTCCGCGCTGCTTGCATACGTTCACCATCTCCATCGCGGAGTTTGCCTCCCGAGACAGCGAAGCCCGTGGCCCGGCCCGCTCTGGAGTTCAGACCAAGCCCCAAGCCCGTGCGATCTTCCACGACCTCACCCTCCCGGCCGCGCTCGCCGCCTTGCGTCAATCGTCGAACGCTTCGGAAACACTGTCGCACTCCTCGTTGACACCACCGCCGTTGTCCGAGAGCGTCTCCGGTCTGGGTACGGACGAAGAGTCGGTGTTCCGGGTCGGTGTTCCCGAACTGCCACCGATTCCCGGGTTCCGAATCGAAGGGGTCATCGGCCACGGCGGCATGGGGTCGGTCTACCTCGCCCGGCAGCTTTCGCTGGATCGACAAGTCGCGTTGAAAGTGATGAGTCGCACCTGGATCAGCGATCCCGTCTTCGTGGCGCGGTTCATTCGGGAAGCCTATGCAGCAGCACTGCTTAGCCATCCGAACGTCGTGCAAATTTACGACATCGGCGAAGTCGACGACACCCGTTATTTCAGCATGGAGTACGTCGCCGGCCAGTCGCTGTTGGAAGTGGTGAAGGAGCGCGGTCGGCTCGAACCGGACATCGCCGTCGGCTACATTTTGCAAGCGGCACGCGGGTTGAAACATGCCCACGACCGCGGCATCATCCACCGTGATATTAAGCCAGACAATTTGCTGCTCGACGAGCACGGCACGGTCAAAGTCGCCGACTTGGGGTTGGTGAAGACGCCCGATTTGACCCGCTTCCAAGATCGGCTTTACGAAGGCCCGCCGGAAGGCGACAGCGGGTTGCACACACTCCCGCAAGATATGACCGGCGTGCGGATGGCGCTCGGGACCCCGGCGTACATGGCCCCAGAACAATGCCGCGATGCCTCGGCCGTTGATCACCGGGCCGACATTTACTCCCTCGGTTGCACGCTCTATGCCCTCGTCACCGGGCAACAGCCATTCGCGGCGAAAAGCGCAGTCGGGCTGATGAAGAAGCACGCCTACGAGCCGCTGGTGCCGCCGGACGAACTCGTACCGAGGTTGCCCAAGGAACTGTCCGCCGTCATTCAAAAGATGATGGCCAAGCTCCCTGCGGATCGCTTCGGCAGTATGAACGAAGTCGTGCGGACGCTCGAAAATTGGCTCGGGGTGAAATCGGCGGGGCGGTTCATCCCGCGCGAAGATCAGATCGCCGAAGTCGAAACGTTCGCCGCTCAGTTCCGTAACACTCCCGCCGCGATCACCCGGCAACGGATCGTCAGTGGATTCGTCTCGGGCTGCGCCCTCGCTGCGGTGCTGCTCGCGTTCTTCGGTCACACCACCTGGGCATTCGGCTGCGGTGGGTTGGTGGTGCAGTCGGCGCTCGCGTACTTCGTCCTCAACGGATGGACGCGTAAAACGCACTTGTCCCGGCGGGTGCGTCTCTTCGTACGTGGGCTGTCGGGTGGTGACTGGGTCGTGGCACTGGGGGCTTTCGGCCTCTTCGCCGCGTTCCTCTGGATGTCGCAGTTGCTCGGCGTTTGGGCCGGTTTTGGCTCCATCGGACTCGCCGCCGCCGTGGCGCTCTGGTATGGCTTGGATCGCAAGCTGGACGCCGAACGATTTTCGACGCTGCAAGAGAGTGCACAGTTGGTACGTCGCCTCCAGATCAACGGCGTGATCGGCGAAGAAATCCGGATATTCTTCGCGAAATACTCCGGTCGGTACTGGGAAGAATACTTCGAAGTGGTGTTCGGCTACGAAGCGAAATTGGCGACCCGCTCCCAGCTCCTCCGCGGTGGTTCTGCGGGCGTCCGCGAGAAATTCGCCGCTTGGCGGGAGCCGCTCGTGCAGCTGCTCAATCACTTCGAAACCGTCCGCAAAAAAACACGCGAACGCGAACTCTTGGCCCTCACCGAGTGCGAACGGTTGGTGGCCAGTGGAGTTCCCAAACGCATCGCCCGGGATCGTGCCGAACAACTGGCCGAAGCATTGGTCGACCACGCCAGTGCCATTCGTTCGGCGGAGACGATGCATTCGCCGGCGTTATCGCTCCACGCTCCGAACCTGCGTGCGTTGTTGGCCCAGAAGAGCTTAGGGATGGCCACGCCGGACGAATCGATGACGCGTGATACGCTCGGTACTGCCGTCGATTGGCTGGTCGGGCCGAGCGTGCGAATTGTGTTGTCGGCACTCTTACTAGCGGCCTGTTTCGGTTGGGTGTTGCAAAACGACTTGATCCGGTTCAGCGCTCGAGAAGCTGCGCTGGTGGAAACGACGCCTTTGCGGGTCGAAATCTTCCCGGAATCGTGGACATCCTGGTGCGATACGGCCAACGTCGGCTGGGGCGGCCTGCTACTGCTCACGTCGCTCTTCTACCGGGGGCAGCGTTCAGCCGCGCTTGCCATCCTGGGGGCCGGCATTGCGGTGTGTGGCCATAAACTCGGCATCCGCACCGTGGAGCCGATCCGCGATTACCACGTTGCCATGATGCTCGGGACCGTGCTGGCCTTGGTCGGCTTCCGGTTGGGCCGACGGTAAATCGGATCCTGGGGAGCCGACTGGCGTGAGCCGTCGGTGCGGCACTTGCAAAACGACGGATTGTTTACGGGAACGTTCGGTGCGGTCGAAGTACAGCACCGAGGGCTTACGCCCCCGGCTCGCCTAGTTGATCAATCATCGTGGCCGGCTCGCCCACTCTTTCGCTTGGTTCAATTCATGACCAACACGCTGTAACGGTACTTCAATTTGCGTTCCTCGCCTGCTTTCAAAGGGATCGTCCAGAGCAGCTCATTGCGTTTATTCACGGAATAAATGCCATCTTCGAGCAGGGACGATTTCGGCTCCCCTTCAGCTTGCATCAACTCGCCCGAGAACCGTCGACGGACCACCAATTGGATGACTTCCTTGCGGTGATTATTGACGGTGACTTCGCCTTCGACGGTCGTCTTGCGGTACTGCCGGCCGCCGACCCAGACCAGATCGCGGTTCGCATCTTTCGTATCTTCGTTCTCGAGGGTTCGGGCACGGATGCTCAGCGCTTTATCGACGCGGAGCACCATTTCTTCGCCGGCGTTCACCCAATAGCTCGTGCGTTGGCCGTTGAATTTACCGTCGGCGATGACCATCGCGGGGCCGGTCGTCATCGGGAATCTCAACGGATTTGCGAAGCGTAGAGAATCCCACGGAGAATCGTCTTCATTCGGCCCGCTCCGGTCGATCATGCGGCCGTAAACATCGCGCGTATCGGGGACGAGCCACTCGACGATCCGTTCGTACTTCGCGCTTCCTTTGGCCACCGTCAGCGACAGGGCATCGCCTTCGGCGAGCGTCCGTTTGCCGATGGATTCGTAGTGGAGGTCGACCCCTTCCCCGGTCGGAATCGCCCCGAGGCTCGGGAACAATCGGGGTGAGCGACGATTACCCAAGTCCGCATTTTGCGTCACGACGCTGTTGAACATGGCGTCGGAATGCTGTCCGCCACTTTGATTCAATTCGCCGAAGAAGGATGCCATCGTGGTGCGTGCCGACATCAGCGACCGGACGTGGCCGAACTGCACGCTGGGGAAACCGGAGATCAAACGGACCTCCGCATCGGCCAAGTCGGCGAGTTCGTTCTTGATCACCGCGTGCTGTTCGAGCGTCAGCGTCTTGGGGTCGCTGATATCGATCTTGTAACTCGGTGCCCAAGCGAGTCCGCGCGTCAGGTAGCGGATGACGACTTTCGTGTCGGGCTTGTCCGATTCGCCGACCGTCAGCACCAACTGCGACCGTTTGCGTTTCACCTTGCCGTCGCCGGTTTCCGATTCGACGCTGGCGATCTCCGACGATTCGACAAAGCTCCGTCCCTTGGCGGTTTCGACGACCAAGAACCGGGAGGGTGGCAACGCCAGATCGTCGCCTTTGAGCGGTTTGAATTTCGCCACCGTACCGACCACCGGCGGTAGTTTCTCGCCGCGGAAGTGGATCGTCACTTTCTTGCCGGCGAGGTCGTCTTGCAAGTTGCCGGGGTGGACGTCGGCGACCGGCACATCGACTTCGCGGGTCCGGACGAGCGTTTCCACCGGCGCGGCGCTGTCGATCCAATAGGTACCGTGAATCGCATCGGGAATATCGTCGAGCACGTACACTCCGGCTTTGCCGAGTGTTGCTTCGCGCCGGACGACCGCCAGACCATTCTTGAACAGATCGACCGAAACGATTTTGCTCGTCGTCGGGGTTTCGGCGGCGGCCAGCGGTGGCGTGGCTAAGATCACAACCATCAGGTACATCCTCAAACGACGCATGGCGAGTCTCGCGGCGGGAACGGTCACACTCGGAACTGCCGTGTATTTTACCGCGATGAATTCAGGACCACGAATGGATGTGACAACCGCGTGACAAATCAAAATGTGCCAGCGGGGGCAGGTGAACTCGGCGGGGCGATCGTGGCGAGCACGGCATTGACGACTTGATCTTGCTTGAAGGGTTTGAACAGAACGTAGCGGAGGCCGTCCATGCGGGCTTTCACGAGCGAATGGGCCGCGTCGTACCCGTAGCCGGTGGTCATGGCGATCCGGATGCCGGGCCGCATCTCGCGGATTCGGCAGTACGTATCGTAGCCACTCAGGTCGAGCGGTCGCACTTCGGTGAACACCGCGTCGTATATTGAGTCGGCCAGCATTGCCAACGCTTCGGTCGCGGTGGCCGCGGATTCGGCTTCGGCCCCGAGCCGCTCGAACAAGAGGTGGGCCGATTTGCGCATCCGTTCGTCTTGTTCAATGAGCAGAATCCGTTTGCCGTGGAGCAGCTGCGGTTGGCCGACCGGCTCGTTGGCGAGTGCTTGCTGGCCCACTTTCCGGACGCAATCTTTCACCAAGCGGGCGTTGGCGACGATGCGTCGCAAGTGCTGAGTCGCCTCGGGGTCGAGGTTGCCATACTTTTTCAACAGCACGGCGGCGCTCGCGAGGACATCGTCAACTGGCAGGGCAATCTCGCGGCTGACTTGGTCGATCGACTGCGAGACGGCGCACGATTGCTGGGCGCTCAACAGATCGAGCGTGTGCAGTGCCGACGCAATTTCTCGACTGAACAGTTCCGTGAACTGGAGATCGTCTGGGCCGAAACCATTGAGCCTGGGGCTTTCGACGTTCAACGTCCCGACGACTTCATCGCTGTAAATCAGCGGCACGGTCATGCTGCTGAGGGCGTCGGTGGCCCCTTGCAGATAGTGCGGGTCGCTCGTGGCATCCGGACACAAATAGCTGCGACCCGTGTGGGCGACGTAGCCGGTGACGCCGTTCTTTTCCGGGCGTGCAAACAGGATGCGACCGGCCGCTTCGGGGGTCATGCCGTCTTCGAGCAACGGCTTCAATTCGCCCGTGCGGCGGTCGAGCAACCGCACTTCGATGGTGTCGTATTTCAGTAAGTCGCGGATGTAGCGGCGGAGGTTGTGTTTGAGAAGGGCTACCCGTTCGGGTTCGCTCATTTCGGACAACTGGGACACGTCGAGGTCGGCCATTTCGCGGCCGGCTTGGTGGAGCGCGTCGAGTTTCCGCTGCTGATCGACTTCCGCCGAGACGTCCCGGCACATCGCCAAAATTTGCGGGCCACCGGCGCTCAACCCGCGAATCGGCTGGAGCCGAACTTCGACATATTCGACAATTGTGGCATCGGGGCGGTGCAGGCGAAGGGAGACGGGGTGATTCTGGCGGACGATTTCAAGTGGGTCGGCCGAGTCGGCGGCAATCACTTTCGCATTGAGGGCAGAAAAGAGCGAGCGGCCGAGTGGGGAGGTGCCGCACCATTCGGTCAGGACACTGTTGCACCAACTGATTTGACCGAGCGGATCGAGCACCGCCAATCCGCGATCCGCAAACGAGAGCAACAACGCATCCCGGCGGGCTTCATCGAGAAGCTTGATCAGAATCGCCGGCTCCGCGATCACCGCATCGAATCGATCCGGCTTCAGAATTTCGTGTGCTTCACCGAGCGTCGAAACTTCCTGTCGTTCCAGTGCCGGATCGAATAGCGGTACACTCCCCAATGCGAGCACCTTGGTGGTGGTCGTCTGATCGGTGATCGTCCGTCCGATGTTCGTATTATTCTTGGGCACACCACTAATATACCGTGTATCGGGTTGTCACTCAAGCACGAAGCCGCAGCGAATTGCAACAATTCGCCCGACCAAGCAGCATCCGCTCATTCAACTGGCAGTACGTGCTTGAAACCTTAGCAACGTGTTTTTCTGAAGAGTTTGGGTTTCAAAAATCGAATCTCAAAACCGCTGTTTTCTAGGCCTTCCCACCCAATTTTACCCCTCCGAACCCAGCTGGCATGGAAAGTGTTCTGCACGACCGGTGTCCTGGTCACACGCTGATCTCTCCTTCGGTATTTGGCGTGCGTTCGGATTGTTGGATCTCTTGACATGTTTGATTCGATTCCATCGGTGTATCCGGTTCAAGGACACGTCTATTTAGTCGGTGCTGGGCCAGGCTCACCGGATTTGATCACGCTTCGCGGTTTACGCTGCTTGCAGTCCGCCGACGTAGTCCTGCACGATGCGTTGATCGCACCCGAATTGCTGCGGGAAGCCCGCCCCGATGCTGTGGTGCTCTATGTGGGAAAGCGTGGCTACTGCATCGGTTCGACGACGCAAGAAACAATCCACGATGCGCTAGTTCGTTTGGCCCGTGCAGGGCATCGTGTCTGCCGGTTGAAGTGCGGTGACCCGTGTCTGTTCGGTCGTGGCGGTGAAGAAGCCGAAGCCCTTGTCGAGGCGGGTATCCCCTTTGAAATCATTCCTGGTGTGACCTCGGCATTGGGTGCGACGGCCGCGGCGAACATTCCACTGACACACCGCGCCGTCGGGCAGGCTGTGACCTTCGCGACCGGGCATTACGATCCTGATTCGCCGGAATGCACACTCGATTTCGCGGCGCTCGCCAAGATGCCCGTCGTCGTGTTCTACATGGCCGTCCGCAATCTCGCGGCCATCGCTGCGAAGCTTGCCGGCAACGGATTGTCGCCCACGACTCCCGTGGCGATTTTGGAAAACGGCACGCTCGAACAGCAGCGGACAATCGTCGGCGAACTGGCCACCATCGGCGAACAAGCACGCTTGGAAAACGTCCAAGCCCCGGCACTCTTCGTCGTCGGCGAAGTCGTCCGCTACCGCGAGAAACTGCTCGCGCTCTCCACCCAAGCTCTCTCCTCTTCCCCCGGTGAGCTGTGATTCAGCCGAACACGATCCGCGAGACTCCGATCACCCGTCAGCGACTCGTCGTCATCGGCAACGGCATGGCCGGGGCACGCTTCATCGAAGACCTGATCGGCCTCGATCCGTCGCACGCCTTTGACATCAGCATCTTCGGCGACGAGCCTTATGGCAACTACAACCGCATCCTGCTATCCAACGTGCTCAACGGCAGCCAAGACGCGAAGGAAATCTTCCTCAACCCGTTGGCGTGGTACGCGGACAATCAGATCACGTTTCACGCGGGTAAAAAGGTCACCCGCATCGACCGCGAGGCGAAAATCGTCTACGCCGACGGTGTTGAAGAGGCGTACGACACGCTGGTGTTCGCCACCGGTTCGCGGCCGTTCGTGCCACCGATCGCCGGGACTTCGCTGCACGGTGTCTTCGTCTTCCGCACCCTCGACGACTGCCGCAACATCGCCGAGTACGCCAAGGACTGCAAGACGGCCGTGGTCATCGGTGGCGGGCTGTTGGGCCTCGAAGCCGCCAAGGGTTTGATGACGCACAACGTGAAAGTGACCGTGGTGGAAATGGGCCCCTGGCTCATGGGCGTGCAGCTCGATGCCGACGGCGGCAAAGTACTCCAACAGACCATCGAAAAGCTCGGCATCACCGCGTTGACGGGGGCCAGCACCAAGGAATTCGCGGGCGACGAGACGAACCGGGTGAAGGGCGTCAAGTTCGCCGACGGTTCAATTGTCGAGTGCGACATGGTGGTGGTTTCGGCCGGCATCCGGCCGAACAAAGAACTCGCCGCCGAAAGTGGTTTGGCCTGCGACCGGGCCATTCTGGTGGACGACACCCTGCAAACGAACGATCCGAGCATCTACGGCGTCGGCGAGTGTGTCCAGCACCGAGGTATGGTCTATGGACTCGTGGCTCCGATCTGGGAGCAGACGAAAACTCTCGCATTGCGACTCACCGGTTTGAACACGGCCGCGACGTACACCGGCTCCAAGCTGGCCACCAAGCTGAAAGTCATGGGCGTGGAACTCGCCAGCATGGGCCGCATTTCGGACGTCAAACCGACCGATGAAGTGGTGACGTTCGCCGAACCGGCCCGCCAAGTTTATTGGAAGGCCATCGTCCGCGAGGGCAAAGTCGTCGCCAGTTGCATGCTCGGTGACCTCGGCCCCGCCGACGAATTGGTCGATTACTTCATGACCGAAAAGCCGGCGCCATCCCGTCGGCTCGAACTCTTTTTCAGCGCGAATACGCAGACCCACGGCACTGAGATTTCGCTCGCCGACCTCCCCGACGCCAAACAGATTTGCGACTGCAACGGCGTCTGCAAGGGTACCATCGTCAAGGCGATCTTGGCCGGGAAAACCAGCGTGCCGATGGTCGGCAAGGCGACGCGGGCCGGTACCGGTTGCGGGTCGTGCAAGAAGATGATCGCCGGGTTGATCGAAGCCGTGGCCGGAGCGGTGAAGGCCGACCCGAGCGAGTCGTGGTACGTCCCCGCCGTCCCGCTCGACAAACCGACGCTCGTGGCCGAGTGCAAGAAACGCGGGTTAAAAAGCGTCTCGGCGGTGCTCGCGGAACTGGCCACCCACGAAGACGAGAAGAGCAAGAACGGCCTCGCGTCAATGCTGAAAAGCATCTGGGGCACCGAGTATATCGACGAACGGGACGCCCGTTATGTGAACGACCGCGTCCACGCCAACATTCAAAAAGATGGCACCTTCAGCGTGATCCCACGTGTCTACGGTGGCGTGACCACGGCCGACGACCTCATCCGCATTGGTGAAGTGGCGAAGAAGTATTCCGTGCCGATGGTGAAGTTCACCGGCGGTCAACGCATCGATCTCCTCGGCATCAAGAAGGAAGACCTGCCCGGCGTCTGGGCCGATCTCGGGATGCCCTCCGGATACGCCTACACCAAGGCACTTCGCACCGTGAAGACCTGCGTCGGTACCGAATTCTGCCGCTACGGCACGAACGACAGTACCGGCCTGGGGATCGCCTTGGAGAAACGATTCCAAGGGTTTGAGTTCCCGGCCAAGGTCAAAATGGGTGTCAGTGGTTGCCCGCGCAACTGCTCAGAAAGCACCGTCAAGGACGTCGGCATCGTGGCGACCGAAGGCGGCGAGTGGGAAATCCTTGTCGGTGGTGCGGCTGGAGCACACGTCCGTCGCACCGACATTCTCTGCCGGGTGAAGACTCGTGACGAAGCCATGCAAGTCATCGGCCGCTTCCTGATTTACTACCGCGACAACGCCAAGTGGATCGAACGGACTTACGATTTCGTGCCACGAATCGGCATCGAAAACCTCCGCAAGATCATCGTCGCAGACTCCCTCGGCATCGGCGCCGAGCTCGACGCTGAGGTCGAGAAGACGATGGCGGCGTACGTCGATCCCTGGCTCGAACGCGACCAACCGGTGTATGCCGGACAGTTCTCCGAACCACGCAAGATTTCGTTGCCCGTATTGCTTTGAAATCAAGACTTCTCCGGGGAACAGGAATTTCTCATGCTCACGCTGAATCGTATCGCTCTGTGCCAACTCGCTGACTTGCCGGTCGGTCTTGGCCGTGCTTTCGAAGTGGACGGTAAGCCGATCGCCGTCTTCCGCACCCGTGCCGGCAAGGTCTTCGCGGTCGATGGTATCTGCCCGCACAAAGGCGGTATGCTCGCCGACGGGATGCTGTCCGAAGAGAGTGTCGTCTGCCCGTACCACGCCTTCAAGTACGACGCCATCACGGGCGAGTGCGATCAACAGGGCACGTGTGCCATAGAAACGTTCCCCGTGGACGTGACCGACGCCGGCATCTTCGTGACGATCTGAGCCATGACGACTACCACTTTACCACTGGCCCGCCGACGCGAAGAACTCGCGATCCGCACGCATTGCCCTTACTGTGCGTTCCAGTGTGGTATCCGCATGGCCGACACTGCGGGTGAGAATGTCCCACAAATTCAGGGTGATCCGCACTTCCCCGTCAACAACGGCCAGCTCTGCATCAAGGGTTGGACGAGCTTCTCGCTGCTAACCCACCCGCAACGCTTGCTGACTCCACTGGTACGCGATTCCCGTACCGACGACTTCCGCGAAGCCAGTTGGGACGAAGCCCTCGACCGGATCGCCGATGCGATGCTCCGCACGAAATCGGAACATGGAGCCGACGCCAATGGCGTGTTCGGCTCCGGGGCACTGACGAACGAGAAAGCCTACCTGCTGGGCAAGTTTGCCCGGCTCGCACTCGGCACCGCGAACATCGATTACAACGGTCGTTGGTGCATGTCGAGTGCTGCGGGCGGTGGCAATCGAGCTTTCGGAATCGACCGTGGTATGCCTTTCCCGGTGGCCGATATTGCCCAATCGGAATTGGTTGTTCTCATCGGTTCGAACTGTGCTGACACGTTGCCACCGATCATGCAGTGGTTCGAGAAGCAGAAGGCCAACGGTGGTCGACTCGTGGTCATCGATCCGCGTCGCACCGAGACAGCCCGCAAAGCCGATTTGCACCTGCCGATTACACCGGGTTCCGATCTCGCGCTCGCCAACGGGTTGCTCTACTTGGCCATCGAAGAAGGGTTCTTAAACCGCGAGTTCATCGCCGCTCGCACCAATGGATTTGAAGCGGTGCGGGCCACCGTGCTGGGCTACCACCCGGCTGCGGTGGAGCGCATCACCGGTGTCGGCGAGCCGCAGATGCGTCAACTCCTGCGCTGGATCGGCACGGCCAAGTCGTGCATGTTGCTGTCCGGGCGTGGGCCGGAGCAACACAGCAAAGGCGTCGATACCGTCCACGCGTGGATCAACCTGGCGCTGGCCCTTGGGTTGCCCGGAAAACAATTCAGCGGCTGGGCCACACTC
>JANXWE010000143.1 GCA_025351325.1 Fimbriiglobus sp.
TGTGCATGACGATCCGCGGCGTGAAGAAGCCCGGCGCGAAGACGATCACCAGTGCGATGCGCGGGTTGTTCAAAACCAACCCGATGACCCGCAACGAATTGATGGCGCTGGTGTACGGGGGGACGTGATCAGGCGTCGGGGTCGATGCCGAGTTCGCGGAGTTTGGCAACTAATCGCTCCTTCTCCGAGCGTTCCCGCTTCAATTCATCGGCCATGCGTTTCTTGGCGGAACGTTCCCGTTTTAGTCCATCGGAAAGCTCTCCGACCTGTTCGGCCCGCGATTGAAACGACCGGCCCGACGGTGAAACGAGTACCAATTCGCCGTCGATTTTCTCGAAGCGGGTACCGAGGCGAGGACTGACGAATCCGAGCATTTTTCGCACCGGCACCAACTCCGTCCGACGCCGGGTGTAACCCTCCACCGATTGCTCGTAGGGGTCGATGAGGTAATACTCTTCAACGCCGTGCTCGTCGTAGAACGACAACTTGTCTTCGAGTTCGCCAGGACGGTTGCTGTGCGACAGCACCTCAAACACAACTTGCGGCCCCAAGCCGTCTTCGTTCCACTGGAGATAGCTCCGCCGATTTCCGGCCGGTCGACCGAAGACCACCATCGCATCCGGCGCCGCGGAGATCTTCGGCATCCCCTTCACCGGATACCAGAGCAAATCGCCGGCGACGAAGACTTCTTGCCCCGCGTACTGAATGCGGAGTTCGTCGACGACCTTCACCATCCAGTCCCATTGGATGGTATTGTCGGCCATCGGCTTGCCGTCGCTTTCCGGGTAGATCACGTCGGGGACGACGAGTGTGGCTGTGCTCATCTTCGATCTCGCAGATGCAGAGGGACAAACCAAATTATACCCGATATTTCGGGTTGGCGTCGAGGTAGGCCCGCACCCGGTCGGTGCGGGTGATCGCCAGTTTCAAGAACTCCACGGCTTCCAACATCCGTTCATCGGTTTCGGCGCAACTGAACCGCAAGAATCCTTGTCCCGCCGCACCGAAGCATTCGCCACCGAGGCAGCCGACGCCTTTTTTGTCGTCGGCCGCTTCGAGTAGGAACATCGCAAGGCCGTGCGAACGCATGCCGATCCGCTCGCAGATCGGCCGGACGTTGGCGAAGACGTAGAACGTCCCTTTGGGCATCTTCACCGTCACACCGGGGACGGTCTGCAACGCCCCGACCAGCAGTTCGACCTTCTTGTGGAACTTGGCCATCGTCGCGGTGCGTTCGGCCGTGTCGTGCTCGATGGCGGCCTTCCCGCCCATCTGCACGAACGGCGGCGTGCAACTCACACTCGTGTTAATCATCTTTCCCATCAACTCGACGGTCGCCTCGGCCGCGATGGCGAAGCCGAGCCGCCAGCCGCTCATGCTGTACGATTTGCTGAAGGTGTACCCAGCCACGCACTGCTCCATCATCCCCGGTTCCGCGAGGATGCTCCGGTGCGTTCCTTCCCACACCATGTGGCAATAGGGTTCGTCGCTCAGCAGGGCGATATCTTTGCCGCGGATCAAGTCGGCGATGGCTTTGAGATCTTCGGGGGTGGCGACGCCGCCGGTTGGGTTGTGCGGCGAATTCAGGAAGATCGCCTTCGGCTTCGGCGACGTGTCCAAGAAGTGTTTCACGGCGGCCGGGTCGGGCCGGAAGTCGTGCTCTTGCTTCAGCGGGGTGTAGACCGCTTTGGCACCCCGGCGATGGACGTTCGGTTCGTAGGTCGGGAACGCGGGGCTGAACAGCAGCACTTCATCGCCGGGTTCGAGAAACGCTTCGCAGAAGAAGGTCTCGAACGGTTTGGCACCCGGCGCAATCACGACGTTCGCGGCCGTGGCGGGGATGCCGAACTCGTCGCGCACTTGTTTGGCGCACGCTTCTCGAAATGCGGGCACCCCCAAACTCGGGCAGTACCGTGTCAACCCGGAGTCGATGGCGTCCTTCCCGGCTTGCAGGGCGCTGCTGCTGCTCGGGAACGGACTATCGCCGATTTGCAAGGCGATGACATCTTTGCCCGCAGCTTTCAATTTGTTGGCGACGGCGAGCACATCGAACGCGGTCTCGGTGCTCAGCGATTGGGCGAACGAGCTATACGATACGGGGCGAGCCATTGCAGAGATCCGGAGGTCGGGAACGGGCCGGAGAGGTGCTGTTATGAAATGGAGCGGAGTGGGTTACGGACAGAGCGCATCGGGTTTTGAGACGATCACGCATTCGCGGACAACTTACCATGACCAACAAAACTGGATCACTCTGCCAATGACATCCCCGGTGAAGCCTTGGCGAGGCGTTTCAGGAAGTCTTTAATGGGGTACTCCCTCTCCGGTTGCAACGTGGTCGTCCCGTCCGGTTGATCGACCAACATCACGGTGATTTTCTTCGGGCGAATGATCGCGAGTGCGTACACGAAATACGCCGGGGCAATCAACAGCCGCACGGTGACGTTGTCGTCCGGAACAGTTGTCTCAAGCCACGTGATGGCATCGTCCAATTTCGCGGCCACCGGCGATTCACCGAGTTGTTGCACTTCCAGTTCATCCGATCCGAAAGCGTGCGATTGTGACATCGCCAAATGCGTGGCACCGCTTGCGGTCCGCACTTGGTGGCACCACATTCCGGATGGAGCGACAAGCGACTTCAAGTTCTCGGGTGGCTTCGTGACCTGTTGTACGGTCAGGTAGCAGACGGCCAGAGATTCTGCGACAGCCGGCTGCTTGAGTGGCGCTGAAGCCATGCCCAGCACGGTTGATTTGGGGGACGGCAGGAAGTTCGACAACTGCGTCGCCACGGATTGGATGGCTTTGGCAGAAAGCGGATCGGCATTCGCCATGACTAATTCCCCCGCTTTTTGAAGACGCCAAACGAGTACGCCCACCAACCCATTCCGAGCGCCAGCAAAATCGCCTGATAATTGCAAATTCGCGTGCCAAACATCGGGTCGAGCAGTTGGTACATTCCGTTCGCGTTCATGCCGACGATCAGGACAACGTGACCGCCGCCACCATTCCACAACCAACCGACTTCAATGGGTCGCCTCGCCGTGAGTTCTTGTTGCAACTGCTGCGGGTAGATAATTTTCCGCTCACTGATCGAGTCGATTCCGACCTGGTCGTAGACCAGGCCGATCCCTTCAAACTGACACGGTTGATCGCAATCTGTACTGCTGCCAGTCACGCAACAGGTCGTTTGGTTGTGCAAAAAATTGGCCAATTCGCACTGCTTGAGATCCGGCACCTTCAGATAGCTTGCAACCATCTGGGTACACGCGGCCCAGCACCACTGCGATTGGGTTTGCCTCACAAAATCGACACCCAACACGATTGATGTCGGGGTGAGTGTATCTGCTGCTGCCAGTGCGGAAGTGGTGCGCCGGCGGGCCTGAATCGGAATCGGTGTTGTGACACGCAATGGCATACGAAACTCCGGATACGCGATGAGTTCGAACCAAACGGTCCCCACCTATTTTCATCGCCCGCCGGGGACGGGCAACTTATTATTGCCTGCGGGCGTGATCGGGGCCACCGCTTTCGGCGCTTCGGCCTTTTGGAGGCGCCAACCCGCCGGCAATTTGGCTTCGAAGTGTTCCTTGACGATTCCGGCTGGATTCACTTTCGGATCGGGAAAGTCCCACGTTTCCGTCTTTTGGCCGTTGGAACTTCGCAACTCGACCATCCGCGGAATGTAGGCCCGGCCTTTCACGTTGGCATTGCAGAGCACGAGGGTCAACGTCTCGAACTCGGCTTTGTCTTCGGCATTCTTGGGCGTGGCCACAATATAGATGTAGGGTTCTTCGGTTTTGGAGATTTTCAAATCGAACCGCTTCATGGCCGCTTCGGCGGTCATCCCGCTCATCAAATCGAGGAGCAAGTTGTTCCCCACTCCACTTTTGCCCAAGCTGACCGTGGTGACGATCTTCTCAGCGCCATCGTATTCGTAGAGGGTCGTATTGTTGCAAATGTAGGCTTTGAAATCGGCGGGATTCGGCTTCTCATCCTTGCCGACTGACTTAATGATGTTGAGCCGGGCGTAGCCGCCCTTCATGCACCAGATATTTCCGGTGGAGCTGCTCTCGCGCTTGGTGATCAGATCCTTATAAGTGATTTTTGCTTCGACGGCAAACGTCTCCACGTTCTTCATGGCCGTCTCCCACCCATTCAGGTGCCCGACCAACACCGGATCAGGCTTGCCGACCGGTGCGACCGGAGGTGCCACAAGTGGAGCGGGCGACAAGGGCAGAGTTTGCGACGGGGGTTGGCCGAACAGGACTGCGGTCACCGCCACCATCGAAGCGAGCGAAATACCGAACCGAACCATGAGTGAACCTCCCGAGCGATTTCCGGACGCCGGCTTATAC
>JANXWE010000146.1 GCA_025351325.1 Fimbriiglobus sp.
GCCGCCCAGCAAGCGTTGCAAGCACCGGTGATCGCGGCACCCTCGGCGTCCACAGCCAGCAGTTCGGTCTTGAACTCCTCGAACATCTTCGGCCGCTACTACAACAATCCTTACTACCAGGGACGGGCTGGGGTTTCCACCGGGAGCAGTACCGCCGCCAACACGCCCGGCGGCTTTGGGGCACCGTTATACGGCACAACTGGTGCTGGATCGTCCAACACCGGCAGCGGCTCCAACACTCGGACGGGCGGCAACACTGGCGCCACGGCCGGAACAGCCAGTGCCTTCGGGGGCAGCACCACCGGCTTCGGCGGGAATACCAATGCCACGGCGGGCCGCACCGGTCAACAGGGCGGGTTCGGCAGCACCACCAACACCAATTCGAACCAGCAGAACAACGGCCTGAGCACCGGCCGGCAGATCGCGTACACGGCGACTCTCAAGTTCGCGGCACCCAGCATGCCCGCACCGCAGATGCAGCTCGACCTCCGGAGCATGCTCGACACATCCAGTGGCATCGCCGACGCGAAAAATGTCAGTGTGACGGCAGCCGAGGGCGGGATGATCGTGCTGAAAGGCAACGCGAAGGACGAAGACGAAGCCAAATTGATCGAAGGGATGATCCGCTTGACGCCCGGCGTCCGCAACGTCAAGAACGAGTTGAAGTTCCCACCGCAGTAACGCCGCGCCGATGGAACGCTACAATGAAAATACGGGGTCGAATCCCGTGTTTTTTCGTTCCATACCGAGACAGCGAGGCCAATGCCGATGGCGGGCAAGAACCCCTACATCACACCCGTGAGCGCCCAAGCGGCCAAGAAGCCTTTCAAAATCACGTTTGTGCTCCAAGAGACGAACGAAAAGAAAGAGTTACGGGTCGATCCCGCCGTACTGCCGTTCGGCCGGAGCGGCGAGCCGGGGAGCATCATGGATCTCGCCTACGGCGCCGGTGTCGAGATCGACCACGCCTGCGGCGGCGTCTGCGCGTGCGCCACGTGCCATGTCTATGTGTCCGAGGGGTTGAGCAGCTGCAATGTGGCGACCGACGACGAGGAAGACATGCTCGACACGGCCCGCTCGGTGACGCCCGAATCGCGGTTGAGCTGCCAGTGCGTGCCGAACGGGACGCAAGATCTGTTGGTGGTCATCCCGGCGTGGAATAAGAATTTCGTTCAAGAAGGACACGGCTGAAGAACTTCACCCAGGTGCGCCGATGACAGAGTCTCCGAAGCCGACAATCAAACCGAAACGCTCTGCTTGGCAGATCGTCGGCATCTTGCTGATTCTTCTTTTGGTACTCAGCCTTATCAGCGGTGCGGTCGGGGTGTCGGCCTATAACGATGCCAACCCCGTCGTCGAGCGAAAACCGTACGAATACGGGGGTTACCAATACAACTCGTACCCGACGCCGACAACAAGGCCACGCCTGGGAGACCCACTGACGCGGCCTGGGGAAATCGGCCCGGCGCAACCTGAATCGCGTCAAGAAGTGTCTGCAGCCACTGTAGAACAGGTGAAACGCTACTTCAAGGAGCTTAAAAGTGATCTGCCACACTTGAAAGCCAGTAAGGATGGATGGCAGACCCGCGTGGCGCCGGCCATGTGCACGCGCGGCAGTGTTCTGGCGCCCGCCGGTTTGACGTATCCCCCCAATGAGAGGCTACTAATCTCGCAGCGAGAAGGTTACGAGAGTCAATTCGCGGCCACGATTCAGGCGCTGAACCGACAGTTCTCCATCTGGCAAACTTGGAATTGGAAGGAGATGGAAATCGGCCATGTGAACCAGTTGGTTCGGGGTTCGTTCGGGGATTTGGAAGTGTTCGTCGCGTTCCCCAAACCCGACGGCTCCCGGATCAAAATTCGGTTCACGCTCCTGTCGGGCTCGGAAACGCTCTTGCACATGAGCGCGTGGGACAACGTGGCCACTGGGGAAGGCTCCGATCTCGATGTCGCGCTCAGCTTAATTGCGGTCAGCACCAACTCGGGTCGAGATCGACTTTTGCTGAACCTCCGAAGCCTGCCCGAAGCCCACCGCCAGATGGACGCCAAAAAGTTTGTCGAAGCCCGCAAACAACTCGATATTGCTGCCCGTGCTCAAGCGACCGGGCTATTCCAAGTCGCCTACGATTTGGCCGAAACGCGTTATGACCGCGAGTTCACCAACCATCGTGACGACGACGAAGACGATTATCTACTGACCGTTGACCGACTCGATAGCATTCTCGACCGCGATCCGCTGAATCTGCCAGCGCTGATGCTACAAATGCAAACTCAAGTTTTGAGGGGCCAATATCACGAGATCGAGGAATTAGCCCGGCAGTACCAAAGCGTTGCGGGGCCGGATGCCGACGCGATCGCCTGGGCCGGTGCCGCCCAAGTCGGATTGAAGCAGACCGAGGAAGCGCAACTCTTATTCCGCGACGCACTGAAGCTCGACCCACATCAGGCCAGGGCCATAATTGGCTTGCTGAATCTGACCCCGGCCGATGAGAAACGTGCGTTCGTGGACAAACTTGCCAAGCTAAAATACTACCGTGAACTGTTCCACCGGTTGATTGGCGAGAACGGTTGGTACAACGAGTGGAAATCGCTCGAACTCTTGGCCCGCGCCCATGGCCAGCGCTTTCCGGACGACGCGTCCGGGGTTTGCCATCTCGTCCAAGCCCTGATGATGCAGGATCAATTTCCTGGGGCGACCAAAGCGTTCCAAAGTGCCTTGCCGAAACTATCAGGCGAACCGCGCAAAAAACTCTTGGATCAATTCTTGAGTTCTTGCTCGGTGAAACAACGCCACCGCGAAGCCTACGATGCAGTGCCGAACGAGGATCGTCCGAAAGCGTTTCAACGTGCCATGCAAGCTTGGGATTACCCTTTGACCAATCAGGACTACTTGTCTGGAGATGAAGAACCGCTGGAAACGACTGCGGCGAAGTTCAATTCCCTGTTGTCCGCACACGAGAAGACTCACCCAGACGACATTTGGCTCTCGATCTATCGAGCGAAACAACTGATCCGTGACAACGACCCAACCGCGGCTGAAAAAACGTTTCGAACCTTGCTGGATCGCGTAAAACCGACCGGCGATTTGACCAAGGATTACGAGAGTGGCTACTCCGATGCCCGCCGCGATTGGTTGCTGGCCAAAGTTCAGCTCGGGCAAACCGTTGCGGCGTACGAACGCTTCCGGGACAAAACCACTTTCAACGAACTCGCTACGGAATGCGTGGATAAGAGCAATTCTTCAGAGTTGGCTAAACTGTTGGCTAGCCAAGACAAAGTCGACGGGAAACCACTCGAGTTCAACTATTGGTGCGGTGAACTGCACTGGTTGAAACAAGAGTATGAACAGTGTGCTACCCAGATGAAACTGTATTTGGATCAACCTCTCGAACCGCTTCAGTACAAAGTTCACGAGTACCAATGTCGTGACCACTTGATCCGCAGTTGGGTGAAGTCAAAGAAGCCGGAAGCAGCACTCGAATTTCTCGAAGAACTAGAATACCCCATTCCGATACTTAAAGCCCTTGCCCTCGCCGCAAGTAAAAATACTGAGGAAGCCGAAGCGTTATTGCTGATCGAGATGGATCGGTCGCCTTTCCGCGTCAACCAAGTGTATTCCGACCCCGATCTCGGCCCGCTATTGAAAGGGATAGCGTTCGACCGGTTGCGGCAAAAGTACCCGCCCCCGGCCGAACCGAAAAAGAAACCGCGCTAACCGAACTACCCCACCAGCGTCGGGTTCAGCAGTTTCTCGGCCACTTGCTGCACCGTCGGCCGGGTTACCTCCTCGGCGAGCTTCTCCGCCCAGAAACACTTGAGCGCGACCTGGGCGCAGCGTTCTTGAAACTGGGCCGGCGTCTCTTGCAAGTCGGGGTACTTGTCCACGAAGTTCAGGACTTCCAGGTAGTGTTTCTCGTAGCCGCCCAGAATCCGCCGGGCCATCTTCTTCTTGTCGCCATTCTCCATGTACCCGAGTTCCACCGCTTTATCGACGCGGCCGGGACGGGTGCTGATGAACTCGACGTCGCCGTTGGGCAGTTTCCGCGGTTGACCGAGTGCCGGGTCGATCTTCGTGATGTCGTTGGTCGTCACGATGGTAAAGATTCCATCGGAGCGTTCGACGCCGTCCAAGCAGTTCAGCAAACAGTCGAACGTCAACGGTTGGGCCATCATCCCGCGCCCTTTGTCGCCATCGCTGTCACCGTCTTTCTTGGTGGTCGGCCCGACCATCATGCCGAACATTCCGGAGTTCTTGCGGGCGATGTTTTCCCGCCCGTGGAAGACGTTGTCGATGTCTTCAATGAGTGCGATGCACGGCACGTTCATCTGCATCTCACTCCACGTCTTCATCAGCTCGTGGTTTCCCATCTCAGCGAGATTGAACACGTAGATCGGCATGTTCATATCTTCGGCGAAGGCGCGGGCCAGGGCCGTCTTGCCGGTGCCGGGTGGGCCGTAGAGCATCCAACCGCGCTTCCATGGGATTCCTTTTTCGCGGTACCAATCGCGGCTCTTCCGCCAAAGTTCGATCTCTTTGATCAGATCCTTCACCCGCTGCGGGAAGATCAAGTTATCGAGTGCCTTGCCGTTGTTCGTCGGCCGCTTACCGAGTTCATCGGGGTTGTGGGCGATCAGCCGGTAGGTGCCCTGTTGATACCACGCCAGGCCGTTGCTGCCGGAATCGTAGTCGTCGTCTTTGTCGGTGCGTTTGGGCACATGGTGAATCACGAAGCGGGTCTTCGCCACTTGTTCTTCGTGCTCGTTGGCCCACGAAATCGCGTTCCGTTGATCGCACGCTTCGCGCAGGATCTTTTCGACATCGCAAGTCCCGCGGATGTAGAGCAGGGTGCTGTAGATTTTCGTGGCGTTGTTATTCGACTGTTCGCCGCTCTTGCCGGTCGTCTTCTTCTCTTGTTGGTTGGTGAACATGATCGGGAACAGCTTGTTCCAGAAGATCAGTGTGCGGTTGCCGAAGACCTCGTACGGAATCAGTCCGTAGCGGCCGTCGCGTTGGAATTCCCACGTGGCCCCGTACATCCGGTCGTAGTTGCGGCTCCGCTGGTACTTGGCAATCAAGTACGCCGTGATCGCATCGTGCGCGGCTTGCGTCGGCACTTCAACCCGGCGGATCACCAAGCTGATGAAGCGCCAGAGCACGTCCTTGGCCTTCGACCACATGGTCGCGAGGACCCCGAAGAACGCCCCGACGGCGGCTAGGCCGATGCCACCGATCCCCAACCATTCCCCACTGGACGTCAACGCGAAAATCATAGAAGTATCCTGAGATTGAATAAGTGAATGGCTAAAGACACCTCTGCCAGATTATGGTTCACATCGGAGACCTAAACAATGTCCGTTGTGAACAAAAATCGACCCCCGATTCTGTCTGGATCTGATCCAGGTAGATTCGGGGGCCGAGCGATTATCAGGGTCGTCAGAGAGGTATTCGCCCCAACGGACGCGACATTTCAGCAGTGGGGTCAACATGCAAGAAAAAAATTGGAATCTACGCTGCCTGACGGCTGGGTTGCGCGGCTTCTTCGCCGGAATGAAGATCGACCAAGTCATGAACGGTGCCGTGCACCGGCGGCGCACTGAAATGCGATGACGCCGGGGAAATGAGCATCGGCATCCCGGAGGTCGGGGCCAACATGGTCGCAATCACCCGCGCGTCGATGGTGGAACCGGGCACGGCGCTCAGGCGGAATCGCTTCAGAATCGTGGGTAGAGTCGTCTTGATCGTCATCATCGCCAGCGACGAACCGATGCACAAGCGCGGCCCGGAGGCGAACGGAATGTATGCATACGGCGCCGGCGACAGCGTCTCCCAGCGCTGCGGCAGGAAGCGGTCCGGTTCCGGGAACAACTCGGGGATGCGGTGCGAAATCAGCGGGCTGAAGACGACGACCGACCCTTTTCGCAACTCCAACGGCCCGAGTTGCACCGGTTCCGCCGTGATGCGCTGCGAGTACGCCGACGCCGAGAGCAGCCGCATACTTTCCTTCAACACCCGATTCAACAACGGCATTTGCTCCAACTGTTCCAGTGTGGGCGAACTCCCATCGAGCGTCCCGTGAATTTCCGCCGCCAATTCCGCCGCCACTTGCGGATGTTGCGATAGCAGGAACAGCGCCCACGTCAGCGTGTGCGACGTCGTCAGGTGGGCCGCCCCGAACAGCACGGCCGATTGGCCGATGAGTTCGCCGTCGGTCATGCCGTGGCCGTTTTCGTCGCGGCCTTGCAGCAGCAGCGACAGCACATCGCTGCCCGG
>JANXWE010000170.1 GCA_025351325.1 Fimbriiglobus sp.
TTTCACCGTCGCCGAACGAATCGGTGCCCGAGGTTTCCAAGCGGACGTACTCGATTTCGAGTCCGTTCGGAGCTGCGCCGAAGGCGTCGGCCCGGTTCGACACGTCGTCTATTGCGTCGGCATCGGCTCGGGGAAATTCGGCTTCCCATTCTGGAACATCAGTCCCGAAGATTGGGATCGCGTGCTGCGGGTGAACCTCGTCGGGGCCGCCGCCGTGGCCCACAGCTTCGCCCCGGGATTGGCCGCAGCCCGAAGTGGAACCATGCTGTTCCTGTCGTCGGTCGCCGGGCAAATCGGCTCGCAGACCGACCCGCCGTACAGTGCCGCGAAGGCGGGCCTGATCAACTTCGCCCGGTGTGCCGCCAAGGATCTGGCCCCGTTCGGCGTCCGCGTCAACACGATCTGCCCCGGCATGGTAAAGACGGAATTGAACCAGTCGGTCTGGCAAGCTTGGGCCGACTTACAACCGGTCGGCACCGCGACGACCTACGAAGAATGGGCCGCCGAGAAAATCCGCAAAGTGATCCCGCTGAACGACTGGCAGACTCCGGAAGACGTGGCCAACATGGCCGTGTTCTTGGCATCACCGCGTGCCAGAATGATCACCGGCCAAACCATCAACGTCGACGGCGGGTTCGTGATGCATTAATTGGCGATCACTTCGCCCCCATCTCGTGTGCACAGTGCCACGAGGGTGGCAATGACGACGAGCAATTCGATGAGCGTAAACGCGATACGGCGGCGATTCATGGTGGTGACCCGATGTGAAGTTCCGGGTCTCAGTTACGCAATCGAAGTGCCGAACGAAAAACGGCTGACATCAGCAGGTTAATGCACCCAAGCCGTTTTCATTTCGGGTGCACAAGACCACTTGCGTGGTCAGAATATGGCCTGAATAGCTGGTTTCAGAAGTCGCCCAGCACCTCGCCACCGTCTGGGGTCACAGATCCCCAGAATATGGCCGGATTCACGCCGACGCCGATCATGCGAACACTGCCATCACCCATGGAAGCGAGCAAGCCACCCGAGTAAGGGGTTTGCGGGTAGCTCGGGTCGCAATTTAACACGGTCGGGCGGACTTGGAACGTCACTCCGGTTCGACTCGGACGGGTGTTGCCACCTGTCGTAATGGGATAAACGTCCTTTCGATTCCCGCCATCGAAGACCACTCCGCCTTCTGCAAAGGTCGGCCGGGCATCGGGGTCGAGAAATTGCGAGTACCCGTAGAGCCGCGGCCATTTGAAGTTCGGATCGTTCTGCGCCATACCGACGGGACTGCCGCCGCAAAGCACGTAGTTCTCCGCGAGGAAAATCGTGTTACTGGTGCCGTCCGAGATACTCTGCGGATACGATTTTTTACCCGAGAACACCATAGCGTT
Organism: Fimbriiglobus sp.; assembly: GCA_025351325.1. Classification (GTDB taxonomy): domain Bacteria; phylum Planctomycetota; class Planctomycetia; order Gemmatales; family Gemmataceae; genus JALHQU01. Next base: position 1,380 of record JANXWE010000170.1, read on the forward strand.
GGAAGCGTAACTGATGCCCGGCCACTGACGATCCTCGCGATCCGCACAGTCAACAATCGATGGGTCGCTCGGACTCAGATACATCGAGATTCGAGTGATCGGAATCTTGTAATCCGGGCGCTGATCGATGTATTGAAATAGGCAATCGAAAACATGGTGCCAATGTCGAGTGCCGACAGAGCCGCCTATGAAATGGATCTGCTTGGTTGGGGAACCATCGGCAGTCGGCAGATACCCGTCGTGCGAATCGGCGAACATCTGCAATCCGAGGCCGAATTGTTTGAGATTATTCGCGCTTTTCATGCGGTTGGCCGTTTCCCGAACTTTTTGAATGGCCGGTAACAGCAACCCGATCAATACTGCTAAAATCGCGATGACGACTAGCAGTTCAATCAGCGACAATCCTTTGCGCACGACGGTATCCTCTGAGTGTACAAGCGAATATTATTACTGGCGGACACAACCTTAGCCCTCAGGTATGAATATGCCATCTCCCAGAATGATGTAACCTGGTTCGCAGTCAATTGTGTCCACAGGAGTGTTCGCATCGACCTTGTACGTGATGCGTGGAACAATTTTGTATCGTTCTCCGGGAAATGCGTTGTAGACTACTCCCGCTTTTTTGAGTGGATCTGCGACTGCAGTTTTGGAATCATGAGTCACACTACCAGGAACTGCTACTGCTGCGCCCAAGGTGGCTAGATGTGTAAAAGCAGGTACAAGCTCGTATCCACTTGTACCGAACTTTCCTTTGTAGACAACGAATTCCACTTTCTGGATGTCAATGGAGCCGTTGTACGTTACTTTGCCCTTTGCAGTGATAGTGAAAACCTTCGATCCCGCTGCTGTTTCGATTGCTTTGGGACTCATGGCGTCCCATTTCCATTCAACCATTAGCGGAAGTGCTTGAGCTGAGGCGCGAGATGACGATGTGACAAGCAAGCCGAAGCTAGCTAGCAGAACGCAGAACGCAGAACGCAGAACGCAGACATAGTAGATCTCCTGTAGGTGAGATAGTAAATTATAGTTTAAGCACATTTCCGTCAAGAGTGAATTTGAATAGTTGCAGGAATAATTTGGTGACACGTTTTACTGGATAGCCCCGTTTCACTCCCGCTTCTCGGCACCGCTTTCGAGGTAGCGAATTTGGGCCAGGGCCAACATGGCGGTTTGGTCGGCGCGGATGTTCCCGTTGGAGAGCGAGGTGCAGACGCCACCCAAGATGAACTGGGTGCGGAACGCTTTCTCGAAGTGCCCTGTCGCTTCCTCGGTGAACTGCAACCCGCGCACGAAACCCAGCGCTAAAACGCACGCAGTGCGGTACTTGCCGTAACGAGTGGCGTCCGGCACTTGGGCCGCAAGCGTGGTGGCGCAGGCAAGTGCTTCGGCCAATGCCGCAGCGGATGACAACGGTTCGGTTTGACCGGGAATGCGAAAGCCACCGACCGTGCGGAGGTCGCGGATTTCCCCGCCCGAATACTGGCTCGCACAGAGGGTGTCGGCCATTTCGTAAGCGAACTCGGCCACGATCGCCGATTTCGTCCGCAGGTACTGCTCGCAAGCCGCGGGGAGCATCGATCCGGCCAATGTCGGCGAGGGATGGGCGGCGAACCACTCGCGGTAGTGCTTCATCCCGGCGATCAGTGCGTCTCGTTTCCAAGTTTCCGGTTTCACGCGGTCACTCGCCAGCAGAGCTTGGAAGCAGAGGCCGGGGTAGCTGTTCACGCCTTCGGGATCGGTCTTGGTGGCCGGTTCCGCGCCGTCGGTGTACTGCACCGAGCCGTCGGCCCGGAGTTGCTTCTTGAGGAACTCGCCGAGTTTGTCGGCTTCCACGATCAGCCGTGCATCCGGCGCCGGCAGATCGTGGATGCAGAGGATCAAAATGGAGGCCAGACCGACGCGGTTGCACTTCGCCGATTCGGCCAGTGGCACCCGGCAGTTCGCATCGGCGGGGTCGGCTTTGGTCAACGTCAGCAGGGCCAGCACCGCTTGTGCGGCGCAGGCGCCGAGCTTGTCGTCGCCGGTGAATTTCGCCGCCCGGCAAACACCCCAACAGGCATAGGCTTGATTCAAATCATTGAGGCCTTCGAGTGGGCGGGCCAACGATGGGTTCAAGCCACCGAGGAAGCGACCGTCGGACTGGTTCTGCCGGGTCAACCAAGCTGCGGCGGTTCGGACACTGTAGATGCACTGCATGGTTTCGGGTGGATACGCTTTGGGATTCTTGTCGAAACGCTCGATACCGGCGACCGCTTTGGCCGTCGCCGCGACTGGAGTGACCGTTCCCGCAGGGCGACCGGTGACACTCGGCGGTAGGTAGGCCGGCGGCAATGGGGCCGGCTCTTGGCCGATGGCCAACATCAGGCCGTTACCGAAGAGCAGAATTCCGACGAGGGACACCGAGAGTAAACGCGCACGCATGACCGAGCCTCCTTGCCCGAGAGACCGAAGAACAATTTGTGCTGCTAGTGGAATGAAAATCGCGTGGCACCGCAAGGCGAAGTGACAATCTGGGTGCGCCAACCGATTCTGGCGTCGCGCTGGCCCATCCTGGTACTACTCTGACGCTTGTTCTTGTTTCCGCGGAGAACACCCCCCTCCCCCCTGCGGAACCAACGGAAGCAGCGGAAACAAGAACACTAAACAGAATGACGACTGCACCACAATTATAAACAATTGTCCAGTCATGGGTTCGCGTCGTTTTGTTCCGTGTTGCGTTAATTCTGGTGAGGACTGTTGGTTTTGCCAGTTTCTTCGTTTTGAGCGGTGTCCCGCCGATCCTTGGGTCACTCAGGTGTGCCAGAAACAATTGTTGCACCCAGACAATCTGCAAACGAAGTCCCGTTTGTAGTCGTAGATTTGCGCCGTGCTGCGAATTCCGACACCTTCTTCAAATCCTCATCGCTCCAAGAGTCGCTTTTGCTTGAACTGCTTTCCTTTCTCCGTAATCCACCATAAGAGTTTTCTGACCGGGCCAGGTTCCGACCAGTCAGAAACTTCGCCTGTGTTCTCAACAGAGGAGAGAAATCATGAATCGGTTCTGGACCCAAACGTTCGGCGCGATGGTCGCCGTGGTCGCCCTCGCAGCAGTTAGCCCGATCCAAGCCGGGTTCATCAACACGTTGCCGAGCTGGGATGGCTTCCAAGGTGAACGAGGCCTTGGCGAACCCTCTGTGGCCACCTTCGGTCAGACGATCACAGTGGGTGCGACCGAAACGTTCCTCACCGACTTTTCGTTTCAAGTGGCGACGGATCCGACCAACACCTCGCGATTCCAAGCGTACGTGATGGCTTGGGACTCGGTGAACAAAGTGGCGGTCGGAGACGTCTTGTTTCAAAGCGCCGCGATCACGAACGTCGGCCCCGCAGCGCCTCCGTCGTCTTACAATGCCATCAACGTCGTTACCAATGTCCAACTGGCCGCGAACCGAGAGTACGTTCTGTTCTTCAGCACCAGCAAGAATTTCGACGGCGTCAACGATTTCGCACGGCTCGGATCGATCACCCCCGATGTTTACTCCGGAGGCACCTTCGTTTACAACAACAACGAAAATCGTTTCGGGGAACTGAGTACCAATCCTTGGCGGGAGGGCAGCGGCGGCAACGATTCACAACCTGTGTCCGATCTCGCATTCACCGCGAATTTGATCGATTCCCCCGTGAACCCGACCCCAGCTCCTGCCGGAGTAGTCCTGTTCGGCCTCGGCTTCGCGGGACTGGGAATGTTCCGGTCGTTCCGCCGGTCGAAAGTGGTTGCGTAATTCGCAAGAGTTGAAATGGACGAGGCCACCGGAAGTGAATCCGGTGGCCTCTTGGCGTCTATGACGGCTTACCCAATTTGTCGAGTCGGGACAGGAACCAAGCGTGGGCTTGGGCGAGGGTGCTTTCTTCTTCGGGTTTGGGCATCCGCGGGACTTGCACCGGGATCGACGTCGGCGTCGCCGTGGTGGGTGCAATCGGGATGGCGACCGGGGGCGGGCGGGAATCGCGGAAGGCTTGCGTCATCACTTCCATCAGTTCGATTTGCCGCTGCATCAACGTCGACTGCTCGCGCTTCATCTCCGCGAAGAGACTGGCCATCAACATCGTCGCTTGGCGCAGATCGTTGACTTGATCGGCGATGGGCTGAAGCTCTTCGGAAGCGGACGAAAATCGGCCCATTTTATTGGAAACCGGTTCCATCGCGCTGTTCCGAGGCATTTCGTAGCGATTCAATTGCACGTCGAGATAGATCCCGTTCAAGTTGATCCGATCCCCGACTTGGAGAACCGAACTGCGGACCAAACGCTCGTTCAAGCGGGTTCCACCGCTTCCTGGCAAGTCGATCAGCCAAACGTCGTTGGCAGTTTGGACGACCGACAGATGGAAAAAATTCAGCCGCTCGTCGAGGAGCCGGAAATTGCACTGCGGATGCCGCCCGATGAGTGTCATCGGGCTGTGGAGCGGGCAGACCACGGAACCCTGGGACGCGGGATCGTTGGAGATTGCCAATTGGAGTAGACTCGGTGCGGTCACGGCGGTTGTCGAGAGGGGCCTGTCGGCGGCGGCTTTCAACAACCCGACAATTTGCACGTTGTATTCACCGATTTCGACGGACTGCCCAGGGTTCACCCAGCCGTGCACGATTGGGTTCCCATCCACACGGATTCCCGTCCGGCTGCCGAAGTCGACGAGGAACGCATGGCCGTCGATCACTTGGAGGTAAGCGTGCTTTTTGCTCACGCTCGGGTCGTCGAGTTGGGCCGTATTCTGTGGGTGCCTACCGAAGAAGATAAACGGTTCGTCGAACTCGGCCGTCTCCGTATCGCCCGTGATCCGGTGGGTACAAGTGATGCGGTAAGGCTCGGTTAAGCCGCAGGCGACCGAAAACCCTCGAATCGGAAAACTCATTGCAAGACACCTTCCGAAGCTGCGGAGTAGCGGACTTTCGGACATCGTATCGGGTCGAAAGCGCGGTTGCGATGTCCCGCTCGTCTGTGGGGAACAAGGCCCCGTGCGAATCTGTTCAGGAAAATTGACAGGAATGCAAACCTTTGCACCCGTGTCCGATCTTGCGGCAGCCACTTTGCCAAGCGGTGAATTTTACCGTTGTTGGTGAATGTTCCGAGGTTAAATTTAGTGGGATCACCCCGTACCTTCATTCCCTTGGGATCATTTCATGAGACTGTACGTCGCTTTGATCCTCGCCGTTCTGATCCTGCACGGGACGGCGCTGGACGTTCGAGCCGGATTTCGGGCCACGCTGAATCCAACCGTCGGTCCCGGGCTGACGCCCGGTCACGGGACATCGAACTATGTGGTACGAATCGACTGGACGCAAAACCCGGCAGCTGGGGATCACGCAGCCCAGTGGATCGACCAGAACTATAGCTCGTTCTGTATCGAGCACAATCAAAGTGTCTATTTCGGTGGAACTTACGAGTACGAAACGCATCCCTTGGAAGGTTCCCCGAACCCTGGCTTCGGTACGGGAATGGGAACCGAGCAGGCGGATCAAATTCGCCGGCTCTGGGCAGCGGATCGCCTGTCTTTGGGTACCGACAACGTCAAAAATGCGGCGTTCCAAGAAGCGATTTGGTTCATTCTCGATCCGAATGTCTACGTCGATGCGGTCGTCCAAAGTCAGGTGGATCTCTACATAGCCGACTCCAAAAACACGGCCTACGCCAAAGCCAACCTCGTAGCACTGACCAACTCGGTGTACCAAGATCAAGTGGTCGAACTGAAAGACGGTTGGACGGTCGATCCCTTTGGCGATGTGGTGCCGACACCGGTACCACCGGCGCTGGTGCTCCTGTTGACTGGGGTCGTCCCGCTGGCGATCGGCCGTCTGCGCCGGCGAATCGTATGATTTAGTATGACCATAAAAGCGTTGAATTGCAGACGATTTTGGATTAATCCGACAAAATCGCAAAATTTACTGGATAAAGAACGAGTTGGGCTGTAAAACGATTGTTCTCGATAAAGCGCAGAAACGGTTTCAGACCCTTTTGAGCGAATGATCGTTTGACGAAGGTCTGGACTGTGGATTGAGCTTTGTCGAGATCGCCACATGTTGTGTGAGTCAGCACCCACTGACGCGTCACCAACATGTCCCAAGCCGTTCAGCCAGCCTTTTCGCCCATAGGCCGGTTGAATTCAGTTTCCGTGTTTCCAACTTACTACTCACGTGGAGTGGTCGTGGCATTCCGTTTCCGAAGACTCTTGATACTGGGATTGCCAGCGTTGATGGCGACCGTGTGGGCCTATTGGAGCACACTGTTAGAAATCGTCGACCGCTGGAATTCCGACCCGCAATATTCGCACGGTTGGCTCGTGCCCGTCTTCTCCGCCTATTTGCTCTACCGGCGTCGCAATTTGATCCCGCTCGGAGGTCTGACTCCCCATTGGTGGGGTCTTGGGATCGTGGCGCTCGGGTCGTTGGTTCGGGGGACGGGCTTCGTCTTGTATCAGCCATGGATGGATTCCGGATCGCTCCTGATCTGCTTAGCGGGTCTCGCTTGTGCGCTCGGTGGGCGGACGGGCTGGCGCTGGGCTTGGCCGGCCGTGTTGTTCTTGGCCTTCATGATCCCGTTGCCGTTCCGGTTCCAGTTCATGCTGGGTTCGAACTTGCAAGCAATCGCCACGTATTTGAGCACCTATTTGCTGCAAACCGTCGGAGTGCCGGCGATTTCCGAAGGGAATGTGATCCTGCTCACCGAAGCGCGCTTGGGGGTCGTGGAAGCGTGCAGTGGCCTGAGCATGTTGGTGACCTTCTTCGCGTTGGCCATCGGGTTCGCACTGCTGATCGAACGGCACTGGTTGTACGCGGTCGCGATGGTGCTAGCGGCCGCCCCGATCGCGGTGGGGGCCAACGTGATCCGAATTACGGTCACGGGTTTGCTGTTCGAGGCCAATCAGAACCAAATGGCTCGGATCGTGTTCCATGACGTGGCCGGGTGGTTGATGATGCCGCTGGGCGTTGGCTTTTTAGCGCTGCTGATGTTCTTTTTGGATCGTACATTCAAGGTTCGCACCGCCACTGCTTGAAACGGTATCTCGGAGAGAGAAAAAGTTTATGCAAAGCCAACTCGCGCTGCCGAATAAAAGCAAGTCGGGGAAAATCTCGTTCCGGACGGCGCGCAATGCGGTCGCGCACCATCCGATCATTTTCACGGCGTTGGTACTCACGTCGTCGGCGGTCGCGGCCGCGGTTTGGTTCCTCATGCCGCTGCCGAAGAACACCGCGATCGTGGTGTTCCAACTGTCGGGGAATGCTCCCCACGTCATCTCGACGACCAACGAAAAGCAAGTCGACTTGCGGGCATATGGCAAACAGCAAGAAGCTACGTTCAAACGGCGTCAAGTACTCAGCACGGCACTCAACCATTCTGAGATGGCGAAAGCCCCCAATTTTAAAGAACTGCTCGAGTTGCAGCCGGATAAGCTCGGTTGGCTCGACAAGATGATCATGATCGATTTCAAAAACAGCCCGGAATTCATGAGGATCGTGATCGAAGGAGACTACCCGGACGAACTGGTGGCGTTTCTTCGTGCCGTGACGGATTCCTACATGAAAACGGTCAAGGAGCGGGATAACGCTGCACGTAAGGCACAACTAAATGCTATCGACGATCTGATCAGGCAACGAAAATCGGGTATCGTCGATAAAAAGAAGGAGATGGACGTACTTGCCAAAATCCTCAAAAACACAGAGGGACAGGCCAGTTCGGATATTCTCAACGCAGAAGATTTGCGAACGGCGCGAAAAGAGGCGCTGGATCTCAAACAAAAAGTCGAATTTGCCAAGGCCGAACTGCCGACTCCCGGAGCTGAAAACACTCCCATTGTGATACCGCCAGGCCTGGTCGATGAAGCGATCAATAGGAGTCCTGCTTATCTCAAAGCCGAAGAGAAAGTTGTCTTGGCCAAAAGAGCATTGCAGGAAAAGGAAGCGGTATTGCTGCCGGGGACGACGTCGCAGGTGACCACCAAGGCTAGACTGGAAATCAAATCGGCCGAAGAAATCCGCGATAAATTGCGAATCGATTTGCGCGGTGAATTTGAGAAAGCGACCCGAGATCGAATCGCGCTGGAAAGTAAGCTGAACTCGATGCGACTCAAGGACGAGTTTGACAAACTCGTGCGTAAAAAAAAGTTTGCTGATGATCTGGTTACAGAAATCGTAGAACGGACCGATAAAAGTGGGGAGAACCGTTACGCACTTGAGAAGTTGCGCGTGGAGGTGTCTTCGACCGAAAAAGCACTGGCGTTGCTCACCAGTGAAAAGGATCACATCGAAATCGAAGAAAAGGCTCCGAGTCGGGTCAGCGTATCTGAAGAGCCGTTCGTGTTATCGGGCATCGAAGGTTTCCGGAGAATCCGGGCCGTCTTGATTGCGTCCTTGGGCTTATTGCTCGCGGGGTTCCTCGCACTGGTCTGGTTCGAGAATCGCGGGCGCCGGGTGACCAGTGCCGACGAACTGAAAACAGCGACCGATTTGCAGATCCTCGGCACGATTCCGGTGATCAATTCGGCCAGTCCGCACGGGAATCGCATCTTGGTGGAATCGGTCGATGCCCTCCGCACCCAATTGCTCCAAGCCAGAAGCCACGACCGACCGATCCGTACGATCTTGGTGGCGAGCGGACTTTCTGGCGAAGGCAAAACGACTCTGTCCGGGCACTTGGTTTTGAGTCTGGCCCGTGCTGGCTATCGCGTGCTCTTGGTCGATGGCGACTTGCACGCACCGACCGTTCACCGCTTGTTCGATCAAACTTTAACGCCTGGGTTTTGCGAAGTGTTACGTGGCGAGGTGCCGCCAGACTCCGCGATCCGAAGCTCACCGGTTCCGGGTTTGTCGGTGATGACCGCCGGCTCTTGGAACATGGCCACCCGGCAGTGCCTCGTCGGCGAGCAATGGCGCCAACTCCGCGAAGAACTCCAAAAGGATTTCGACTTTATCGTCGTGGATACGTCCCCGCTGTTGCTCATGGCCGATACGTTGTTGCTGGCGAAAGCCGCCGATGCCGCCATGCTTTCCGTGTTGGTTGGCTACAGTCGACTCGGGGCCATCGCATTGTCGCAAGAACGGCTGAAAAGCATGGGAATCCCGGTTCTCGGAGCCGTCGTGAACGGTGCCGCAGCCGACTACACCGCCGATTACTACGGGCGGTACAAATACGACGCGACGACTTTGAAACTCGAACCGGCCCCCGTGATCCTGACCATCGCTTAACAACGTTTCGAGAGTGTTGCTATGTTGCGTGGCATCAAGCCGATCCTTGCGTTCTTGGCCATCGTCCTGTTGATGGGGGCGGCGCACGGAATTTGGGTGGATCGCTGGGTTCCGTCACAAGAGTTGCAGCAGTCCATCGCAAAACTCGAGACCGTCCCAACGAGCGCGGGGGATTGGCGTGGCGAGGACGTCGATTATGAAGCCGAAGACATGGCCCGTGCCGGTATCAAAGGATGCGTGTTGCGCAAGTATCAGAACACACGAACCGGCGAAACGGTGTCGGTGTTACTCGTCACGGGGCGCGGTGGCCCCATCAGCGTTCATACGCCCGATGTCTGCTACACGAGCGCGGGATTCGAGCAAATGGGTGGCCAATCCAAGGTCGCCGCAGGCGATGTCTATGGTGATTTCTGGAAAGGGATTTTCGTCATGCCGAATGCCGTCGTCCCGCGGCGTTTGGAGATTATGTGGGCCTGGTCGCGCGATGGCCTCAGTTGGAGTGCTTCCGACAAACCACGCTATGCCTTCGCTCGGCATGCAGCGGTGTACAAAATGTACATCGTCCGAGAGCCGTCTCCGACGGCACGAACCGAGGACGAGGCGGCCCAACAGTTTCTGAAGAGCTTCTTGCCTGCACTCCGAAGTGCTTTCACCGACAAACAGTGAGTGTGAGATTCCCAGTATTGCCCGCCTTTTTGCAACAGGAGATCCGTCATGATGAACCCTTCTAAAAAGAGCTATGCAAGCACACCCGAGTTTGAGCCGATTCGTCCGTCGGTTCTCAAACTCGTTTCTCCGACTGAATCTCCAGATTCGGGACACCGTGCGAGTCCGCAAATCGCTCCGAGCAAGAGTGCCTACGATCCGCTGAAAAGAATCCTCGATCTTTTGGCCTGTATCGTTCTATTGGTATTCACTTGTCCGATCTTGCTCGCGGGTTGGCTGTTGGTGAAAGCAACTTCGAAAGGCCCGGGAATCTACACCCAAACGCGCCTCGGGCTTGGCGGGCGACCGTTTCGAATCTACAAGCTCCGCACTATGGCCAACAACTGCGAAGCGACATCGGGCGGGGCGAAGTGGAGTACGGTCAACGATCCCCGTGTGACCCCGGTTGGCCGGCTGTTTCGCAAGCTCCACATCGATGAACTTCCCCAACTGTTCAACGTGTTCTCGGGCGATATGAGCTTGGTGGGGCCACGGCCGGAACGCCCGGAATTCGTCGAACCACTCTCGGCTTCGATCCGCGAATACCCGCTGCGCTTGGCTGTGCGACCGGGGGTAACGGGCTTGGCGCAAATTCAGCTTCCATCGGATACGGATCTCGACTCGGTGCGAAAGAAAATTGTTCTCGACCGCTGCTACATCGACTCGCGTGGTTTGTGGTTCGACCTCAAACTCATCATCGGGACGGCGATCTATTTGGCCGGGTTCTCTTACGCGGCCGTCCGCCGGCTCCTGGCCTTACCCAACCCGTTGATGCCATGCCAACAAGATTCGGAAATCCGGATCCACTCCACGCCGGCGCAACACGAGATGACCCCGCAAACTTCCATTTGAATTCCGAGTCGCCAAACGCAATTTGAGTATGTCACTTGAGTGTAAAACTGTCGGTTCGTCGCTGGGCTGCTCGGCTGACACTGGTCTACCTCTGCATCATCCTGATGGGATTCGCTTGGTACTGGTTTGAAATCGATGACCGGGTTTGGAGCACCTTATACCTCTACGGCCCACGCTGGGTCGCGGCACTCCCGATGATCATCTTGGTTCCCATGACTGTGATCGCTCGTTCCTGGTGGATCGGATTCTTGTTGACCACCGTGGCCCTCGGCGTGGCAGGGCCTCTCCTGGGGGGGAATTTGTCCTTGCAAAGCCACTTCGATCCGCCGGCGGCCTACCCGCGGTATCGGGTGATGACGTGGAACGCGGGGGGCGCCCGGTCTCCTGCTGAATTCCGGAAGTTTTATGAGGAAATTCGCCCGGATCTCATCTTGATTCAAGAATGCCCGACGACGTTCGTCCGTGCCGATTTCCCCCCGGGTTGGAATGTGATTGATGCCAAGAACGGATTGAAAATCGCCACGGGGTACCCGATCAAATTGGAAGAATCGTTCGGCTCCGAACGGTTGCCGCTGCCGGGCGCTGCGTCTCGGGTCGCCATGCACACCCCCGATGGGGAGTGGATCGTTCATAATCTCCATTTGGCGACACCGAGACCTGGGATCCAAACCGCCATCGACACCAAGTTTGCCAACTGCACCGAACTCCGGACGAATTTGACGCAACAATCCACGGTGTCCGCCTACGTA
>JANXWE010000181.1 GCA_025351325.1 Fimbriiglobus sp.
AGTCGGCCGCGTGCGTGGCGACTGGTGGAAGTGGAAGGTCGAACCGTTCACGGTCGATGCGGTGCTGATTTACGCCCAGCAAGGGCACGGCAAACGGAGCGGGCTGTTCACCGACTACACCTTCGGCGTTTGGGACGGTGAACGGCTGGTGTCGTTCGCGAAGGCGTACAGCGGGCTGACCGATGTCGAGATCCGCCAGGTCGATGAGTTCGTGCGAAAGAACACCGTTGAGAAGTTCGGCCCGGTGCGGACGGTGAAGCCGGAACTCGTCTTTGAACTCGGTTTCGAGGGAATCCAACTTTCGAGCCGGCACAAGTCTGGCATCGCCGTGCGGTTCCCGCGGATGCTCCGCTGGCGCACCGATAAAAAGGCGGACGAAGCCGACACGTTGGAGCGGGTGAAGGCGCTGCTCGCCGAGGCGGGGTCGTGAGCCGCACCCGCAAGAAACCGGTCAGCACGCCGGTGCCCAAGGTAACACCCGAGGAGTGGTTCGCGCGGCGCGGTTGGCAACCGTTCCCGTTCCAACAGGAAGCCTGGGCGGCGTACCGCGCGGGCGAAAGCGGTCTGATCCACGCGTCGACCGGCACCGGCAAAACCTACGCCGCCTTCCTCGGCCCCGTGCTCGAAGCGGTGGACGAACCTCCGGCAGAATCCCCTCCGCCGCTTCGTTTGTTGTGGCTCACCCCGCTGCGGGCGCTGTCCGGTGACACGGCGCTGTCTCTGGAGCAACCGATCGGCCCGCTCGGGTTGAATTGGGACGTCGGCACCCGCACCGGTGATACCACGACCGCGATGCGAGCCAAGCAGAAGAAGCGGCTGCCGACGGTGCTGGTGACCACGCCGGAAAGTCTGTCTCTGTTTCTCACGCACGCCGACGCCCGCGAACGGTTCGCCGGGTTGCGCTGCGTCGTGGTCGACGAGTGGCATGAATTGCTCGGTTCCAAACGCGGGGTGCTCACGGAACTCGCCCTGGCGCGACTCCGCACATTCCAGCCGAATTTGAGTATCTGGGGCCTCTCCGCGACGCTCGGAAACTTGGACGAAGCACTGGCTGCGCTAGTCGGCGTCGGTCGAACCGGACGGATCATCCGCGGGAAGATTCCCAAGGCGATCTTCATCGATAGTGTGCTGCCGCCGCGCGTCGAACGCTTCCCCTGGGCCGGGCACTTGGGCCTGACACTCCTCCCGCAAGTGGTCAAAGTCATCGACGGCGGACGCTCGGCACTCGTCTTCACCAACACGCGATCCCAGACGGAAATTTGGTACCAAGCGATTCTGGCGGCGCGGCCGGACTGGGCCGGCATCATGGCGTTGCACCACGGCTCACTGGATCGTGCGGCCCGCGATTGGGTCGAAGATCAGTTGCGGGCGGGGACTCTGCGCTGCGTCGTCTGTACGTCGAGCCTCGACCTCGGCGTCGATTTCGCCCCGGTTGATCGCGTCATTCAAATCGGTAGCCCGAAGGGCGTCGCACGGTTATTGCAACGAGCCGGACGCAGTGGCCACCAACCGGGCGTGGTCAGTTTGGTGACGTGCGTGCCGACGAATGCCCTCGAACTCATCGAAGTGGCGGCCGCGCGAACGGCAGCCCTGGCCGGGGCCATTGAGGGTCGCGAACCGGTGGTGAAGCCACTCGATCTGCTCGCGCAACACGCCGTGAGTTCCGCACTCGGTGGTGGCTTCCGCCCCGACGAACTGCTGACAGAACTGCGGACGACGCATGCTTTTCGCAACCTGTCGCAGGCCGAATGGGATTGGGTACTCGACTTCGTGACCCGTGGGGGCGAAGCGTTGCGAGCCTACCCGGAGTACCGCCGCGTGGTGATCCAAGACGGTCTCTATACCGTCCCCGATGCGAAGACCGCCCGCCGGCACCGCATGTCGATCGGTACGATTTCCAGCGAGGCGAGCCTCGAAGTACGTTACCTCGGCGGCAAACGCTTGGGCAGTGTCGAGGAATCGTTCGCGGCCAAGCTGAAGCGCGGGGATCGCTTCACGTTCGCCGGGCGCGTCCTCGAATTCGTCCGGTTGTTCGAGATGACCGTGCGTGTGAAGCTGACCAAGCGTTCGGCCAACACGGTGCCACGCTGGGCCGGGGGGCGACTGCCCTTGTCCGGGGAATTGGCAGCCGCGTTGCGGTTGCAATTGGACGAAGCCCGGCGCGGTGTCTTCGTCGAACCCGAGATGATCGCCATTCGGCCGATCTTGGACGTGCAGGCGCGGTGGTCGCGGATTCCGGCGCCGGAAGAACTACTCGTCGAGCGGCTCACCACGCGCGACGGACACCACATTTTCATCTACCCCTTCGAGGGGCGACTCGTCCACGAGGGGTTGGCGGCGTTGGTGGCGTACCGTTTGTCGGCACTTCGGCCCCAGAGTTTCAGCCTCGCCGCCAACGACTACGGCTTCGAGTTGGTGTCGCCCGACCCGATTGAACTTGGGGCCACCGAGATCGCGGATCTCCTGTCACCAGTGGGGTTAGCCGACGATGTGCTGGCGTCGTTGAACGCGGCGGAGTTGGCCAAGCGGCAATTCCGCGAGGTGGCCCGCGTCGCCGGGTTGGTGTCGCCGGGATTGCCGAATGCAGGTAAATCAGCGAAGCAGTTGCAAGCGTCCAGTGGACTCTTCTACGAAGTCTTCCGCGAGTACGACCCGGAGAATTTGTTGCTGCACCAAGCCCGACGCGAGGTACTGGAACGCCAATTCGAGGGCAGCCGTTTGAAGCGGGCACTCGAACGGATCGCTTCCAGTACCATCGTGGTGGTCGATCCACCGCGGCCGACGCCGCTGGCGTTCCCGCTGCTCGTCGAACGGTTGCGTGAGTCGCTGTCTTCCGAGAAATTGGCCAACCGGGTCAAGCGGATCGTGGCGGATCTCGAACGCAACGCGGGGCCCGTGAACGGATGAACGCGACACTCGAACTCGCCGGGGAACAGGTCGAACTCCGCCCGGATGGTTCGCTCTTCTGGCCCGCCAAAAGAACGTTGATTGTGGCCGATTTGCACTTCGGCAAGTCGGACGCGTTCCGCGCCGCATCGGTACCGGTGCCGGGCAACGCCGACGGAACTTTGGCCCGATTGGATGCCGCCATCCGAACGACGAATACAGTACGGTTGGTGGTGCTCGGCGACTTCTGGCACGCGAAGGAAGGGCGGACAGATCAACTGGTCGAGGTATTGATTGAGTGGCGGGCGGCCCGACCGGAGGTGCAGATCGAATTGGTTCGCGGGAACCACGACCGCGCCGGGAATCCCCCAGCCGGTTGGGCCAGCGACTGGAAAACTTTGGCATTGTCCGACCCGCCGTTTTGCTTCACCCACTACCCGGAACCGTCTCCAGATGGGTACGTTCTCGCGGGTCATTTGCACCCGAGGATCACCATCTCCGGGCGCGGTCGAGAACAGTTCAAACTGCCGTGCTTCTGGTTCGGCGCCCAGTTCGGCGTGCTGCCGGCATTCGGATCATTCACGGGCACGGCCGAGATCTCCCCGGTGCGGGGAGATCGCGTCTTCGCCATCGCCGATGGGGAGCTCGTTTCGATCCCACTTTAACGCTTGTTCGTGCCCGGCTTGGACACCGACTTCTTGGCGGGTACCTCCCCCTTCCGCTTCGGGGCGACCGCTTCGTCTTCGTCCTCTTCACCCTCGTCGTCGTCCTCTTCCGCGGCGTCGTCGTCCCCGGCTTCCGTGTCTTCCTCGGTATCTTGTTCCTCCGAATTGGCCTCGTCGTTCACCGTGGATTCGGCGATCTCGTTGAGCTTTTCATCGGCCGCTTTTTCTTCGGCGAGCGTCTCGGTGAGCAGGCCGGCGACTTCCTCTTCGCCGAGGATCTTCGCGAAGGTGCAGGCGGCGCCGTAGCCCGCGATTTCGTAGTGTTCCACTTTTTGGGCGGCGACAATCATCGCCGCGTCCTTCGCCGCGGCGGCACCCTTTTCGGCGATGACTTCGGCACCTTCTTCGAGAAGGCCTTTCATCGCCGCACACGTCTTGCCCTTGGCTTTGATGCCGAGGTGCTCGCACGCTTTTTCGAGCCGGGTCGCCTGGTTGCGGGTCTGTTCGAGGTGGGCGGTAAACGCCTCCTTCAACTGCGGCTCGCTGGCGGCTTTGGCCATGCGGGGCAGGGCTTTCAGCAGTTGGATTTCGGCACTGTACAAATCTTGGATCGACTCGTTGAGGACATCGCGCAGAGAATTCAACATGGGAAACTCACTCGGAAAACTGAGTAAAATCGCCGGGCGAAGTGCGCGGCGAAACAAGGCGTTTAGGGTTTCAGCACCACTTTGCCGAACTCATCTTGTTGGTTCAAAAAGTGGTCGTACGCGGCCGGGGCGTCCGTCAATTTGAAGCGGTGGGTGATCACGAACGACGGATCAATTTCGCCTCGCTCAATGCGGCCGAGCAGCGGCTTCAAATAACGCTGTACATGGGTCTGGCCCATCTTGATCGTCAACCCTTTGGAGAACGCGGCTCCCAACGGCATCTTGTCGAGCATGCCGGCATAGACTCCGGGAACCGAGACGGTGCCCCCTTTGCGACAAGCCATGATCGCTTGCCGCAAGACGTTCGGGCGATCCGTGGCCAGCATCACACTCGTCTTCAGCTTGTCGACGAACGGCACAAATCCGGTACCGTGCGATTCCAAACCAACGGCATCAATGCACGCATCTGGGCCACGTCCAGCCGTCGCGTCGGCCAGCCACTTCAACACGTCGACTTCGTTCGGGTTGATCGCCTTGGCACCGAGTAGTTCGGCGCGGGCCCGTCGACCGGCAATCGGATCGATGGCCAGTACCCGCTCGGCACCGAGTAAGAAACAACTTTTGATGGCGAAGAGGCCTACTGGCCCGCAGCCCCACACAGCCACCGTGTCGCCCCGTTCGATGGCACAATTCTCAGCAGCCATGTACCCCGTCGGAAAAATGTCCGACAGGAACAGGACTTGTTCATCGGTCAAATGCGAAGGGACTTTCAGCGGCCCCACATCGGCGAACGGCACGCGGACGAATTCGGCTTGGCCGCCGGCGTAGCCACCCATCATGTGCGAAAAACCGAACAATCCCGCACCAGACGCCCCGTAGACTTTTTCGGCCATCCCCGCGTTGGGGTTGGAGTTATCGCACGCGGAGTACAGCGTCTTCTTGCAGAAGAAACAGCCCCCGCAGGCGATGGTGAAGGGGATCACCACACGATCTCCGACCTTCAAATTCGTGATGTTTTTGCCGGTCTCCACAACTTCGCCCATGAACTCGTGGCCGAGGATGTCGCCCGCTTTCATGGTGGGGACGTAGCCGTCGTACAGGTGCAAATCCGAGCCGCAAATGGCGGTACTCGTGATCTTGATGATCGCGTCACGACCGTTGATCACTTTGGGATCGGGGACGGTTTCGACGGCCACGTCCTTCTTGCCACGCCAGCAGACTGCTTTCATAATCGGCTCCAATAATCAGGTGGGAATGGGGTTCGTGTTCAGCGCTGGCCCGCTGATTGGCCCTTGGTGCTCGGGATCTCACCCGCTTCGAGAATCTGTTTGAAGCGGCGAAGATCTTCTTGAATCTGCTGATCAGGTGACTTCCCGAAAAGACTCGCCACGGCGGTGCCGAGCTTGCCACCGGGTGGATCGTACTTCAATTCGACGCGCACTTCAGTGCCGCGGCCTTGGGGCAGCTCCTCGAAGCGAACCGAACCGGTGGTGTCGACGTCGTCGCCCGGCAGCGAACGCCAAGAAATGACCCGGTTCGGAATGTCGGAAACCAGTTCCGCGTCCCATTCCACCTTTAGCCCGAGCGGCCCTTCGGCTTTCCAATGGGACTTCCCATCGGCGGTCGTGTCCACGTCGACCAAATGAGCCATAAACCGGGGCAGATTCTCAAAATCGCGCCAGTAGCGATACACTTCGACGGCGGGTTTCAGCACCGTGACAGCATGTTGAACCCGTGTTCCGTGGCCGGCCGCGATAGCCGTTTTCGGGGCCGTGCTGTCCGACATGCTCACGCCGAGGGCTTGATACGCGGGGCAGTTGCCCGTGGCGGCGCGGTACAGCAAATAACCACCGCTCAACATCGAAAGCAAGCCGGGGCCTTTGGCGGTTAAACCGCACGTCGTCAGGTAACCCCCGGCGACGAGGGAGACCCAGCGTTCCGCACTGCTGACGTTCGTCGGTGTCGTTGGGAGATGCTCGGTAGCACGGGCGACTTTGGAATCTTGGCCGGCGACGGACTTGATCGCCGTCGTCAGGAGTGTGGTTGGCATGATGAATCTCGTAAGTTGGTAATGTCGGGTTGGATACTGGCAAATCGAATGCCAGTGAAAATGCGAATGCGATCTTCCACACGGGTCGATTTGAGCTTTTATGGCGAAATAACCGATGAAATTCGGGTGTTAACCCGATGCGCAAGCATCGGAAACCGCGATTCGCCCCCTCGATCCGACCGTTGACCGCATTCCCGACGTTCCACACTGCCGATGCTTGCGCATCGGATTAACCTGTTTCGAGCAAACTCAGTCTGATCCGTTCCACTCCGTTCACTGCGCAGAACGGTTCCCGACCTTTGGCATCAGCGTTCGACTTCCCGCCACACAACGGTAACCAGTTCTATGAATCCCGTTCCATTGCCGTATCCGCACGATGCGAAACCACGCGAAACCTTCTTGGCACGGTTGTCCAAAAAAGCCACCGACTGGACGGGCACGTCGACCGCCTTCGCACTCGCCGCTTTGACCATCATCATTTGGCTGGTGACGGGGCCGTTTTTCGGATTCTCCGATACTTGGCAGTTGGTCATCAACACCAGCACCACCATCATCACGTTTCTGATGGTCTTCTTGATCCAGCGCTCGCAGAACAAAGATTCCCGGGCCGTGCATTTGAAATTGAACGAACTCGTCGCGGCCGTCGGCGGGGCCAGCAACCGGCTCATCAACGTGGAGGAACTCACCGAAGCGGAAGTGCAGATGCTCCACGTCCACTATTGCACGCTGGTGATGTTGGCCAAAGGCGACAAGCGGTTGACCGATTCCCATTCGGTGGAAGAAGCCGCCGCCCGGCACGCCGAAAAGAAGCGCGGCGATACGTGAAGGCGGGGTTGAACGAACTGCCTTTCTCTGACTCGACTTGTCTGACAGCGACTGTCGGCGTATCTTGTAAGTGCCGGCGAAGTGGCGGAATGGCAGACGCACTCGACTCAAAATCGAGCACCGAAAGGTTTATGGGTTCAAGTCCCATCTTCGCTACTGACATTTCTCGACTGGTAGAGTCACCTGCGGATTGCATTCTCCGCCATCCGGGCTTCAACCAGCTTCTTCACCAGTGGCGCAGGCAACGGCTGATTCGCAGGGAAGCGAATGGTGCCTTTGCTGGTGTCGTATTCTGCGAGGTCGTCCGCGTGGGTTTCCACGGTCGATCCGCTCATGAGGTACAAAGCGCAGTGCTTCGCAGTGGCGCCGATGGCAACCAACGGCTTGCCGTTCAATCGGAACGCGGCAAGCCCGTAGCTGATGCACTCTTCCGCCTTTGGCGCGGTCGAGCGGATGATCTTGCGAAGCGTCTCGAGCGCAGCCCGATTGTCGTCGCTCAAAGCGGCAAGATACTGGTCGAAGGTCTTCGGTTTCAAGGGCATCACTCCTCCGCCAACATCGCTTCTAGACAATAGTCGGATCGCCCAGCTTCGCTTTCGCTTCATCGAGGATCACCTTGGTTGCAGTGGCCCCGACTCGGGTCACCCCGATTGCCCGCACTTCCAAGAGTTTCTCGTACGTGCGGACGCCACCGGCGGCTTTGACTTGGACATGGGCCGGGCTGTGCAGCCGCATCAACTTCAAATCGTCGATGGTCGCGCCGGTCTCGGCGTAGCCCGTGCTAGTTTTCACCCAGTCGGCCCGCAGCTCCCCGCAGATTTTGCACAATTCAATTTTGTGTTC
>JANXWE010000235.1 GCA_025351325.1 Fimbriiglobus sp.
ACGGTCGACAGTCCCACCGTAGGAAGCGCCCCGATGGAATCCGTTACCCCGGCCCCGCGAACGATCCCGACCACGGGTACCGGGGACACCATCCGCGCCGGCGGGGAAGACACCCAGACCATCGGACACCTCCAGCGCGAAATCGCCGAGCACTTGGCCGGGCCAGAAGGCGACGACAATCCGCCCCCGGTGGCCCCGCCGCAGACCGGCGACCGCGTCGGCCCCTACGTACTCCAAGAAATGCTCGGCAGCGGCTCGTCGTGCTTCGTGTTCCGCGGCTGGGACGAAGAAAACCGCCTGCCCGTCGCCCTGAAGATCATCAACTGGGAAAATGTGTTCGACCGGGCCGCCGCGCTGCGGCAGATGCGTGTGGAAGCGGTCACGCTCTCCCGGGTGAAGCACCCCAAGGTGGTTCAATTCTTCGACTTCGGGTTCGACCCGCGCTGGCCGTATCTGGTCACCGAATTCATCGATGGGCACCCCCTCGGCGAACTCCTGCGCTCCGGTGGCTCGCTCCCGCTGGAATGGTCGATCTACATCATCTCGCAAGTCGCCGACGCCCTTGGCGCCGTCTGGCAGGCGGGGTTGGTTCACCGCGACATCAAACCGGATAACGTGCTGGTCGGCCCGAGTGGCAGTGCCAAGCTCATCGATTTCGGCTTGGCGAAAGCCGCCTCGCTCCAAGCGCTGGCGGGGCAGACGGGGCCGGAACTCGCCGGCACCGCGAGTTATCTTGCCCCCGAACAGGCCATCGATGCATCGATCGTCGATTTGCGGGCCGACATCTACGCGCTCGGCATCACGTTCTACGAAGCGCTGACGGGGAAGCTGCCGTTCGTGGGCAAGAACCGCATTCAGATGATCTTCCACCATCTGAACACGATCCCGATGGCACCCAACCAAGTGAACCCCAAGATTCCCGCGCTCGTCAGCGACCTCTGCATGTGGATGCTGGCCAAGAATCCCCACGAACGCCCGCAGAATTACGACGAGTTGCGAACCGCCTTCGACGCCGTCGTCGGCAGTTGATTTCGAGTTGTGCAGGTGATGCTTTTTTCAATTCCGTTCTTCATTTCAGCAATTTTCGAAAGTAGACTGGTCACCTCAGTCGGCCGCGTGATCTCACGTCGTCGAGTTATTCGCAATTGCGAAAGTCGCTAGAGAGGCGTCATGGAATCCACCGAACTGAGCCTGGCGATCCGCGAAGGAGACTGCGACAGGATTCGGGCACTGTTGGACGCGGGCGCCGATATTCACCACGTGCGGCCCGGTGGTTATACCGCCATGATCGAGGCGATTTACAGTCTTGCGATGTACGACGAGACTCGGTGGATGCGACTGATTCGACTCCTGATCGAACGCGGGGCCAACCTCGACGGCGTCAGCGATCATGGGGAATCGGCGTTGAGTGTGGCGTCGTGTCGGGGGCGATTCAACATTGTCCGGCTACTTCTGGACGCTGGTGCCAATCCCGCTCCGTTGAAATGGAACCGCCTGATGCTGGCGATCGTAACCGGTTCGGCGGAGGTGATCCAGGAAGAAATCAGCAGAGGCGCCGACCTCTCCGAACGTGATTCCTGGACTCGCACAGCTTGGCTACTGGCCGTCCACGCCGGCGACGTGGCCGCGGCTGAAGTGCTCCTCGCGGCCGGCGCCGATTGGAGCAATCGGGGCCGAGCGGGCGAACGCCGCTCCTATACGCGATTGAAAACCGTCATGCGAACATGGTGAAGTGGTTGCTGGACAAGGGTGCCGATCCGAACGAAACGGATGAATCCGGAGACGCCGCATTGATCGACGGCGCCGCAACCGGGGATGCCGAGTGCGTGCGTTTGCTGTTGGCCGCCGGTGCCGACGTGCACTATTGTCAGTATTCGAACCGGCGATTCATTCGGCCAGCAGTGTGGAGGTCGTGCGGTTATTGACGCAAGCCGGTGCGGACTTCGGCGACATCAACAAAGACGTCCGCCGCGCCCTGACGAAGCAGCCCCCGCGAGAGACCCCGGACTGCACTCTCGTGGATTTCTTGACGAGCAAGCACCCTGAATATGGAACAACGAATCCGGAACGGATGGATCGCCCATTTTGGAATGCCATGGTCGCCAGTGGCTTACCGGCCTTCTCAGCGAATCATCACTTCGAGCCCGGCGTTTCGTACGAATATCCCGTCTGGTGTTTCAACCGGTTCGGGAAGTCGATCACCGAATTGCCGGACGGCCGGATCGTCGAGATCGCCGGGGAGCACGAGGATTATTACGACGTCGATTTCTGCATCTACAACGATGTGATCGTCCACCAGGGTGACGGGACATTTGAAATCTACGGGTAACCCCCCAGACGTTTTTCCGCCGACCGATTTCCATTCGGCCACATTGGTGGGTCGATTCATCTACATTATCGGCCGGTTGGGCTACCAAGGGACGCGGGAATTCGGCACCACGCCGGTGTACCGATTAGATACAGAGACATTCGCCATCGAACCGGTGGAAACGACCGGGACGCCGCCGGGTTGGATCCACAGGCACCGCGCAAAACTCGTCGGGTGCGGGATCGCAATATCTGGAGGAAAGCGTACCGGATTTGCCGACGACATCGAAACGACCGAGGACAACCCCGCTGCGATGGTACTCGAAATTTCACCGGACGGGGCCGTCTGGAAAAGCGTCTGACGGATGGAACGCATTACCCCATCTTTCGGCCGAACAGTTCCGCCATCGCTTTCAGTTTCACCAGCATCGCATCCAGGGTCGAGAAATCGATGGTCTGGGCCCCGTCCGACACGGCGTGATCCGGGTCGGGGTGGACTTCGATCATCACGCCGTCGGCGCCGGAGGCGAGCGACGCATAGGTCATCGCGGGGACGTAGTTCCGCTTGCCGGTGCCGTGGCTCGGGTCGACGAACACCGGCAGATGCGACAGCGATTTGGCCGGCGGCACCACCGACAAATCGAGGGTGTTGCGGCTGTGATCGGAGAACGTCCGGACGCCGCGTTCGCACAGGATCACGTCGTAGTTGCCCCCGGCCATGATGTACTCGGCGGCCATCAACCAGTCTTCGAGGGTGGCGCTCATGCCGCGCTTCAGCAGCACCGGTTTACGACACTGCGCGACCCGCTTGAGCAGCGAGAAGTTCTGCATGTTGCGGGTGCCGATTTGGATGATGTCCGACGCCTCTTCGACGGCGGCCGCGTGTTCGGTGTCCATCAATTCGGTGACGATGCGGATACCGGTCTTCGCCCGGGCCTTCGCCAAAATCTTCAATCCGTCGAGGCCCATTCCCTGGAAACTATACGGGCTAGTGCGTGGCTTGAACGCGCCGGCCCGCAGGAACGAAATCCCACGATCCATCAGATGCTCGGCGGTGCGCAGGATGGTCGATTCGTCCTCGACGCTGCACGGCCCGGCGATCACGGTGAAACTCTTCGGCCCGATTTCCACGGCCCCGAAGCGGATGATCGTGTCCTCTTTCTTCATCTCCCGGCTGGCCAGTTTGTACGGCTTGGTCACCCGCAGGGTATCCTTGACGCCCGGCAGTACTTCGAACAGCGCCGTGTCCAACGAGCCGGTGTTGCCCGTCATCCCGATGGCCGTTCGCGTGGCCCCCGGCAGCGGATGGGCTTCCAGCCCCTTCTCTTGGATTGCCCGGATCACCCGGTCGATTTGTTCCGGGGTGGCATCCGAGCGCATCACGATCAACATGGCGGGGTTCGTCCTTCGGCAGATGGAAAGCAGACCATTATATGGCCAGGCCGGAAATTGCACCGGCACGGAATTTCGGCTAAGCTGTGCCATCACTCCGAGGGTAACACCATGCGATTCCTACTGCTGACATTCGCTTTGATCGCGATGACGCAACTGGCGGGTGCCGCACCCGTGCCCAAAGAAGTATTGAAAAAGTTCCCGAATTATTACCCCCTTGAACTCGGCAATGAATGGGTTTACCAAGTCGGCGAGAACGAAGTCACCGTGATCGCTACGGCTGTGGAAAAAAAGGATGGCGTCCAGACCGGAACCCTGGAAACCAAGGTCAACGGGAAGACGGTGGCGGCCGAGTCGATGCGAGTCGACGCAACCGGGGTTTATCGCACCCACATCAACAAACAAGAGATCGACCCGCCAGTTTTACTGTTGAAATTCGGCATCCGAGACGAAACCGAATGGGCCACGAAAAGCAAAGTTGGCAACGCGACAGTGGATTTCGTTTTCAAGTTGGAGGGTTTAGAAGAGATCAAAACGCTAGCAGGCGAGTACAAGGCCGTGAAAGTGACCGGCACCGGAGACATTGCGGGTACGGTTACACAAACGAAATACTATTTCGCCGATGGGGTCGGCATCGTCAAGTTGAGCTACTCCCTCGGTGGAGGCGAAGCCATGCTCGAACTCAAGAAGTTCACCCCGGCCTCCGTGAAGAAGTAGCTCACCGCCCGGTGTACAGCACCGCCCCGGCCCCGAGGATCATCTCCAACTCCTCGACGCGCAAGGTGTTCGGGTTCACGAAGAACTCGTTGTTCAACTTGAACTGGATCGCCTTGCCGCCGATGTCGCGGATTGCCAAGTAGACCGGGCACTGCCCCTTCGACTTCTGCAGCAGCCGCGCCACCGACTCGAACAGTTCCCGGCCGCTCTCCTCGCTACGGTAGTTCATCCGCAGCAGCACGCCGCGCGTCAACTCCTTCTTGGCGTCGTCGAGCGAGAAGATCTTCTTGACCATGAAGTCCGGCTCCGGGCGGTCGCCGTGTTCCAAAATGCCCTCGAAGAGGGCGATGGAGTCGTCCTTCACCAAGTCTTGGAACTTCGCCAGTTCGTCCGACCAGAGGCAGCACTTCACGGTGCCGGTGAAGTCCTCGAGCCGGAAGAGGGCGAAGCGTTTATTGCTCTTGTTCGTGCGGATGCTCAGGTTGGTGATCATGCCTCCGAGGCGGGCTTCGGAGCGGTCACCGGCCTTGGCGAGTTGGGCCGTGTCGTGGGTGCGGAACCGCCGCAACTGCTCGTCGAACTGCGACAGCGGGTGGCTCGACATGTAGAAGTCGAGCACTTCTTTTTCGAACTTGAGCTTCGTGAGGTCGTCCCACTCCTTGACATCCGGCAGGCTCTCGGAGAACTTCAACCCGACAGCGGAGTTCCCGGCGGACACGGCGGTGGTTTCGTCGTCCATGCCGTCGAAGATACTCTTCTGGCCACGTCGTTTATCGACGGCGGTATCGCCGGCGGCCTGCACCGCCCGCGGAAGAGCTTGCAGGGTCGCGTTGCGGTTGTTGGCGCCGAAGCAGTCCATCGCCCCGCCCTTGATGAGCTTCTCGATCTGCGCCTGCTTCACGATGCGCGAGTCGACCCGCTCGCAGAAATCGAACAGGTGGCGGAACGGCCCGCCCTCGTTGCGGGCGCGCACGATCTCCCCGGCCGCGCCGCGCCCCAGCCCTTTGATGGCCGTGAGGCCGAAGATGATCTTGCCGTTGACCACGTCGAAATCGGGCTGACCCTTGTTGACGTTCGGCGCTTCGACCTCCACGCCGAGTCGGCGGGCGTCGGCGATATGCTCGACCATGATGTCGCGCTTGTTGCCGTCGTCGATCTCGGACGACAGCAATGACGCCATGAACTCGGCCGTGTAGTGCGTCTTGAGGTACGCCGTCTGAAACCCGATGACGGCGTAGGCGCTGGAATGGCTCTTGTTGAACCCGTAACCCGCGAAGAAGACGATCTTCTCGAAGATGTCCTCGGCGACGGGCTTGGAGACCCCATTGGCGAGTGCCCCCTTCAAGAAGTCCTCGCGGCCCGCTTCGATCTTCTCCGGGATCTTCTTGCTGATCGCCTTGATGACCGCGTAGGCCTTGCTGAGTTCGATGCCGCCCAAGCGGTTGAGAATCCGCATGATCTGCTCTTGGTAGACGAACACCCCGTAGGTTTCGTCGAGCACCGCCGCCATCACCGGGTGCGGATATGTCCACTTCTCCTTGCCGTGCTTGCGGTTGACGTAGCTGTCGACCATGCCCCCCTTCAGCGGCCCCGGCCGGTAAAGCGCGAGCACGGCGATCAAGTCGCGGATGTTGTCCGGCCGCATCTGCTTCAGGAGTTCGCGGATGCCGTCGGATTCGAGTTGGAACACCCCCTTGGCGTCGCCGCGCTGGAGGAGCTTGTACGTCGCCTCGTCGGTGAGGTCGAACGTCATCGGGTCGATGATTTCGCCCCGGATCCGTCGGATCATCTTGACGGTGTTGTCGAGCACCGTGAGGTTGCGCAGTCCCAGGAAGTCCATCTTGAGCATGCCGACTTTTTCGAGGACGCCCATCTCCCACTGGGTGGTGATGACGATCTCGCCGTCTTTGGTGTCGCCCTCCTCGTTGTCGGCTTTGCGCATCACGCGCTGCACCGGCACGTAATCGGTGATCGGCCCGCTGGCGATGACCACCCCGGCGGCGTGGGTGCCGACGTTGCGGTTCGTCCCTTCCAGCTTCCGGGCGATGTCGATCCACTGCCGCGTCACGGAGTCGCCGAGGTACTCCTTTTTGAAGTCGGCGACTTCCATCGCCTCTTTCAAGTCCTTCGAGATCGCGCCTTGCATCGGCACGAGCTTGCACATGTAGTTTACCCGTTCGAGCGGGATCTTCATCACGCGGCCGACGTCCTTGAGCGCCGCCTTGGCCGCGAGGGTGCCGAACGTACCGATCTGGGCCACCGAATCTTTGCCGTACTTCTGCTTCACGTATTGGATCACCAATTCGCGCCGCTCTTGGCAGAAGTCGATGTCGATATCCGGCGGCTCGCTCCGGTTCGGGTCGAGGAACCGCTCGAAGAGCAAGTCGTATTCGAGCGGGCAGACGTGGCTCATGTACAGGACGTAGGCGACGATGGCCCCGCATCCCGAACCCCGCGCGGTCGAGGGGATACCTTGCTCGCGGGCGAACCGGACGAAGTCCCAGACGATGAGGAAGTAGCCGGCGTAGCCCATCTTCTTGATGATGCCGAGTTCGAGATCGAGCCGATCCTTCACCGCTTGCGACGGTACATCCCCGTACCGTTCCGTCACGCCTTCCAGGCAGAGTTCGCGCAGGTAATCGTCCGCGTTCATCTCCTTCGGCGTCAGGAAGACGGGGAAGTGCCGCTTGTTGAAGTCGAGCTGAATATCGACGCTATCCGCAATGGTTTGGCTGCGCTGCACCGCGTCGGCGTAGTCCGGGAAGAGTTTGTACATGTCCTTCGGGCTGCGGACGTAGTACGGGTTCGGCATCTTCTCTTCGGGGTAGGCTTTCTTGTTCGGGTTGTGCTCCTTGCGGGTGTTGATGCAGAAGAGCACGTCGTGCGCGATCGCATCCTCGGCACACATGTAGTGGGCGTCGGCGGTGGCCACGAGCGGGATGCCGAGCTTGTCGCCGATCTCGGCGGCGATCGGCGTGCAGATGTCTTGCAGGCCGATCCCGTTGTTCTGGATCTCGATGTAGAAGTTCTTGTCGAAGATGCGGTGGAACCACTTGGCGACCTTTGTGGCTTCGTCGACCCGGTCTTTCAAAATGAGTTGGTTGAACTCGCCGGCCAAGCAACCGCTGAGGCAGATCAGCCCTTCTTTGTGGGCCTCCAGCACCTCGCGGTCGATCCGTGGCTTGTAGTAGAACCCTTCCAAGAAGGCGATACTGCTGAGCTTGATGAGGTTGCGGAAGCCGACTTCGTTCTGCGCCAGCAGCGTGAGGTGCGCCGCCGATTCGCCGCCCTGCTTGCCGCTGCGTTCGCCGCGATAACCCGGTGCCACGTAGGCTTCGTAGCCGATGATCGGGTTGATGCCACCTTCTTTGCACTTGGTGTAAAATTCGATGGCCCCGTACAGATTGCCGTGATCGGTGATCGCGCAGGCGTTCATCCCGAGGGCTTTCGTCTGGGCGACGAGTTGCGGAATTCTGTTGAAGCCGTCGAGCAGGCTGTAGTGCGTGTGCAGGTGCAAGTGCGCGAACGAACGGTCGGCCATTTAGCGTTCTCTCGAGTGGACGGGTGCCGAGTAATTATACGGTCGAACGGACGAGCCGACGCCCCGAAGCGGAATCCCGATTCGCGCCGAAAAACTGGCGTCTCGGTTCAACCGCCGCATTTGCTATGATCTGAGTATCCCTCCTTCGAGTCCGCCCTGTATGGAACCCGAAACACCCGTTCTCGATCCCGCATTATTCGACCACGCCGAAGCCACGCTCAGCCAGAGTGGCCCCTTGGTGGCGGTCGATGCGCTCATTGCCGATTTGATGAAGGCCGAGAATTTCCAAGCGGTCTTCTATGCGATGCTGATGCGGAAGCGCGTCGAGCTGGGCGTCTCCCCGTTCCCCACTGGCCCGTCGAACGAACTCCCCGCCGAGGCTCACGAAGCCTACGAGAACGCTATCCGCGATGCCGGCCGAACCGTCGGTGGTCTCTACCTCGACCGCCGCGAGTACGCCAAGGCCTGGGGCTATTTCCGAATGCTCGGGGAACAGGAGCGGATGTTCGTGGCTCTCGACGCCTACGAACCGGCCCCGGAAGACGACATTTACGGTATCGTCGAAATCGCCTGGCAGCATGGCGTCCACCCGCAAAAAGGGTTCGATCTTTTGCTCAGCCGTTCCGGCATCTGCTCGGCGATCACCATGGTCGGCTCGGCTGACCTGTCCAAGAATCCGGAACTGCGCGAGTTCTGCGTCAAGAAACTCGTGCGATCACTCCACGAACAATTGACCGATCGCCTCCGGGGCGATACTGCGGCCGGACACACCGGACTCGACGCCGATGCGACCATCCCGCAGATGTTGGCCGGCGATCCGAATTTATTCGGCGACGACACCTACCACATCGATGTCTCGCACCTCAGTTCGGTCGTGCAACTGGCGACGCACCTGCCGGCCTGTGCGGAACTCGACTTGGCCGGGGAACTTTGCTTGTATGGCCAGCATCTGTCGCCGAACCTGCGGGGCGAGATGCCCGCCCCGTTCGACCAAGGGTACGCCGACTACGCGAAATACCTCGAGATCCTCGCCGGACGAAACGTCGAAGCCAATCTCGGGCGCTTCCGAGCGAAGATCGAAGTAGCGGTGGTCGAAGGGGACACCTTCCCGGCCGAGGTGCTGGTGAACCTGCTGGTTCGCATCGACCGCTTGCCAGAGGCGCTGAATTTGGCGAAACAGTACTTGGCGGATCCCGAGTTGCGAGAGTTGTCGTGCCCGACGGTGAGCGAACTGGCCCGCCGGGCCGGGGACTTCGCCACGATGTCGGCGGTCGCCAAGACCAACGCCGACCCCGTGAATTATTTAGCCGGGTTGATTGCGGCCCGCAGTCCATTCCAAAAGTAGGTTGGCCGATGCCCGAACCGATGCCCGAACCGATTGTCGCCGTCGAAAGCACCGACGAACGGCTGCGCCGCCTGGAATTCATGGTGGCTTCGATGCACCCGGGACTCGTGCCGGACGGCTACGCCCCGGCGATGCCGGCCCAGTCGCAGGCCGGTGTCATCCCGTTGTCACTACTGGTGAATGCGACCATCCCCGAAGAAGGCCGGCGCCGGTTCTTCCATGATCTGCCGATCTTGCGCGAACTCCGCCTCATTGCCCAAATGTATCTCGACCCGCGCTACCGCCTCAGCCGCGTCGCCCAACTCGGCGTCCCCGCCATCCTGATCCTCGCGGTGATGAATTACGTCACCTTCAACCTACTCTTCCCCAGCATCCCGTTTCTCTCGCCTATAATCGAGAGATTGTTTCTGCTGGTATTCGGGGCCATCCTGGCCGTGCTATTGAGCCGCGAAGCGATTCGCTACCAAGCCGTGATCGACTACCTCACCCGCGCTGGCCGTTCTTAATCGTGACCACTCCCACTGGTGCTCAAATGATCCGACTCGGTGTGAATATCGATCACGTGGCCACCGTGCGACAAGCTCGGCTCACCTACGAACCCGACCCCGTCGCGGCCGCCATCATTGCCACGCTCGCCGGTGCGGATGGCATCACCGTGCATTTGCGCGAAGACCGTCGCCATATTCAAGATCGCGACTTGCCATTGCTCCGCGAAACCGTTCACACGCGTTTGAATTTGGAAATGGCCGCCTACGACGACATCTTGGCGATCGCGGTGAAACTCAAGCCCGACGAGGCGACGTTGGTGCCCGAGAAACGCCAGGAACTCACCACCGAAGGGGGCTTGGATGTCGCGGGGCAACTCGCGGCGATTCGCGCCGCGACCGGACGGTTGAAAGACGCGGGCATCGTCGTGGCGTTGTTCATCGATAGCAATCTGCACCAAGTCGATGCCGCAGTCGCGGCCGGGGCGCACGCCATCGAATTTCACACCGGAACCTACGCCGATGCGACGACGACCCTAATCCGAGAGGGGGAACTGGCCAAGTTGCGAGCGGCGACTTCGCACGCCCAAGATCGCGGCTTGCGCGTCCACATGGGGCACGGGCTGAACTATCACAACGTCGGGGCCATCGTCCGGATTCCCGGAGTCGAAGAATTGAACATCGGCCAC
>JANXWE010000236.1 GCA_025351325.1 Fimbriiglobus sp.
CCTATTATTTTGTAAGCGATTGGTACCTTCTTGGTACAGTAGCAGACGCATCCATCCGGTTCCCGGTTTCGGTAGGTGAGCGGTCGTATGCAGAATCCGCAGGTTTGTTCGGTGTCGTACCGCCGTTCCCGATTCTCCACGAAGTTGCCGGGGGATCGTCTCTACACGCCCTCTCATTTTTGGCTGCTAGAATCGGCACCGGGCCATTGGCGTGTCGGCGTGACCCGGTTTGCCCAACGGATGCTCGGTGATCTCGTGGAACACGGCTTCGAAATCAAACCGGATGCCCCGTGCGAACTCGGCGAGACCATCGGTTGGATCGAAGCCTTCAAAGCGATGACCGACGTGTTCTGCGTCGGCACCGGTCAGTTCGATGGCGGCAATCCGCTGCTCGAAACGACGCCGCGCAAGTTCGACATCGATCCTTACAACGAAGGGTGGCTCTACAGCTTCCGGGGGACACCCGATCCGAACGCCGTGGACGCCGATGGCTACAGCAAGTTGCTCGACCTCGCAATTGATAAGATTCAAGGGAAAGAAGCCGCGATGGAACAACCGCCGACCGATGCGATTGGCGATTGAGGACAACGAACGATGAAACCTCGGTACATCATGGTGGGCGGCTTCCTCGGGGCCGGCAAAACCACGGCGATGCTGCAACTGGCCCAGCGGTTCCGCGCCCAAGGTCGTCGGGTCGGCCTCATCACCAACGATCAATCTGTCGGTTTGGTCGACACCTCGCTGTTGGCATCCCATGATTTCCCCGTCGAAGAAATCACCGGCGGATGTTTCTGTTGCAAGTTTGGCTCGCTCACCGAAGCGGCCGAGAAGCTGACGGAAGCCGAGACGCCGGATGTGTTCTTGGCCGAACCGGTCGGGAGTTGCACCGATCTCAACGCCACCGTCAGCTACCCGCTCCGCCGGCTCTACGGCGACAATTTCAGCCTCTCCCCGTTTAGCGTGTTGATCGACCCTGTCCGGGCCGAACGGATTCTCGGCCTCGCGACCGGGAAGTCGTTCTCGCCCAAGGTCGTCTACATTTACAAGAAGCAGCTCGAAGAAGCGGATGTGATCGTAGTCAACAAGATCGACACACTCGACGCGGCCCGAACCGCGAGATTGCTGGCCAAGTTGACTGCCGAGTATCCGAAGGCCAAGCTGGTGACGCTCTCGGCCCGGCACGGCACCAATTTGGACGCTTGGGCCAAACTGATCGAAGATGTCGATCTGGCCGAACAAGATTCGATGGAGATTGACTACGATACCTACGCCGAGGGCGAGGCGTTGCTGGGGTGGGTGAACCTGACCGCCAACGTGACGTCGACCGGGCCATACGATGGCAATCGGTTCCTCGGGGCGTTCATGGCCCAACTGCACGGAACCCTCCGCGAGCACGGCTTCGAGATCGCCCATTTGAAATCGACGCTCTCCCCGTTCGAAGGGGCCGACATCGGCGTGATGAACTTGGTGCGGACGGATAGCCAGGTGGAAGCATCGCACGAGTTGGCTGATGAGCTTGAATCGGGTGAGTTGATCGTGAACTTGCGGGCCGAGGCCGACCCGGAGATACTGAAGGCTCTGACCCTGGCAGTGCTGGACGAAACCGCGACGTTGAACCGCGTCGAAGCGGACGTGGAACATGTGGAAGCCTTCCGCCCCGGTCGCCCGGTACCAACGCATCGGGATTTGCGATGAAGATATTGCACCACAGAGTCACCGAGAACACAGAGGTAAGAACTGAGAATAAGAATATTTACCGCAGAGAAAGAAGAGGAAGATGAGTTAGAAAAGAGATCGAGATTAAAAATATGAAATTGGGATGACGCGACCGAATTGTTGCCTAACTTTATAGATTTTCTCTGCGTCCTCCTCTTTCTCTGCGACAAATATTCTTTCTGATCTCGGTGCCCTCGGTGACTCTGTGGTGAATTCTTATTATTGGGTATTGAAATGCCGATTCCGCTGCGAATTCTGTACTGCAATTGCAGCTATGCCAACGTCGTGCCGAAGGCGACGAAGGAAGCGGTGCTGCGCCAACTTGCGGAATCGGGGTTGCCGTTCGACGCGGTGCCAGACCTGTGCGAAATGAGTGCGAAGAAAGATCCGAGCCTGCATGAACTGGCCGGCGAAGGTGTTAAGATCGTCGCTTGCTATCCACGTGCGGTGCGTTGGTTGTTCAGCGCGGCCGGAGCGAAGTTGGGCACCGAGAATGTCGAAATTTTGAACATGCGCACCGACGCGCCCGAAGCCATTGTGGCCCGGATACTCGATCAGCAAGAGGTCACCGCATGAACGCGACGTTGCCGATCCCCTTGACCACCGACGCCAAACCGGCACCCAAGGCCAGCCTCTTCCGCGTGGCGGTCTACGAAGGCACGGGTGCCGAACCGCTGCCACCGGGTGTGCGGACCGAACTCGTTTGCGCCCTGCTGGCCAAGGGGTTGGCCGTCTCGGTGATCCGGCCGAACGGTGCCGTGAGCGCGACTAACGCGGGCACGCTCGTGGTGCTCGGACAGTTCGCCGAAGCGAAGCCCGAACGGGCCGAAGACGGCGACGCCGTGGTGCACTTCCGCGA
>JANXWE010000240.1 GCA_025351325.1 Fimbriiglobus sp.
TGTCCTTTCGGTAACCCGGCCCCTTCGGACGGCACCCCACTGAGCGCGAACTTGCCGAACATCCGGTATTCGGCCGGAATCGACGGGTTGTAAGTCAGAAACTGCGCGGGGATGATTTGATCGGTATCGATGTTATCGCCCAGGACATAAACAGGGCCTTCGATGAGGGTTTGCAGCATGGTGGGCGTTCCAGAACGGGATCGGTTGGGCTGAGCAGCATACTATAGTTGCGACGGCTCGGAATGTCCGAGTATCGCGGGCTTCTGATCCCTTTGGAGTGCGAGTGAACACTTTATGTGCTAAACTTGACCGTCTGTGAGGATTGTTGCGGTGAAGTGAACCCCGATCTCCTCGCTCGTGGTACTCCCTGCGGGAAGCGTCTTTCCGAGCCATCTATGCACGCAAGAATCTTTGTGGAATCCGGTGACTGTTCACCGACGGTGGTCGATCTGACGCCCGGTGGCATCGTGACCGTGGGTCGGAGCCGGGACAACGTGCTCGTGGTGCGTGACGATCTCGTCTCGCGGCTACACGCCAAGGTCTATTTCGAAGGTGGCCAATGGCTAATCCGCGATCTCGGGCTGAACGGGACGAAAGTCGCCGGCAATAAAATCAACAACGTGATCGAACTCCAAGACGGTGCCGAGCTGCAAGTCGGGCACGTCAAGTTCCGGTACACTACCGCCGTTGGCAGCCTCTTAGCACCCATTCCGACGCCGTCACCGGCCACGCAATCGATGCCCTCCGTTTCGAATTTGACGCCGCCGCCACCGATGACGAATCCTTCGTCTGGAAGCAGTGCGGGAAAGTCGGCCCAACCGGAGTACCGAGCCACCAAAGCCCATCCGTTCGTCAACCGCGAGCAGACACCACCGTTCCCGATGGTGATACCGGCTCCGGGGGATGAACTTCTCAACGACACCTGTTTGCGCGCCGACGAACTCACCGCATTGACCCGCTACATGACCACCGCGGTGACGACCGCCGATGCCCACGAATTGATCCGGCTCACCCTTCGGACGGTCTTAAACCAAACCACGGCGACTGTGGTCGGTTATCTGGGGCTGGATCCGGCCGAGCCGACCCCGAAAATGGTCTTACCCGAGCGCACGACGTTCGACGTCCCCCTCAGCAAACGGCTCACCGAACGGGTGCGCGAACTGCGGCGGACCGCTTGGCTCTTCGCGGACGATCAAGCGGGTCTCAACTCGGTCGAAAGTTTGTCGGGATACGCCGATGCCGTCTGCCTGCCGATCGTGGGGGCCGGGGGCGAACCGCTGGCGGCGCTCCATGCGTACCGAACCGGTCGCAACTTCTCGGAACGGGATGTGAAGTTCCTCGAAGCGATCACGGGATACTTAGCCCCGGCACTGGAAAGCCAACGGCACCGCCGGAAGCTCGAAGCGGAAAATGCCCGGTTGCGCGGTTCCTCGGCTGTCGCCGACGAACTCATCGGCGATAGCTCGGCGATGATGAACCTGCGCCAGCAGATCGGCCGAGCGGCCGCAATGCCCTTTACGGTGTTGATTCACGGCGAGAGCGGCTCTGGAAAAGAGCTGGTGGCCCTCGCGTTGCACAAGCACGGCCCCCGTGCGGCCGGCCCATTGGTCGTCGTCAACTGCGCAGCGTTTTCGGCTTCGCAACTGGAAGCAGAACTGTTCGGCTCCCGCAAAGGGGCCGTGTCCGGTGCCGACCGTGACCACCCGGGGTTGTTCGAACAGGCCGACGACGGCACACTGTTCCTCGATGAAGTCGCCGATCTCTCCGCGGAGTGTCAGGCAAAACTCCTCCGGGTGATCGAAGGCAAGTCGTACCGGCCGGTGGGCGGCGTCAAAGACATTGCCGTGGAAGTCCGCGTGATCGCCGCGACGAACCGCGATCTCGAACTGGAAGTAAAACTCGGACGCTTCCGCCAAGACCTATTATTCCGTTTGAAAGTGATCCCGATCCGGGTTCCGCCGATCCGGGAACACGCCGAGGACATCACGGAACTGGCGCGGTTTTTCCTCGAACGGCTCTCGGTGCAATGCCGTAAGTTGTTTCGGTTGTCGAACGCGGCCGAACAGAAATTGTTCGCCTACCACTGGCCGGGCAACGTGCGCCAACTCCGGGCCGTTTTGGAAAGTGCCGCCGCGATGAGCGAAGGTGAAGTGATCGAAGCGGACATGTTACCACTGACGGCTGTCAGCGAGTTGGTCATCCCCAAACCGTCCGGCTCGACCGACGCTCCGAGTAGTTTGGCGATCGACGACATCGAAACGTGGGCGATCATCAAAGCGCTCGGGCAAACCTCCGGGAACGTCAGCCAAGCCGCACGGGTGCTCGGCATCAGCCGCGATACTCTGCACACCAAGCTCAAGAAGAAGAACATCGACCGCGAGTCCGCGGTCGCAGCCGGCACGGGCCAAACGTAACCCTATTTCTTTTTCTTCTCGTAGGCGTCGACATACTTCTTTGGGTTTTCGTTGAACTCGTCTTTGCAGCCCGAGCAGCAGACGTAAAACGTTTTGCCCATGTAAGACACGGTCATGGTGCCGAGGCCACCCGTGACGACGCATTCGTTCTTTTTACCACCGCCGGCGAACGACTCGCCGTCCTTGTTGCCCGACACTTTGTAGATCGTGCTCGGCAACCCTTTGCCCCCGCTGACTTTCTCGTACAGCCCGACGAAACGAACCCCCTCCGCAGCCGTGTTCACCGTGATGCGGTACAAGTCTTTCGTCTTCGCATCGGTGCGTTCCAGTATGAACTTGCCCTTGGCAATCTTCCCACCGAAAGCTTGATCGGCACCGTCTTGGTCGGCGGCAGTGATCAGGTAGACTTTCTTTTCGAGGTCGTATTTCACCACGGCCTTGCTGAAGAACTTGCCATCTTTGATCTCGAGTTGAATCGCTTGATCCCCGTCTTTGTTGAACTTCCAGCTCCAGCTCCACGTTTCTTTCCAGAGCGCTTTCTTGCCCTCGACGGCCCCTTCGCCGTTGCCATTCCACTGGCCGATGAACTCGGCCAGCTCTTGGAGCGCCGCTTTGGTCTGCTCCGCATCCGCTTTTGCATCGGCGGCTCGGGACGTGCTGTGAGCACCGATGATTCCGGCAACGACCGCGAGGGACATGAACAGGTCACGCAACATGTGTTCTCCAAAACGAGTAAAAATCTGCAAACTGCCCGTACCCAACTTTGGGGGTATTCGATGCACTTCGTTCCAAAAATCTAGAATACTTCTTCTGTTCTCATGGCTTTTCCATGCGAAACCGGTGTCGACTTCGATTCGCCCGAACAAGAAAATCCGAAACACCCTGTTGACGCGTCCGCTCGCAGGGGTTATTCATTAACTAATGTAGAATTTGTGCCGACAGGCACTTTCCGTATCCAGGAGTCCGCGTATCCCTCCGTTCGACCGCAGTAGTGGCCCGCCGCGTCCGCCGACCGGCCCCCGGATGAATGATCAAATCCGAATCACCCCCATCCGCCTCATCGGTGCGGAAGGCGAGCAGCACGGCATCCTCCCCACGCTCCAAGCCCAAGAGATGGCCCGCGAACTCGGCATGGATCTCGTGGAAGTCGCCCCGACCGAGCGACCACCCGTTTGCAAGATCATGGACTTCGGCAAACACAAATATGCCCAGTCCAAAAAGACGGCCCACAAACCGCACCAGCAGAAGTTGAAGGAACTCCGCGTCCGCCCCAAGACAGGCGAACACGACGTCGACACCCGCGTGAACCAAGCCCGCAAGTTCTTGGAACACGGCGACAAGGTCATCATCAAGGTGCAGTTCCGCGGCCGCGAAATGCAGCACATCGAGGAAGGCCGTCGCATTATCGACGGTATGCTCGAAAAGCTCGCGGACGTCTGCAAGGTCGAGAAGATGCCGATGATGGAAGGCAAGCAGATGTCGGCATTGCTCGCCCCCAAGACCACCGGCAGCAGCGCCCCGCAGAAGAAGCCTTCGGAGAAGAAGCCCGTCGATCCGAAGAAGCCGATCGACCCGCGTCGCTTGGCCGCCGAAGCCGCAAAAGCCGCCGCCCTGGCCGCCGCCGGACTGGCCGCGCCCGCCGTCACCGCAACGCCAGTGGTTGCGCCCGCACCGGTTGCCGAAGCCCCCGCGAAGTAAACGAGATCGCACCCGAGGTTACGGAGCCTCGGGTGTTTCCGCGAGCGGTCCGAAGACTACGCGGGGCGAATTCCGCTCTTGTTAGCCCGAAGCGCTAGCGAGGGACGTTCACATTCTCCCTCGCTAGCACGTTTTGAAGTTGCGCTTTCCGTGGCGAAGCACGGTGTTTCTGAGCCGATTCCCCGCAAGGGGTCGGGTGATGCGCAACCACCCAATAGTGACGTTGCCAGTGTGGGATCGTGAAAACGGGCGAGAGTCTCACACCCGACCCCTTGCGGGGAATCGGCTCGGTAATGTCGGTTTATTCACGTTGGTTTCGAGAGTTTCCGCACCGCGCTTCGCTTCGCAAAGCCTACGCGGCGAGGCTAAACATCGCAACTTCAAAACTAGCGCGTCGGGCTTACAATTGCGATCGTTCCGATCTTGTTGGCCCTGCCTGCGCTTCGCTCCGAAGACTACGCGGCGCGGCTAAACATCGAGCCTTTTCCATTCGCAAACTCGTCCACGGGTTGCGCTCCACTCGACGTTGTCGAGCGTCACTCCACCCGTGGCTACATTCCGTCGCCCCATCCGGGGCGAAGAGGCGACTTCACGAGACGGAAGGGTAATACAATTCGAAAGTCGCAGCGCGGCTAAACGTCGGACAATCCCATGTTCGCCCAGTCTTTTGGCTTTAGCCAGTAGTCGGTGAGTGCGGCTTCGGGGCTGCCTACGGCGGGTTGGTAGTCGTAGATGTAACGCACGACGGGGGGCAGGCTCATCAAGATGCTTTCGGTGCGGCCGTTGGTTTTCAAGCCGAAGATCGTGCCGCGATCGTACACGAGGTTGAACTCCACGTACCGCCCGCGGCGATACTCCTGAAACAGCCGCTGCTCCGCCGTCCATGCGAGGGACTTGCGCCGTTCGACGATTGGTACGTAACTGCTGACGAACGCTTCGCCCGCATCCTTCACGAACGCGAACGTCGCATCGAGGCGATCCGCACCGGTGTAATCGAAGAAGAAGCCACCCACGCCCCGTGCTTCGTTGCGATGCTTCAGGTGGAAATACTCATCGCAATCGCGCTTCATTTTGTCGTAATTTGCCAACTCCGCGTGCCGTTCGCAGACGGCTTTCCACGTCCGGTGAAAGTGCGTCACATCTTCGAGCACCGGATAATACGGCGTAAGGTCCGCACCGCCGCCGAACCACGAAGCGGAGCCGCGCGTGAGGAAGCGGAAGTTCGCGTGAACCGTGGGGATGAGCGGGCTACGCGGGTGCAGAACGAGCGAAATGCCGGTGGCGGTGAAACTCGTCCCCTCGCCGGGCAGGTGATTTGCAAATGCGGCGTCCATTTCGCCGAATACCTCGGAGAAGTTCACACCGGCCTTCTCGAAGACCGTGCTATTTTCGAGAATGCGGCTCCGCCCGCCACCGCCGCCCTCGCGCTCCCACGAATCCTCACGGAAGCGCGTGCCGCCATCGACGCGCTCAATGTTCGCGCAGATGCGATCTTGCAACTCGCGGAAGTACGTCAGGGCAAAGGGGTGCATGACAGGGGCCTGTGAGGACAATCGAAGTCGTCTCTTTGGTTTACGTCAACGCGGGATCGGTTGCAATCGCATCGGGTCAGCATAAGATGCCGTGAGTATTGCAGCCGCCCGCAATCTTATCGGAGGTTTGCCATGAAGTTTCGATGGACCGTCGCAGCGTGTATTCTTGCGGTCGCCCCATTTACGTTGCGGGCCGCCCCCGCACCGTCGGGCAAGTCCGCCGATGGCCCCGCCATCACCTTCCAGGTTGCAAACGCGAGCAAGTTGCTCGACGATGCCCGCGCCATCGCGAAAATGTTCGGCGGCGAAATGGCCGTCGAAAAAATGAACGAAACGATGAAGGAAAAGCTCGGCGAGAAAGGCCTCGCGGGCCTCGACCTGACGCGGCCGATTGCCGGTTACGTGAACCTCGACGCGAAGAAAATCGACGACTCGGCCGGCGTGATTGCCGTCCCGATTACGAGCGAAGAAGAGTTTCTGAAATTCCTCGAACGCCTCGAAGCGCCGCTGGAAACCGTCAAGGGCGACAAGGGCCTGTACCAACTCGGCGAGTTACCCGGCCTGAAACTGAATCCGATGGCCGGTGACGATAAGCCCGCGAAGCCCGTGCTGATGCGGTTCCATGCGAAACACGCGTACTTCGGCCTGAACGGCAGCGCGGCCGATCTCGACCCGGCGAAACTCGTCGCCGTCGAGAAACTGTACGACCCGAAGGAAACCGCCGCAGTGGCGGTCAAGATTTATAACGATCGCTACCCCGAAGAGTTGCTCAAGGAAAGTGCGAAGCAGAGCGAACAGTCGATCGAGATGCTCAAGGGCCTACTCGGTGCGAATAATGACGCGAAAGAGAAAGTCCTGACGAGCCTCATCGCGATGATGAACCGCTTCAACCAGCAATCGCAGAAGGAAACCGCCTCCACCGGCTTCCGCCTCGTGTTCGATCAAGCGACTGGCTTCGTGGAAATGGAAACTTCGATGACCCCGAAAAAGGGTACGAGCCTCGCACAAGATCTCACGGATCGCAAACCGACGACGAACCAATTCGCCGCCGCCTTCGACGACAAAACCGCCGCCGGTATGAAGGTGAACATGCCGCTGTTCGCGAAGGAACTCCGCGATGCTGGCGTCGTGGGCCTCGAAGAACTGAAAAAGAAGAACGAAGAGAACGAAACCGAAATACCCAAAGAGCCCACCAACGAACTGTTGGACGGCCTGATTCGCACGGTGAAGGCCGGCGAAATGGACCTCGCGATGACGGTGAATGGCCCGGATAAAGACGGCCACTTCACCGGCCTCGTTGCGATGTCCTACGATGGCGGTGCCGCACTGGAGAAGGTTCTGAAAGCCACCCTCAAAGGCGACAAGGTTCCGAAAAACATCAAAGACGGCATCAAGTTCGACACCGACAAAATCGGCGACGTCAACATTCACGATTTCACGGCACCGGAAAAAGACGAGAAAGTCGAAAAAGTCTTCGGTTCGAACACGTTCCAATTCGCGTTCGGGCCGAAAGCGATCTATGCAGCGTTCGGCACCGAATCGAAACCGATGCTGAAGAAGATGCTGTCCGCGAAGCCCGCCGAGGCGAAGGCGTTCGATATCGTCGTCAATCCGAAGCGGCTCGGGCAACTGATCGCAACGGGCAACGAGCAAGTCGGCGGCATGGCGACGCTGATGCTGGGCAGCGAAGACAAACCCACGTCCGCGCTGTATTTTTCGGTCACGGGCGGCGAGGCTCTGAAGATCACCTACGGTATCAACCTCAAGCTGATGTCCGGCATCGCACGCAACTCCGGCTTGATACGATAGTTTTCGCGACCCCAGCTACAAAACGCAACGTCTGGAGGCCGCCATGTATTGTCCGTCATGCTCGCACTTGAACTTGCCCGGTACCGATCTGTGCATCAAGTGCCTGTTGGATCTCACCTCGTTGGATCGCCCCGAACCGCACGATAAAGTCGAACGCAGCCTCATGCACGACACCGTGTCGATACTCGGGCCAAAGCAGCCGGTGACGATACTCGCCTCCGCGAGTCTTGCGGAGGCGATTCGTTGCATGATCGATGGCGGCGTCGGCGCGCTGCTGGTGACGGATACCCGCGAACGGCTCGTGGGGATCCTGACGGAACGCGATTT
>JANXWE010000267.1 GCA_025351325.1 Fimbriiglobus sp.
GACACTACGGCATTATCCCAACTTTTCAGGAATGAGAAAGGTCAGTCGTTTTACCATCCCCCACTCTTCAAGATACGCCGCTTTTGCGGATCGTCACGACGCACCCGGCGGAATGAGTTTGGTCATTTTGACCGCCGCCCATCCGTCATGGATAGGGTCCTTGGGTTTTTGATAATTCTAGGCAATTCCAATTCGAGACACAACGAAAATCCACCATTCTGTACGGCTGAAGTCCGGTTGCGAGAATCCCGCATCGCGATAGAGCGATGTATGGACACTCTCGCCACCATCGCCTGCCCCGACTGCCCCGACTGCCGAGTCCCTCCCCGCAAGTTCGGCAAGGATCGCAAGGGCAACCAGCGGTTCCAGTGCCCCAAGTGCCGGAAGACTGTCACCGACGTTCCGGCGAATCCGCTCGGGCTGATGCGGCTCGATATGGCCGATGCGGTGCGGTGCCTGCGGCTGCTGGC
Source organism: Fimbriiglobus sp. (assembly GCA_025351325.1). Classification (GTDB taxonomy): domain Bacteria; phylum Planctomycetota; class Planctomycetia; order Gemmatales; family Gemmataceae; genus JALHQU01. Next base: position 471 of record JANXWE010000267.1, read on the forward strand.
GGAAGGCATGTCGATGCGTGCCACGGCCCGCTGCACCGGCAACGACCGGAAGACCGTGGAAGCCCTGATGGGGCAAGTTGGGGAAGGCTGCGAGCGGCTGATGGAAGGCCGGATCAAAGGCTTGGCGGTCGCCGATGTGCAGGTGGACGAGGTGTGGGGATTTATTGGTATGAAGGAAAAGACCCGCATTCGCAAGCATCCCGAGCGTGTAGACGCGGGTGATGCGTACTGCTTCACGGCTGTCGAACGCGAAACCAAACTCGTTCTCGCATGGCATGTCGGCCTGCGGTCGTATGAGGACGCCGCCTACTTCGCGGACAAACTGGCCCTTGCGACCTCGGGGGAATTCCAAGTCTCGACCGATGGGTTCACGCCGTACACGACCGCGATTCCCGGTTCGATGCCGCACTCCCACTTCGCGCAGATCGTGAAGACCTTTTCCACAAAGGAAGACGGCAAGAAAGATTCGCGGTATTCGCCCGGAACGGTCATCGGCACCGTAAAGATTCCCCGGCACGGCAACCCCGACCCGGCAAAGATTTCCACCTCGCATGTCGAGCGGCACAACCTCACGATCCGAATGCAAAACCGCCGGATGACGCGGTTGACCAACGCCTTCTCGAAACTGTGGCGGAATCACGAACTGGCCTTTGCGCTCCAGTTCGCCTTCTACAACTTCTGCCGTCCGCACGCGACGTTGACCGATGCGACGGGTGGTGAAGGCAAGAAGAGACAACCGACGACGCCCGCGATGGCGGCGGGTTTGGAAGATCATCCGTGGACGCTGGAAGAACTGATCCGCAATGCGGGAATGGCGTAGGCAGTTACAATGTGGAGTTCGTTTTAACTCCAACAAGGCATCCAGCATGTCCGCGATACTGATTTGGCCCTTTCGCCAACTGTTCCGCCTACTCGCGCCGATCAAGGCCGCATGGAACGAGGAACTGAGCAAGCATCACTTCGGAATCCAGTCCAACATCAGCCGAAACTATGATCTTCGACCACCGGAAGCCTACCTCCGATTTCTGCGAAGCGTCAGAGAGTCGGAATAGGATCAGTGCGGGTACTGCCGAGGTTTTGTTGGGTCGTAGAATGTCGGCGCAGTGTCGCCTGTCGGTTGAACAGCTTTCTCTTCCCTGCGAAGATAGCAGTACGGAACGATGATATTCTTCTCGTTTTGGTCAGGAAACAATCCAAACCCCGACGGCCCGGTGACGACCCGAAAGATGCCATCGCCGGTAGTAATCAATTCGCCTTCTCCGGGCACTAGAAAGCATGGGCAAATCTCTTCGCCGATCTGTACGCCGCTCTTGTCGAGGATGACGAAATAGACTAGGTGCGGATTGTTGTTGATTTTGCTGTGCTTTGGAAGCGGCGCCAATTCCACTTTTACATTCGCAGCTTTGGCAGTCTTCTTTGGTGGTGCCATCGCTTCTTCCTCCGGTTTTCAGTTTCTCCGGGGACAACCTACTGCGCCCGGCGACCGGAGGCGAAGGAAAAGTGGCAAGAAGTGTTGACGACAGCCTGACGGTTGTGCGACGATAGGCGTAAATGAGGCTGGAAGACGGGATCAACACACTAATGGGCCACTACCCGATTTTAGATAGTTTTCGCATGTATCCATATCCTCCTTCATCGAGAACCCACATCGTGCAGCGCTCAGCCGCGATCTACGCCGCACACGCTTCCACGAAGCTGATGAAAAGCTGCTTCATGCCGGGTTGCGTTTCGGCGAGCTCCTCGGGGTGCCACTGCACGGCCACGACGAATTGATCCGTGTTGCTCTCGACCCCTTCGATGATGCCATCGGGGGCGTAAGCACTCGGCAGCAGATTCGGGGCGAGATCCTTGATCGCTTGATGGTGCATGCTGTTCACGAGCACAACCGTTTCGCCGAGGATGGCACTGAGTCGTGTGCCCGACTTCACCGCGACTTCGTGGGCCAAATAGGTGCGGCTCGGGTTGGCGGGCGTTGGGAAGAAATCGTGTTTCATCGCCGCGGGAACTTGCTCGTTCACATCTTGGTACAGCGTCCCACCGCAGGCCACATTGAGAATCTGAATTCCCCGGCAGACGGCCAGCAGCGGCTTTCGCGTTCGCATCGCATGTTCGAGCAGCAAGATTTCGATGGCATCGCGGTCGGGGTCGGTGGTACCGCATTTGGGGTGTTTGCTTTCGCCGTAGCAACTCGGATCGACGTCGACGCCGCCGGTCAGGAAGACGCCGTCGAGTTTCTCGAAGAGGGCGTTCATGGTCTCGGGATCGCCCGGCAACAGCGGGATTAACCAGGGAATCGCCCCGACATCGCAGAGGGCTTGAACGTACCGATGGCCCATAATCCAGCAGTTGGGGAGGTCGCCGCCCGGCTTTCCCGGCAGCGTTTGCATGGCCACTCCGATCACGGGTCTCGGCATGCGATCTGTCCTCCGGTTCGAGTTGGGTCAGTCGTTCGCACGGTCAACAAAAGCAATCTTATGGATGGGGCTTGGGAAATACTCCAGCCGGTGGGGTTTGTTGGAGTTCAACCTTCAGGTTGTCTTCGTCGGAGCGAGTCTTCGAGATCCGACGTCGGTTTGGGTCGGGCTTCGCAGACCCGGCTCGCCCCAAATTATCAACACCTTGTGGGTCAAGTAAAAACAACCTCAAGGTTGAACTCCAACAATTATCACGCCAGCACGGCTTGCACCACTTCACCGTGGACGTCGGTGAGGCGCATATCACGGCCACCGAAGCGGAAGGTCTGCTTCTTGTGATCGACGCCCAGCAGGTGCAGCAGCGTGGCGTGGAAGTCGTGGATCTCCACCCGATCTTTGACCACTTTGTAGCCGAAATCGTCGGTGGCCCCGTGGTGGACGCCGCCTTTCGCACCGCCGCCGGCCATCCAAATGGTGAAACCGAATTGGTTGTGATCCCGGCCGTCACCGCCTTGTGCGAAAGGTGTGCGACCGAACTCGCCGCCCCAGACCACGAGGGTGTCTTTCAACAATCCCCTTGCTTTCAGATCCTTGAGGAGTGCCGCGATTGGCTGATCGACGGCGAGTGCATTCTTTTCGTGGCCGCCCTTTAGGTCGTTGTGTTGATCCCAACGGTCAGTACCGACGCTCGGGCAGGTGAGTTCGATAAACCGGACGCCGCGCTCGACGAGTCGGCGTGCGAGCAAGCATTCGGTGCCGAAGGTCACCGTCGGTGCGTACTTGGATTCGAGTCCGTAACTCTTTTTGATCTCGGCGGTCTCTTTACTGAGATCCATCAAATCGGGCACGGCCGATTGCATGCGGAATGCCGTCTCGTAATTGGCGATGGCCGATTCAATCTCGTCGCCACCGGGGCCACGCAGGGCGTCGAGTTTCTGCATCAATTTGAGCTTAGCCACCTGCTGGCCTTCGGTCGGTTCCAAGCGGTTAACGTTGGCGACGGGCGGATTGGCCGCACGAAAAACAGAGCCTTGATGCGCGGCCGGGAGGAAGCCACTGTTGAAGTTGTCGAGGCCACCGGGTGGAATCAAACCACCGTTGAGGATCACGAACGTCGGCAGATCTTTGTTGCCGGAACCGAGGCCGTACCCGCACCAGGCGCCCCAACTCGGCCGACCTTGGACACCCGCGCCAGTGTGCAGGAAGTAGTTTGCGCTCGTGTGCTCCGGGAATTTGGACACCATGGAATGGATGAACGCCAAGTCGTCGGCGCACCCCGCCACATGCGGAAAGAGTTCGCTGACCCAGGTGCCCGATTGACCGTGCTGCTTGAACTTCCACGGCGACGCCATGACTTTGCCGACGTTGGCAAACTGCGTGGGCTCCACTTTTTCCAGCACTTTGTGCGGATCTTGGCCGTTGAACTTTTCGAGTTTCGGTTTGTAATCGAAGGTATCGACCTGCGACGGGCCACCGTCCATGTACAAGAAAATGATCGACTTCGCCTTGGCCGGGTGGTGCAAACCAAGGAGTTTTGAGTCGGCATTTGACTCCGCCGCCAACAGGCTTGACAGGGCGAGCGCACCGAATCCATTGGAGGAACGCTGGAGCCATTCGCGGCGGGAAAAGAACATGGCCGGCCTCAGCGGATGTAGATGAATTCTTTCACGTTGAAGAGCATGTGGCCGAGGTCGGCCCACGACTTCGCGTTCGATTCTTGACCCTTCAAAAACTCGGTACAGGTCGCCTTCTCCTCGTCCGTCGGCAAACGAGCGAACGCGGATCGATACATCGCATCGAGTCGCTCGGCGGTGGTGCCCGGTTTGGCAAGTACCGCTTTGGCCCAGACCTCGGCTTGCCCGAACACGAACGGATCGTTGAGCAAAATCAACGCTTGGGCGGGCACGTTGGAGACCTGCCGGCGACCGACGGTGCTGAACGGAATCGGGGTGTCGAACGCTTGCAAAAACGGCGACAAGAAATTCCGTCGCACCCCGAGATAGAGGCTCCGCCGACCGTCGCCATCCAGTGGCCCGGTGGCGGGGCGACCCCGGCCGTCGAGGAACGCCGTGAGGAAAATCGGGGTGCTCTTCCCTTCCAATTTCGGGTCGAGGCGACCGCTGACGCTGAGCATCGCATCGCGGATCGCTTCCCCTTCCAGTCGTTTCGAGCGAAACTTGTGCAGCAGTACGTTGGTCGGGTCGGCGGAATCGGCGTCGGGATTGCTTTCCGAACTCATTCGGTAAGCATCGGTGAGTACCAACCGGCGGATCAACCGCTTCTGGCTCCAGCCGTCGGCTACGAATTCCGTGGCCAAGTAATCGAGCAATTCCGGGTGCGTCGGTGCTTCCCCCAGTAGTCCGAAATTGTCCGGTGTCGGTACCAGTCCCCGGCCGAATAGTTGATGCCAAACGCGGTTGACCGCGACGCGGGCCGCGAACGGATTTTGCTTGGCGTCGGTCCATTGTTGCGCGAGTTCGAGTCGACCACTGCCGGTGGTGTGCTGCAAGCCGTCGGTACCGGCAATGGCTTCCAACGAGCGGTGTGGTACCACCGCACCGGGAGAGCGTGGATTGCCACGCACGAACACGGCTTCGTCCACGGGTGTGCCGTCCCACTGAGCGAGTGCAATCCGGGATTGCCAGGTCACACTTTTCGTCAAGCTCTTTTCGGTTTCGATCACTTTTGCGGCGATGGTTCGGATCGCGTCAACGCCAGTAACAGTACCCAATTGAGCCAAAACTTGCGGAACGGATGGTGGAGCATCGTCGGATTGCAGCACCATCGCCGCGGCGAATTCGGTACTCGGATCGGCGCTCAGTTCCAAGTGCATCCGCTGGCCGATGTAGCCGCCGAGGTCGTGGGCCACCCAGCGGTAAGTTTCCGAATTTGGAATGGTTTGCGCCAGGTTTCCGTGCAGCGGCCCCGCGATAATCGTGTGCCCATTTACGGCGGCGTAGGCCATGCCACCGCCGCGCACGAGGTAGTAGAGCTTCTTCTTGGTCAGCACGAAATTCGGGGTCCGGATGCTGAACCCGACGCGGTTGATTTTGCCCAGTGGCCCGAAATCCGGGGCCGATTCCGCCGACGTTTTCAAACCGGCCCAGAAGGGGTCAAACACGGCGGCCGTGTAAGGTTCTACCCGGACTTTTGCAGTTTTATCGAGCGATAATGTACCCGCAGTCCGTGGCCCACTGCCGAAAGTGACGTCGTCGGGAAACCACGATTGGCCCTTGGTACTCGAACCGTAATCGACGACGGTCTCGGCTTTCGCTTGCCACGTTTGCCAAGGGAGGTTGACTGCCGTGGTGGGCTGTGACACCTCGATTTTGTCGCTCAGTTCTTGAGAAGTTTCGGTGCGCAATTTGGCCAGTTTCGCTGCCACGATTCGGTTGGCTTCCCAACCGTCGAACCGCACTTGCCGGTAGGCACTCGCTTCGAGTAACCCGTAGAGGGCGTAGTAATCTTTGGTGCTGATGGCGTCGAATTTATGATCGTGACAGCGGGCACAAGCGACGGTGAGACCGAGGAAGGTTTTGCTGGCGACATCAATGCGGTTGTCGAAGCGGTCAGCTTGGTCTTGGCGGATATCGACGGGGGAATGAACTTCCTCGCCGAGGTGCCAAAATCCGGAACCGAGGATCGATTCGTTGGCACCATTGGCCGCGTTCAACCGGGGTTTGGGCAGTACATCCCCGGCAATGTTTTCGCGGACAAATTGGTCGTAAGGAACATCGGCATTCATCGCCCGCACGACGTAATCCCGGTACTGCCAAGCGTTTGGAATGTCCGGTTCGAATTCATGGCCACGGCTTTCGGCGAAGCGCACCAAGTCGAGCCAGTGCCGGCCCCACCGTTCGCCAAATTGCGGCGACGCGAGCAGCCGATCCACCACTTTGGCAAAGGCTTGGGAGGTGGTGTCTTTCTCGAATTCACTCAGGTGCTGTGCGGTTGGCGGTAAGCCGGTGATGGCGAACGTGACCCGGCGGAGCCAGACGGACTTGCTGGCGGCTGGAGCGAATTTGAGCTTCTTTTCGTTCAACTTGGCCAACAGGAAGCGATCCACCGGAGTGCTTGCCTGTGAATTGGTGGGAACCACTGGTACAGGCGGGGCTAGCATTGGTTTCCAGCACCAGTGTTCGTCCTTGCGTTTGGCCAGATCGAACGCGCTTTTCGATCCCGTTTCGGATTGGTCGTTGGGCCAGACGGCACCCGCTTCCACCCACGTTTCCAAGTCTCGGATCGCCGCGTCGGGCAACTTGCCCTTCGGTGGCATGAGCATGTCGGCGTTGGCATAGCGCACCGCTTCGATCAACTTACTTTTGGCTAAGTCGCCGGGTACCACGGCCGGGCCAGTTTCGCCGCCGAGCAAAAGCGTTGCACGACCGTCGGTGCGGAGACCACCCTTGGGTTCTTTACCGTTGCGGGCTTTGTCGTCGCCGTGGCACTTCGCGCAATGTTCCACCAGCAACGGCCGAATCTTCTGTTCGAAGAAATCGGTCGGTTCCGATGCCGAAACCGATGCGGATACGACCGAGAAACTGGCGATGAGCCACCAACGTGCGACGAGCATGAGTGCCGTCTCCTAGAGCAGTTAGAAGCATGTTACCCGAATTGCCATGGAATTGCCAAGCGGTTGGATTCGGACGATTTGAAGGCATTTTCAAAACTTGTACAAAATTCCACAACTTTGATTTGACGCCGCATCTTCTGGAGCTTATAACCAATAGTGTACTCAATTTCACAAATCCGAGGTTCTCATGGTCAACTTTCAAACCGCCCACCGCGTCGGCACATCGTTGGCGATCCAACCTGTTCGACTCCGATGGAGTGACGACCGGATCCGGTAGCAACCGTCGGCCAGAATCCTATAACTCCCTTCAAGTTCCCCGGCCCATTTCCGAGAATCGACGCATGAAAGTCCACGAATATCAGGCTAAGGAACTCCTGGCGGCGTACGGCGCCCCGATTCCCAAGCATATCGTTTGCAAGACGCCGGACGAAGTTGCGGCCGCCTTCGACAAACTCAGCAACGGCGGCGGGGCAATGGTGAAGGCGCAGATCCACGCGGGTGGTCGGGGTGCCGGGCAACTGAAAGGCTACGCCGACAAACTCGGCGGAGTGAAGTTCGTCGGTAACCGCGACAAAGCGAAGACGGTGGCCGAGGCGATGCTGAAGTACCCGCTGGTGACGTTGCAAACGGGGCCAGAAGGGCAGAAAATCAGCACGCTGATCGTGCAGGCGGATGCGGAACCGGACAAAGAATTCTACGTTTCGATGGTACTCGACCGGGTGACGGGGTTGCCGATTCTGATGGCGTCCGCCGCGGGTGGTATGGACATCGAAAAGGTGGCCCACGACACTCCGGAGAAGATCCTCCGCGTGCAGGTGTCGCCGGAGTTGGGCCTGCTGCCGTTCCAAGCGCAGAAAATGGCCTACGATCTCGGCTTTGCGAACGACCAGATTGCAGCCGTGGTGAAGATCATGATGGCGATCTCGAAGCTCTACTTCGAGAAGGACGCCAGCATCGTCGAGATCAACCCGCTGGCGATCACCAAGAAGGGCGAAGTGATCGTTCTGGATGCGAAGGTCGACTTCGACGACAACGCCGGTTTTCGCCACAAAGAGCTGGCCCCGCTGCGGGACGAAGCGGAAGAGAACCCGACCGAGATTCGTGCGGGCAAAGCGAACCTCAACTACATCCAGCTCGACGGTACCATCGGCTGCTTGGTCAACGGGGCCGGGCTGGCGATGGCGACCATGGACATCGTCAAGCACCACGGTGGCGAGCCGGCCAACTTCTTGGATGTCGGTGGGGGCGTCACGGCTGAAAACGCGGTGGAAGCGTTCCGCATCATCCTCAGCGACGCCGGGGTGAAGGCGATCTTCGTCAACGTGTTCGGTGGCATCGCCAGTTGTGCCCGCATCGCCGACGCACTGGTGAAAGCGGGCCGCGAGGTCGGCTTCAAGATCCCGGTGGTCGTGCGGTTGGAAGGGAACGAAGTCGAGCAGGCCCGCGTGATTCTGAACAGCGTGAAGGCCGAGTTGCCCGCAATCCGGGTGGCAGCCGGGTTGACCGAAGCGGCGAAACTGGTTGTGGAACTGGCGAAGTGAAGGAGCGAGTCATGGTGGCGAGAACTGTGATCACGGTCGATGCGGTATTTGAGGACGGGCTTCTTCGTCCTCTGGAAGCGCTGCCGTTTGAACCCAATAAACGGTTGACACTCTGGATTGATGTGCCCACGGCCGACCCGATTTGGCCGGAGGACACCGCCGAAATTTATGCAGAATTAAATCGAGGGATCAAAAAGAAGAGTGAAGCAGAGATCGATCAAGCACTCCAAGAAAGGATTTCAACGATCCTCGGTGAATATCTGCTTTTGCATAGCGGGCATTTGAAACGAGCTGGCGACGACCAAGCCGACTTCGAGATTTACTTGCCCCGTTCCGGGGAGCTTGCAGAAGTCGCTTTGGGAAGACCTCCGTGCCTGATTGTGGAACTTCCCAAGCAGCGCGATACTCTCGTCAAGTGGCATCGGCGAATGAAAGCACATTTGAGCGCGGGTGTTGGGATGGTTTGGACCATTGATGGCCTTGATCGCTTGATTACCGTTTTCGTTCCGAACAGTTCCGAAGTGTCCCTAGACGAAACCGACGACCTCACCGGTGGCGAGATTCTACCCGGCTTCCATTGCAAAGTGTCCGAATTCTTCGCTTGGCCTACGACCACCACCGACACCCCTTGAGATTGACCATGCACACGATTCGATTGTCGGTCGCCCTGCTGTTGCTGCTGGGAACCATCGGCTGTGGAAAGAAAGATTCCACACAGGCGAGCAACCCGAAGGATTCGACGGTGCCGACGGCGCCGAGTGGCGAATCGAGCGCAGCATCACTCAGTGCGGCCAAGTTTGTGAAGGCCGTGCAGGACGGGAAAGCGACCTCGGACATGCTAACGCCGGCGTTCAAGAAAGTGATCGCCCCGCCGGAACTCGAATCGGATAAAGCGGCTGGGTATTCCGAAAGCGGCGTGCGGACTTGGTTGGACAGTGCGAAAGCTAGCGTTGGCACCGAAGATTCTAAGTTCGTCTCTCTCACGGATGAATACGCCTTCGCAGAGGGCACGGCAAAAGCAGGCAAGACGTTCCTCAGACTGATGTTCGTCGATAAGAAATGGCTCGTCGATTACGTCGTTTTCAGCGGGCCAACTGCGAAATCGTTGCGTGGCGGTCAAACCTCACAGTTCTTTGCGACCTTGGCGTTCGCCGAAGCAATCGCAGCCAAGAACACCGTGCTGATCGAGGCTCTCCTTACCAAAACTGCCAAAGCCAAAATCGCTCCTCCATTGTTCGATGAAGACAAAGTGCAAGGTTTCAACCGGGCGAAACTGAAAGCTGCAATCGACGATCTGTTCTCCGGGAAAATCGCGATCGAGAACGTGAACTCCGATAGCAATTCAGGGACGATCATGGCGACCTTCCGTGGTGGCATGCAATCGATTCAGGTTACGTTGGTAACCGGTCGCCCAGGCGAATTTCTCATCGACTCTTTCGTCGTGTCCCAACAAAAATAACAACCCCCTTCCATCTACTTCGAGATCGGTTTTCATGAGCATCTTGATCGATAAAAATACCCGCGTGATCACGCAGGGGATCACGGGTTCGGCGGGTACACTGCACACCGATAAATGCCTCGAATACGG
>JANXWE010000268.1 GCA_025351325.1 Fimbriiglobus sp.
GACACTACGGCATTATCCCAACTTTTCAGGAATGAGAAAGGTCAGTCGTTTTACCATCCCCCACTCTTCAAGATACGCCGCTTTTGCGGATCGTCACGACGCACCCGGCGGAATGAGTTTGGTCATTTTGACCGCCGCCCAGGACGCTGGAAGAATTGATCCGCAATGCGGGGATGGCGTAGGTGCGAAAGATTGGAGTGTTCGACTCCCAATCCCAGCAAGGCATCCAGCATGTCCGAGATACTGATTTGGCCCTTCCGCCAAGTGTTCCGTCTACTCGCGCCGATCAAGGCCGCATGGAACGAGGAACTGAGCAAGCACTACTACGGCCCGACCGCCATTCAGCACAAAAGGCGAATAGTGATGCCGCAACGACAGGCGGAATGGTTGGATGCGAACCGCCCCGACCTCACCCAAGTTCACGCAAATATCGAAGGTGAACGAGCGCCCTAGAGGTATTGGTTTCTTCGTTGGTTATCAGATCGACCACTGCGTATTCTGGTGACCCGTTGCTATTGGGATCGTCGGTGAATGAGACGGCGTAGGACTTGTCTCCGTAACGAACGATCTCATCACGCGATGGTGCTGAAACGCAATCCAGCGGATGAAGTCTTGTCCCTTTGCCATCCTTCCCCTTCTTGTCGAGAAGTACGAACAGAACGGAAGTCATCGCGCATCTTCCGTCGATAGACGCTTTGCTTTCGATAAATGCTGGCTGCTTCTCTGCCATCGCACTTTCCTCCACTTGGGTTTCGCTCTCCGGGGACAACCTACCGCGCCCGGCGACCGGAGGCGAACGAAAAGCGGCAAGAAGTGTTGACGACAGCCTGACGATCGTGCGACGATAGGCAGAAACGAGGTCGATAGGCAGCACCAACACACTAATGGGCCACTACCGAATTTCGCATTGTCAGAGTTCTGAGGGCGAACCGAGCCGCAGCCAAGATTCTGAATGAAAAACATGAGCGGCGACTATCTGTAGCCTCGGACTACGGCGAGGATCGATGGCGACTCCATCACCTTGATTTCACTTCGGATTAAATGAACCGGTTGTCCTTCGACGAACCCACTCGGCGCTAGGCTGCTCCTGAATGTGATTCTCGCGGTAATCGCGTCGCCGTTGACCGCAATTACTTTCGCGATCCAACTTTGGATTTTGCCACTATTTTGAATATATATCCCTTTAACGATGCCTTTCGCTGCAATCAGGTCGCGCAATCGCGATTTATTCAACGCGCGCCAGCGTATCTGTTCGGCGCTCGCAAGGATATGTTGTGGAGCAGTGAGTTCGTATTGTTCGAAACATGATTCCGCAACCGCGAAATGCCACTGCGCTCGCGAATAGTCTTGCTGACGGATGTAGCAATCCGCCAAGTGCTGCTGTACTCCGGCGAACGAAACAAATACTTTCCAATCGAGTACTACGAAGTCTAGGTGAAGGTTGACCAATCGGTCCGGTGACGCCAACTGTTCAATCCGATGCTGCCAATCTTTTGAAATTCCGTTAGTAGTATTTGATTCGTTTACTCCCGAGTAGCAGATGATGATCGCGCGATTCTGCTCCGATGTGATCATGTCATGGATGATCTCTCGATCTTTTGGATCCGACGAATGTGATTCTGCCCTTCGAAGCGAGTCCACGCAACGGTCCAAACTATCTAGCGCCGTTGGATATTCTTTCCGATCCAATGCCGCGAGCGCCACTTGTTTTGACGATTCGGCTTTATCAAAGGCTGCTTTCATGTCATTTGGGCTTGGAAGTGAAGGGTATTGGGAGGTTGCTGGTTTGATGGGGTCGGCGAATTCTTGAGCCGGGCCGTATTTTTCCAACGCCTTCAAACTATCATGAAGACTCGCAATGATCTCTTCGGTTGTGGGCTTTGTGCTTTCGGTGCGTACCTCTATCGGTTGCGGCGTAGCCTTAGATTGCTGCGCGTCGCTTTGCTTGAAAGCCGGCACAGAAACATGCTTCGGCCGACTGAATTGCCACGCCGCAGCTGTTACCAGACCAATAACAATGATGCTGAGGCACGCCGCTGCCGCTCCGACCGTGACCCGGTCGAACCGGAAACGGGTAGTGGCCTATCAGTGTGTTGATCGCCCGATTATTCCATTGCTGCAGGGACTTGCCTCTTGAGGATGAAGTAGCGGCAATCAAGGTCGTTTTTGAAATCTTCGGGCCTATCTCCAGTTGACGAATTGCACCAAGAGAAATGCAACTCGCCTTGTTGGACTCTGAATATTCCCTTGCCGAGATGGCTATCGAATCGCATAGGGTTTGTCGAAGTGTCGAACTTGGCATTGCAATCAAGGGCGAAGAGTCGAACCTTGCCGTTGTTGAAATGAAGAGTAAAGTCTGGGCGCTCTTCCCAACCGACGGCTTCAACAGCGGTCCATTCTCCATTCAACTGCTCGATAGGGAATCTCCTCAATTCCTTCGGCACGGGCGCAGCGAAGGCCGGGGCACACAGCAGGACAAGAGCGAATAGGGTTCGCATTGGTGGGCCTCAGCACTTGACACGGGGGCATCCGGGCGGCAAGATACTACCCATGCCAAACCGCTCACGCAAGCCACGAATGCCCGATCCCAGCGTCTTCGCGTTCAACCTCGCGCAGGCCATCACCGGCGAACCGCCCGTAGAGCCACCACCGCCCGACGGGAAAGACCCGGCTGCGGTGGCACTCGGCAGGAAGGGCGGGTTGAAGGGTGGAAAAGCGCGGGCCGCGAACATGACCCCGAAACAGAGAACCGCCGCTGCCAAGAAAGCAGCGGCGGCGCGATGGGGGAAACCTGCGAAGAAGAAGCCAGCGAAGTGATCTATTCCGCGTGTTCTTCGTTGTCGTCGATTCCTTCCGCGTCTTCTGGGTACTCTGTGGGCATTTGGCCTTCCGCCAAGTCCTCATCGAAGTTGTAGCTCATCTCGATTGTCGCGCCGTTCTCGTTGTAGGATTTGCGGTCGATGTCGAGTTGCTGAACGTCGCCGAGGGCTTGGCGCCGTCGTCCCTGTAGGGACTTGTGCATCGGTTCGGGCTTTGCCGTCTCGATGCCAACCCAGCGGAATGATCGACGCCCGTCTGGATCGACGACGACGTAAACGTGGTTTTTCCGCACTTCCCTTCCCTGCGGGTCGATGTAGTATTCCTCCCGCGCTGCTACCGACAGCTCGTGCGCGAACTGCTTCACCGGATCGTAGGGCTTCGGTTCGGGCATGCGGCCCTGCGCTTTGGCCCAGCGGGCCACTTCGTTCATGTCCACTTCATCGGCGCCGGTGGCTGCGATGTAGTCGTTGACTATCTGCCACTTTTCCTCTTTGGAGAGTGTGCTGCGGGTGTCCCCGTACCGTCGTTTCTTGCGCTTCGGCATGCTTGCTCCTAGATCGTTGAATGACCCCATCCATCTACAATCGTCGCGCCGGAGATTGCGTGCTGGCGAACCTTGACCAGCATTTCCCGGTTAGCGCTGTACCCAATTTGTCCACGGTGTTGCAGTTGCCCGACGATGATGCCGGGGTGAATCTTGACGACATGAGCGAATTGCACGATCCGCTCTTTTTGGTAGGTCGGTGCCACCCTGAGTATGAACGATTCGAGCTTGTCTTGCGGAACGAGCATGCAGGCCGCTTCGTTGTCTGCCCGTTCTTCAAAGTCTTCTTTCATCGCCGACGGTACGGCGTCCTCGCCCATCAACGCAACGTCGATGGAAATGGGGTCGCGGTGGCGAACATGCGAAAGCTCGTGACACAGAGTGAACCAGAATGCGTCGATGCGGTCGTAGCGAACCGACATGGCGATTGCCGGATCGTCTCCGATCCAGAACGCGGCGCCGTCGATTTTTGCGGATGGCAGCGGTTCCACCACTGCGAAGCGGATGCCGTAATTCGACAGCACCGAACCGACCTTTCGAGCCTCAGGCGCGAACGCGGCCAGCGGGCGAAGTTTGCGAACGCATTCTTCAAACTTGCTCGGATCGTACGGCGTCACGACTTGTTCCGACGCGAGAGCACGGGCGCGGAAACACCATGCTCTTTGAGCGGGGCTTAGATCGGTCTGTTCTGCCATGCTCACCGTCCGTCGTGTCGAAACGGGGATGACCGGCGGACTCGATAGATCGGACACACCGAAGAACCGGGTCAACTCGGATTCAAGTTCTTCCGCCGATGCCGTCTTCTTGATCCATCCGCGCTTTTCCATGTCGCGAATCGGTGCCAGTTCGTAGAGCGATGCCTTCTTGCGAACGTCGGCGGTTTCGGGCTTCATCAGTGCAAGCCGGTATTCGGCTTCACGCTGGAGCCACACCGCAGCCGGGATTCCGAAAGCAGTCTCCAGTTCGACCGCGATTTCGGGGGTCACATCTTGCTTGCCCTTGAGCAACTGACTGATCCGTGTGGCCGTGCGCCCGAGAATCTGGGCTAGGTCTTCTTGCGCCCATGATCGCTTTTTCAGTTCCTCGCGAATGAAGTCGCCAGGGGAAGGTATCGGGCCGTGCATTCCGAGAGTCTCCGCGTTTAGGTCTTCCATGACACTCAATTCACTGTAAAGTATCGGCGTGCGGGACACAATCCCGAAATATCGAAATTCCGGGATTTGGGCTTTCATGTTCCAAACCGGTTTAGTAATATGTCTATCACTGTGTTGACGACGTTTCCGGAGTGGTTCCCATGCTTTGCCCCATCTGCCAAGTCGAACCCCGTAAGTTCGGGAAGGATCGCAAAGGGAATCAGCGGTACCAGTGCCCGGCGTGCAAGAAGACGGTCACTGACATAGCGGTGTCACCGCTCGGCACGATGCGTATCCCGATGGAAGATGCGGTGCGGGCACTCGCCATGATCTTGGAAGGCGTCTCGATCCGCGCGGCCGCTCGCCTGTCCGGTGTCAACCGGGGCACCGTCCTAGACCTCATCATCCAAGTGGGCGAACGGTGCGAACTCATGCTGGCCGGTCGCATTCAAGGGCTTCCCGTAGTCGATGTTCAATGCGACGAAATTTGGGGCTTTGTCGGCATGAAAGAGAAGACCCGCGTTGCGAAGCATCCCGAACTGGTAGAGGCCGGAGACGCCTACTGCTTCACCGCGATTGAACGCGAATCGAAGCTCATGCTCGCGTGGCATCTCGGCACCCGCACCCCGGAAGACACGGTGTACTTCGCGGACAAGCTGGCGCTCGCCACGGCGGGCCGGTTCCAAGTCAGCACGGACGGGTTCAAGCCCTACGCTCACGCGATTCCCGCCGCTCTGCCGAACGCGGACTTCGCGCAGATTGTGAAGACGTTCGCCACGAAAGAAGACGGGAAGGCCGCACGGTATTCGCCCGGTGAAGTCACCGGCACGGTGAAGACGACTCGCAACGGGCACCCCGACCCCGACCGCATTTCGACCTCGCATGTCGAGCGGCACAACCTCACGATTCGGATGCAGAATCGCCGGATGACCCGGCTGACGAATGCGTTCAGCAAGAAGTGGGAGAATCACGAACTGGCGCTGGCGCTCCAGTTCGCTTACTATAACTTCTGCCGGGTGCATCAAACCTTGAAGATGACCCCGGCGATGAAGGCCGGATTGACCGACCACAAGTGGACGCTGGAAGAACTGATTCTGGAAGCATCAACACACTGATAGGCCACTACCGACAATCCGAACCGTGCCTTCTTCGGTTACACCTCGGATTCGGCGATCAGTTCCATCACTTTCCGGTCGCACAATCCGTCGTTCCTCAACATGGATAACTTCTCGTTCGGGGAAGCCAATCCGCCCGTCAACCCGACACCGGCGCCCGCCGGATTCGTGCTTTTCGGCCTCGGCTTCGCCGGACTGGGGACGTTGCGATCGTTCCGCAAAAGTGAACATGTGGGCTGATTGAAATGGAGAGCGGCGTATCCTGACAGTGGCTCAAACGTTCCGCTTGCAAAAGCGGAACGTGCTCGAGTTCTTAAACCGATCCATCGCCGACCTGTCACACACCTTTCATGCCAAAGATCGCATTCGGGTCAACTATGCCGCACTGCCGATCGGTGCGGGGGTGTTGACCAATTGAAGTGCTTCGTCGGCCATCGCCCGGACGGTGGTATCGCTGTCGCTCCGCACCGATTGAAGGATGTCGGTCACGCGGTCGTCATCGGGGGCAATCTTCGCCAGCAACACCGCGCACCGACCCCGGCGTTCGGCGTCGCCGCTGCGGACGGCTTCGAGAAGCGCGGGCACGGCGGCACGGCCGATTCGCTTGAGCGCGACCGCGGCGACGGCCCGCGTCCGGTACTCGAATTCACTGAGCATGTTGATGAGGCCGAGCGTGGCCGGGAAAGCGGCCGTGCCCAAGCGCCCGATGGCCCCGGCACAATCGCGACGGACACTCGGATCTTGATCTTTCAAACCTTGGGTGAGTTGGGGCAGTGCCGAGAGGGACGCCAACCCTTGATCGCCGAGTGCGCGAGCGGCGCGGCGGCGAACTTTGCTGTTGTCGTCGAGCAGGGCCTGGGTCAGTGGGGGAACCCGGTTGGCCGGCGGTACCGGCAGATCGGCGAGTGCGACCACGGCGAGTTCCCGGATTTGTCCGTTCTGATGGAGGAGTGCGTCGGTCAGCACCGTGAGGGCGAGATTGGTTTGCGCTTCGTTCAGCCCGTGCATGATGACGGCGAACACGAGGCGGTTCATCAATTGTGGGGAAAGTTGTTCCATAGCCATACGAGAACCAAAAATGGTGGGCGGTTGCCGGGGATCATCGGGATTGAGGCCGGCGAATCGGTGCCGGATGTTCGAGAATAGTGCAAGGTTGTGCCGCCGGTCGGAGAATCGCTACCTTTTACCCAGTCCACTCGAAGTTTCCGACGGCGCTTATGCTGGGGCTTGAATTTTGCACCCTGCCGGCGGAAGCGTTCCCCGGGAAATTGAGATCGGACAAAATTCGACTTTGGACTGTGTTGCCGGGTCTGTGCGCGCTAGGCTTCTGGAAGTCATCGAGGGAATCGAAATTATGTCGGAAATTGTCACCTGTCCGACCTGCCAATCGATGCTGCGCCTCCCGGCGACCGCCACCACGATCCGCTGCCCGCAGTGCAAAACGGTGATGAACGTCAGTGAGGCCCCAGCCCCAGTCGAGCCGGCTGTCTCGCTGCCACTGCCCTTCGCCAAGCCGAAGCCAAAACCGGCTGCGAATCTTCAAATCGCCACGCGATCCACCAAAAAGACGACCAAAGCGGTGCTCGTGGATGAAGCCGCCGAAGAAGCGGAGATCGATTCTTTGGCGAAAGCCGAGCTTCGGAAGAAAGTGAAAGCCGAATTGGTGGTGATGGAAGCCGGCGACGAAATCAAGGAACAGAAATACGAACGCCTGCAAGAACTGGTCGTCCATTCCCGGCGGGCTGTCGTTCTGTTCACCTGGGCGGCCCGGGTTCAACTGCTCGGCTTGGTGATCGTGTTCGGCATCCTCGGCACGTTCATGACGTTCATTCTCGTCGAAGTGGCGTCGTCGTTGCAAGGACGCGGTTCGGTGGACGCCAAGGAAATCCTCGGGGCGACCGTGATGGTGGCCGTGCCGCTGTGCGCCATCCTCGCGGGTCTGCAAGCCATCCTCACGGGGATCGGCATGGTCTGCGTGGCACTCGGAACCAAACGCGCCCGCTACCTCGGCTACCTCGGCTGCGCGGTCTGTTCGCTGCACGTCCTCTTTGCGATCTTGCAAGCCACACGTGCGCTGATCGGCCTAGCTCGACGCGAATTCACCGTCAGCTCCACCGACGCACTCTGGGTGCAACTTCAGCCGGTCTACGACCTGTTCGGGATGGTCACCGATCTCCCGCTGCTCTCGGAACAGCCCACCCGGCTCCTGTGGGGGCACCCGCTCTCGTACTTCGGAATCCTCGCGGCGGTGTTCGAATTCACCCGGATGGTGCTCGTCGGGGTGATCGCCCAGAACTACGCGGAAGACGGCAAAGCCGTGGAACTGGGCTACCGGTCGTACAAAGCCATCGGTCGGATCTTCTGGGTCACCATGCTGGCCGGCGTGGCCCGTCTGGTCGGTTCGATTGCCTTCGACTGGGCCAGGGCCGACGAAGCGTTCCTCGTCGTCCTCGGCCTCGCCTGCCATGCGGTGATCACCTTCGGCACGTACCTGTGCTTGTCGCTCAGCGTCCTCGGGCAGATGAACGCCCTCAACGACACCATCGAAGTGATGGATCCGATCCGCTTCGCCGCCGAAACGGACAATTTGGAGATCTGATGTGGAGCGGTGCACACACCGGCATTGACGCTGCTCCCGTTGTCACGCTATATCCCCCATTCTGCTGACACGCTGTTGTGGGGATGTGTGATGGTTCGACTTCTATTCGCGGCGCTGGTTGGCGGCGTGTTGGCAACGCCGAGCTTCGCTCAGAACGTGAAGCTGGCTGAAGATTTGCAACCGGGCGAGTATCACCGCTACGAGCTGGAATTGACGGTGGCCGGGAAGCTGAAAGTCGACCGCAACGGCAAGCCGGACGCACTGCCATTGAAGGCCGAGGCGAGCCACCGCTTCGTGGAACGCATTGAAACAACTGATGCCCGCGGCGGGGCCGGCAAAGTGATTCGGCACTACGAAAAAGCGAAGTCGAACTCGGTCGTTTCGGGCGAGAAATCGGCGCGGGAACTCGCGGACGATCGCCGGGTCACCGTCGCCGGTCGCACGGAAACGGGCACCGTGCACTACAGCCCACTCGGGCCGCTGTTCCGGGAAGAGTTGGAACTGATCGCCGAGCACTTCGACACGATGGTGCTCGCGGGATTGTTGCCGAACAAAGAGCTGAAACCGGGCGAAACCTGGACGCTGGCGAGCGAAGCGGTGCAACATGCGTGTCAGTTCGAAGGGATCACCAAGAACGAACTAGTCGGCATGCTGATCTCCGTCGAAGCCGGCATTGCCAAGTTCACAATTGTGGGTGTCGCGGAAGGGGTCGAGTTGGGAGCGGCGACAAAAACCACCGTGAAGGCCAGCGGCAGCTTCGATCTGAAATCGTCTCGGATCAGCCAACTGAACTGGGAACAGGCTGACGACCGGGGCCAAGGCCCGGCCAGTCCGGCGGCCGAGTTGACGGCGACCATCGCACTGAAACGAACCGTGTTGGCCGAGGAGCCGAAGGAGCTGAACGCCACAGTCCGCGAGAAAATCCCCGCTGGGAAAGCGACTCCGGAGCAGACGATCTTGCGGTACACTGATGTCGATGGCAAATACAGTTTCACCTACCCGCGGGAGTGGGTCATCGTCGGTCGCACCGATCAGCACCTGCTGATTCGCTTGGTCGAAAAGGCTGAGTTCATCGCCCAAGTAACACTGAGCAGTTGGAAGAAAGCCGAACCGGGCCAACATGCCACCGCTGAGGAATTCAAGCAGAGTTTTGCCAAGTTGCCAGGCTGGACACCCACGGAAACAACCGAGGACGGTGTCGTCGGCGCTCCGGCGGGCCACTGGCTTTACAAGGTCGCGGCGAAGGGGAAACAGGACGGGGCCGATGTGCTCCAGACCTTCTACTTGTTCGCGGGGCCGAACGGCGATCAAGTGGCGGTGTCGGTGCTGGCCAGCCCCGAGAAGGGTGGCAAGACCAGTGCCCGGGAAGGCCAATTGCTCGGGGCCATCGTCTTCCCCGCGCCCAAGAAGTGAAGGCGGCGAAACGAATCTTCCCGCGCCGTTCGGACTCCGGTATTGTAAACAAGATGGGAAGGATCAAAGACCGGACTCCTTGAGGACGTCATGCGGATCGGCGTCGTCAGCGATACTCACGATCGGGGCGAAGCGATCGCAGAAGCCCTCCGGCTCCTCGCCGAGCAACAGGTGGATTTGATCCTCCATTGCGGCGACATCGAATCACCCGACACGGTTCTGCTCTTCCGCGACATCCCGACCCACTTCGTCTTCGGCAACTGGGACAAAGATCGGGTGCGTCTGACCGCCGCCATCAAAAGCATCGGCGGCCATCACAACGAGAGTTTCGGGGCCATCGAAATCGGCGGCAAACGGGTCGCTTGGGTGCACAGTCACGAACGGCACCAACTCTACCAACTCGAGCACTCGGACTACTTCGACTACGTGTTCTACGGCCACACGCACGTCCGCGAGCAGCACAAGACCGGCCGTACGGTCGTGGCGAATCCGGGGGCGCTCTTCCGGGCCAACCCGAAGACCTGCATCGTCCTCGATACCGACACCGGCGAAATCAAACCGATCATGATTTCGACGCCCGGCAAACTCGGCGACTCCACGCACGTCATGCCGGGCTTGCGTGGCAACTCGATGATCGGCCTGCCGGGCCTACCCGCCTCGGGCACCATCGTGCCACCGATCCTCGATCCGCCCGGCGAACCGAGTCCGGAATGAATCGGCGCATCACCGATTGGCTGATCCGAAACTACTGGATCGGATCCATCTTCGTTCTGCTCTGCTGGCTCGGGTGGTTCCTGCAGAACGTGCTGGGTACTCCCCCGTACGACTACTTCGATCTCGTCGTGACGATGGATCACTTGGCCTTCTACACCGCGGGGCGCATCGTACTGGATCCGACGTTGCCCGCCGGGTCGATGTACGACATCGGCTTCGTGGCCGAGTATCAGTCGGACCTATTTCACGGGAAGTGGGAGGCCCTCGAAGCCTTCCGCAATCCGCCGTTTTACGCATTGCTTTACACGCCGACGGCGTGGCTCCCGTACCAGTGG
Source organism: Fimbriiglobus sp. (assembly GCA_025351325.1). Lineage (GTDB taxonomy): Bacteria > Planctomycetota > Planctomycetia > Gemmatales > Gemmataceae > JALHQU01. The sequence goes on from JANXWE010000268.1 coordinate 10,674, forward strand.
AGTGCCCTGATCTGGAGTGTGATCTCCCTGCTCGCACTCGTTGCGGGGGTGCGTTGGCTGGCACCGGATCGCCCTAGGCAGGTACTCTGGCACGCGGTCGGGTTTTACCCGGTTCTCGCCGTGATGCAGTACGGGCAGAACAGCTTGCTGAGCTTCGCCGTCTTCTGCGGGACGTACCGGCTGTTGGCGAATCGCCGGCCGTTCGCCGCCGGACTCGCGGCCGGGTTGCTCGCCTTCAAGCCGACGCTGCTGATCGGATTGGTCGTCTGGGCGCTGCTCGACGTCCGCCGGTTGTGGCCCTGTATTCTCGGTGCCGCGACAACGGTGGTGATCCTCTGCGCCGGTAGCTACGCGATCATTCCGAATGCCTGGGAACAGTTCGTGGCGACGCTGCCGGACAATCTGAAGTTCGACCGGTTCGAATGGTGGAAAAACCACACCCCGCGTGCCTTTGTTCGGTTGCTGTTTCCGAGCACCGTGCGCACGCCTTGGGAAGGGCGAGCCACACTGGCCGCCGCGCTAGTGGGCGTGGCATGGTTCGTGCTCATTTGGCGGAAACACAAACGAGATCTACGGGCGATGTTCGGGGCAGTGGTGCTGCTGACGCTCTGGGCGTCGCCGCATGCGCTCATCTATGAATGGGCCATCGCGTTCGTGGCCGGCTATCTCTGGTGGCTGCGGGCACCGAATCGCCGCGAGTGGGTGATTCCCCTGAGCATCCTTTGGGTGGCCTTGCTGATCTCGACAGACTTTTGTCGCTTGCAAGTGTGGGTGTGGTCGAAGCTGGCGCCGGAGCGGAGTCAAGTGGTGTGGGAACCGCATCCGGATGGCCAAGTGGTGATCCTGCTGCAAGTCAGCACTCCGGTGCTGGTATGGTTTGGATGGGCGGCCTGGCGAAGATTGCGCCGGGAAGTGCCACTGGTGGGCGCAGAACAACCGTAGTGGTTCGATACAACCACAGTGCCGAGTTCACTCACCCGCCGAATTCTTTTTTGCCCCGTTCGGATGTGTTCCATGCCTGCTCCGCGTCGCGTTGGTTTGTGGCTCATCGGGGCCTTCGGCGGCGTCGGTTCGACGACCGCCCTCGGATTGGCCGCACTCGCCAAAGGGCTGGCCGAACCGGTCGGCATGGTCACCGCATTGCCCCGCTTCAACGGGATCGAATTCGACGCTCCGGCGGAGTTCGTCGTCGGTGGGCACGACATCCGCCAGACCTCGTTCAGTCGGTCGACCGCCGAGTTAATGGCCCGCAGCAACATCTTCAACGAAAGCCTGCTGCAAGCGTGCGGCCCGCAGTTGGAAATCTGGAGTGCCAATGTTCGCCCCGGCGTGGTTTACCGGCCCAATGCGGTGATTGCGGCCCTCGCGGATCGCCCCGATGTCCGCCATGCCGAAACCCCGAAGCAAGCGATCGCCGCTATTGAAAAGGATCTGAAATTCTTTGCGGCCGAGCACCGGCTCGACCAAGTCGTCGTGATCAACGTGGCGTCCACCGAACCGGTGTTCGAACTCGGCGACGCGCAGAAAAGTTTGAAAGCGTTGAACGCGGCTTTGGATCGGAACGAGCCGGCGCTGCCGACCAGTAGCCTGTACGCCTATGCGGCCATGAATGTCGGCTTCGCCTATGTGAATCTCACGCCCTCGCTGGGTGCGACCATTCCCGCGCTCGAAGAGTTGGCACTGTCCAAAAACGTGCCGCACGCGGGCCAGGACGCCAAGACCGGCGAAACGCTGCTGAAGTCGGCACTCGCCCCGATGTTCGCCAAGCGCAATTTGAAAGTGCTGAGCTGGGTCGGCCACAACATTTTGGGGAACCGCGACGGACTGGTACTCAACGATCCGCAAAACAAAGCGAGCAAGGTGAGCAGCAAGAACGCGCTGCTCTCGGAGTTGCTCGGGTACAAGCCGCAGTCGCACGTCAGCATCGAATACATCGAATCGCTGGACGATTGGAAAGTGGCCTGGGATCACATCCACTTCGAGGGATTTCTCAACACAAAGATGACGCTGCAATTCACTTGGCAAGGTTGCGACTCGATCCTCGCGGCGCCGCTGGTGATCGACCTCGCCCGGTTGGTGTTGCTGGCGCAGCGGCGGGGGGAATCCGGTGCTGTGACGGCCTTGGCCAGCTTTTTCAAGTCGCCTTTGGGGGTGAAGGAACACGACTTGAGCGTGCAGTTTGGAATGCTGGAATCTTATTTGGAAATATAAAGATTAAACTACGAACACGGATGACACGGATCTAAGGCAAGATGAAGAGGATCAAAAAATAGGACACAGAAGCATCATGAAGCATGAAGAGTTGACGGATCGCATCATCGCCGGATTCTATCAAGTCTACAATGTTCTCGGATGGGGCTTCTTGGAATCCGTTTATCACCGGGCACTGATGCACGAGTTGCGGAAACGCGGAATGAGCGTGGAATCGGAGGCTAAAATCAATGTGTATTACGATGGCCAAGAGGTCGGCAGCTACTTCGCGGATTTGGTGGTGGAGAACGCCGTCATCATCGAATTGAAGGCGGTCGAACAATTCACACCGGGTCATGAGGCACAACTTCTGAATTATCTGAAGTCCACTAGCATCGAAGTCGGATTGCTGCTCAACTTCGGTCCGAAGCCACAGATCAAACGAAAAGTTTTCGATTCCGACAAGAAAACCGCACTCCCTAGGCCTGCCGCGCACGAGGTTCCTGATTCTAGTTATATCTGATCCTCTTCATCCCGTTTTCGATCTGTGTTTATCCGTGTTCTCCTACTCTCCGATCCCGATCCCCATGAAACTTGCATTCAGCACCAACGCTTACCTCAACTCCTCCTTCCCGGACACCGCGCGGCGGCTGGCGGCGCTCGGCTACACCGGGCTGGAATTGATGGCCGATGTGCCGCACGCTTGGCCGGCGTATTTGCTCGAGGGGCAGAAGCAGGTGATCCGCGACGCCATGCGGCAGAATGGCTTGGCATTCAGCAACGTCAACGCTTTTATGATGCACGCCGTGAACGACCGACGGCAAAAGTACTGGCACCCCTCGTGGCTCGAACCGGACGTCAATTACCGCCAGGTGCGCATCGACCACACCGTCCGGGCACTGACCTTGGCGAAGGAACTCGGTGCCCCGTGCATCACCACGGAACCCGGTGGCCCGGTTCCCGACGGCATGACGTGGGCGAATGCGCTCAAGCTGTTCGTCGAGATGCTCAAGCCCGTGGTCGAGCACGCCGAGAAGGTGCAGGTGCCGTTGCTGATCGAACCCGAACCGGATTTGCTGATCGAAACGGCCGATCAATACCTCGAATTCGCCAAGCATTTCCAGTCGCCGTATCTCGGGCTGAACTTCGACATCGGGCACTTCTACTGCGTGAAAGACGACCCTGCGGCGACGGTTCACAAACTCGCCCCGCTGATTCAGCACGTCCACCTGGAAGACATCGCCGCGACGAGGAAGCACCACCACTTGGTTCCCGGCGAAGGCGTCATCGACTTCCACGCCACGTTGACAGCGCTGCATGCCGTCGGATACGACAAGTGGGTGACCATCGAACTGTACACCTACCACGAAGACCCGGACGGCGCCGCGCGGACGGCCCGCGAGCGGGTTCTGAAGATCGCCTCCGAAGTGGGCGTGGCGTTGGCGTGAGTCGGCGTGGGTTCCCAGTTCCTACAAATCCCCCTTGCCACGGGGGCACCGACGGGCGAATCTAGGCGAGTCCTCTCTCGTCGTTCCCAGATTTGGATGGATCGCCCATGGCCGCGCCTGTGCCCCCCGCGCCGCAGTTCAAACCGTTCATTCCCGCGAGTGAGTCGCCGCCGGAATTCACCATCGCCCCGCTGATCATCGGATCGCTGCTCGGCATCCTGTTCGGGGCGTCGTCGATCTACTTGGTCCTCAAAGTCGGCCTGACGGTGTCCGCCAGTATCCCCGTGGCGGTGCTGTCGTTCGCCCTCTTCCGCGTGATGTCGGCCGTCGGCTTTCGCAAACGCAGCGTGTTGGAATCGAACACCGCGCAGACCGCCGGGAGCGCCGGCGAGAGCATCGCCTTCGGCGTCGGCCTCGTCATGCCGGCACTGCTGCTGATCGGCTACGACATCGACATCGTCCGCGTCATGACCGTCGGCGTCTTCGGGGGGTTACTCGGGATTTTGATGATGATCCCGCTCCGGCGGGCGTTCATCGTCGAGAAGCACGGGGAGCTGAAATACCCGGAAGGCACCGCCTGTGCCGACGTCTTGATCGCCGGCGAGAAAGGCGGCAGCACCGCGGGGATTCTCGTCGTCGGGTTGGTTCTCGGCTTCGTCTACCAGTTCGCCATGCTCGGTTTGAAGCTGTGGGGCGACACAGCCAGCAAGTCGCTTTGGCTTGTACAAGAAGGTGGCAAAGTCGTCGGCTTGAAAGGTGCGGCGATCGGCTGCGAAATGTCGGCCCCGCTCCTCGGCGTCGGCTACATCATCGGCCCGCGCATCGGCAGCATCATGCTCGCCGGCGGCGTGTTGGCGTACTTGGTGATCGCGCCCATGATTGTCTACTTCGGCGACAACCTCGATACCGTGCTGCCCCCGGCGAAGAGCAATGTCGACGGCAAAACGAAGATCGATGTCGGACTGATCAAGAACATGACGGCCAAGCAGATCCGCGAGAATTACATCCTGTACATCGGGGCGGGGGCCGTCGCGGCCGGTGGCATCATCAGCATGATCAAGGCACTGCCGGTGATTTTCGGCGCCGTGGTCGGCGGGTTGCGCGACGTACTCGGGAAGAAAACGGCGAACGCGGGGGCACCGCTCCGCACCGAGCGGGATCTCCCCATCAGCCTCGTGCTGTTCGGCTGCCTCGGCATGGTGCTGGCGCTCATGGCGGCACCGCAAATGGGCCTCAACTTCACCTGGGGTGGCCTCGCGGGCGCCGGGATGATTTTGCTTTTCGGGTTCCTTTTCGTGATCGTGTCGAGTCGGCTCACGGGGGAAATTGGATCGAGCAGTAACCCGATTTCGGGCATGACTGTCGCCACGCTGTTGCTCACGTGCGTGATCTTGCTGGCCCTCTCCGAGTACGGGGTCATCGCCCTCGGGAAGGAACTCAAACTGCTGGCGCTGACTATCGCGGGCATCGTCTGCGTGGCGTGCAGCAACGGCGGTACCACCTCGCAAGCACTCAAGACCGGGCACCTGTTGGGGGCGACTCCGCGGTACCAACAGTACGCGATCCTCATCGGTTCGTTGACGTCGGCATTGGTAGTCGGCCTCGTGCTCATCCTGCTGAATCAAGCGTGGACGATTTACACCAAGAGGCCCGAACTCCTGCCGAAAGCGACCGTACTCGTCGAGAAACTGACGGGGAAAGATACCGTGCATTCCGGCCAGTACGAGGCGGACACCACCGAGTACCGTGTGTTGGTGATCGGCGAGAACGACAAGATTCCGGCCGACTGGCTCAAGTCGGGAACGCCGGCCGACGTGCCACCCGGGCGATACCTCGTCAACGAAGACGGGAGTTTTGCCTATCTCTGCGACCCGGCCGTGAACGGCAAACTCGAATACGAAGATGCCGAAATGGAGGACAAACGGGGTGCGAAGATCAAACGCTTCGAGGCACCCAAGACGCAGCTCGTCGCCCTCATCATCGACGGTATTTTGGATCGCAACCTACCGTGGGATTTGGTGCTCATCGGCGTGCTAATCGCGGTCACGCTCGAACTCGCCGGGGTGCCGTCGCTGCCGTTCGCCGTGGGTGTATACCTACCGCTATCGAGTAGTACCCCCATCTTCCTGGGCGGCATCCTCCGGTGGGTGGTGGACAAACTGCGGAACAAGCCTGATGAAGGCGACTCCGGCCCCGGTGTGCTCCTCAGCTCCGGATACATCGCTGGTGGCTCCATTGCCGCGTTGTGTGCCGCATTCCTCGATCTCGCCCCATCTCGCTGGGGCTGGCGTGAAGCCCTCGATATCGGCAAGCAGCTCGAAACGGTGGAGGTGTTCGGGAAGCCGTTCGCCGAGAGCAATGGCACGGTGACCATCGCGTTCGGGATCTTGACACTGCTGCTGTTCGTGCTGTCGTGGCTGACGGGACGAAAAAAGTGATGGGGGTCGCTACTAACCCAGGGTGCGCACGAAGCGTGCGACCCTGGGCTGTGGGATGTAACCCTTTCAGGGTAAAATCAAAATCCAAACCATTCGGTCGACGCATCCCGGAGAGTCCCCTTTGAAGTATCTCGTCCTCCTCATTCCGGTGCTCCTGGCTGCCGATTGGCCCGGCTATTTGGGGCCGACGCGCGATGGTCAGAGTGCGGAAACGCAGTTGAACTGGGACTGGCCGAAGGAAGGCCCACCCGTGGCGTGGAAGATCCCCGTCGGCACGGGCTTCGCCGGGGTCTCCGTCGCCGATGGGAAGCTGTTTCTGTTCCACCGGATCGAGAATGACGAAGTGCTGACAGCGCTCGATCCGGCCAGTGGTAAGGAACTCTGGAAGTTCGCCTACCGCACCAAGTACCGGGACGATTTCGGCTTCGACAACGGGCCGCGGTGTGTGCCA
>JANXWE010000271.1 GCA_025351325.1 Fimbriiglobus sp.
ATGGCGTTACGCAAATGTTCCTCAACAAACCGCAGTTCGGCATCAGTCGAATCTTCGTAGCAGAAAGTTATGCCGAGCAAGATATTGTCCGTTCGCCCGCATCTCAATCGCCCGATTTTGGAGTCGGGGGTCGAACACGAAGCGTCCGTGCCCAAGGCGAACCACCTCACGCGAGTTTCCAGAAACGTGCCGCTGAGTTAGCACGCCCGTCACAGACTGATGCAGTGTTGCCGGGTGAAGCGTGGCAGTTCCGCACTGTGCAACTCGTCGGCTTGGTGATGTATCCGGAACCGGTGATGTACGAATCGGATCATGTGCCGATGGGCAAAAATATCGGTGAAATCCTGACGCGGCCACTCGATGCTTTTGAGGTACGCGGGCTGAAAAAGCTCCGGGAAGGCGAAAATGTGTACGCCGAAACCATTCCCGGCAAAGTGGCCCGTGTCATGGGGCCGATCTACGCAGGTAAGAGCTGTGTGAGTTGCCACGCGAAGACCGGCGAACTCCTCGGAGCGTTTTCGTACACCTACGACATCGGGAAGATCGCACCGAAGCCTACCAAGACATTTTTAGAGTTATCATTTCCGAACGACGAATAAACCGCGTCGTCTCACTCCACGCGGCAGACGACGAGGGTGAGATCGTCGGAGAGTGGCACATCGGACGAGAACTCGCGCTGGTCGGCGAGGATTTCGTCCCGGAGAGTCGTTTCGCTCTTCGACGCAGCCCGACTCATGCATTCCATCAGTCGCTCGCTGCCGTATTGCTCACCGATCTCATTGCGCGCTTCCACGAGGCCATCGGTGTGGAACGCGATGGCGTCGCCCGGTTCGAGAATCACTTCGCGTTCGCTGTATACCTCGTCGGGCATGATGCCGAGCAAAAACCCTTGGGCCGCAATTTCCTTCACGGTGCCCGTTTTGGCTTGGTACCACACCGGGTACGGGTGACCGGCGTTCGAATAGCGAAACACCCGCGTGCGCCGGTTCAACACTCCGTAGAACGCCGTCACGAACCGTTCCTCGGCCACATCCATCAGGCGGCGGTTCATTTCCGAAAGCACCTGTCCAGGACTGATGGTGCCGTTGGCCACTTCCCCGAAGGCGAAGCGAGCCATCACGGCGACCATCGCGGCCGCGACGCTGTGCCCGCTGGCGTCGGCGATCAAAATTCCCAAGTGGTCGGCACCGGGCGTGGCGAAATCGTAATAGTCCCCACCCAAATGATCGAGCGCCGCGTAATGGAACGCCCACTTCAACTCGGGCCAATCGGGCGGGGTGCGCGGCAACAGCAGTTTGGTCTGCAATCGGCCGGCCGCCCGCAAGTTATGGAGGACTTCAGAATCGCGGGCCATGAGGGCTTCGTTGGAACTCCTCAGTTCCCGCGTCCGGTTATCGACCCGCTCATTCAGATACTCGGCCCGGCTCGCCATGAGGATGCGCGTCGAAACCAGACCGATCACGCGGCCCTCTTCGAGCACGGGGAGGTGACGGACTTTCAACCGCTGCATGGCCTCGATGGCCTGTTCCCATCCCAGTTCGGGTTCGATGGTGTGCGGATTGGTCGTCATCCACTGGGAGACCGGCAGATCGCGCCATTGGATGGTTTCTGCGGTGGCCACCCGGCGGAGCAAATCGCGCTCCGTGAAAATCCCGAGCAGCCGGTCGGTCGGATCGACGACGAGCACGGAACCGATGCGCTGGAGATTCATGAGATCCAGCACGTCGCGCACCGGACAATCCGAGGGTACCAGAACGGGATCCGCCTGCATCGCTTGCCGCACCGAAAGTACCGAAGGGGTCATATGGCTCCTGGTATTGGCACTCTCGGGAAACGGACTTCCAAAAAAAGCGCTGGTGAAACCGGCCGGAGCCAGACCGCAGAACTACATATTACCGAATACTTCCGTGCCCGGTACCGAGTTCAAGCACGCCCATGCCCGAACCGATTCTCCAAGCCGCCGCGTTGGCCCTCCGCGAAGGCCGCATTTGTATGGTGACGTCGCGCAGCGGCCGGCGCTGGGTGATTCCCAAAGGGCAAATCGAAGCCCACCAATCCCCCCGCGAAGCGGCGCTCGCCGAAGCCTGGGAAGAAGCCGGACTCCTCGGGCGGGTCGAACCCGAACCGCTCGGCCGATTCGCCTACGAAAAGAACGGCGTGCATCACGTAGTGGTGGTCTACGTGATGACGGTCACCACCGAACGCATGGAGTGGCCCGAGAAAAATCAACGCCACCGAGAATGGGTGACGGTCGAGGACGCCTTGGTACGAATCGACGAGGCGGATCTGCGCGAGATTGTTCGACTCGCATTCGGTGCCGAAACGATCTAGCCGAGTAGCGGCAGGATCACCCGATCCGCATCGGCTTCCGTTAGCACGGGGCCGACATTCCCGAACAGTTCCCAGCTCTCGCGGAGTTCGGCCGAATGTCCCGGTGCCAGTGTTACCAGTTCGCCCACGGTTTCCATTTCCAGCATCTCTTCGTTGCTGAAGGTCTGGTAGCGTGTTCCGCGATCCGGATAAACAGCCCCCGCGCGGTAGTCGAATCGCTTCACGAACAGCATGCTCGAGTTCAGGTAGCCGACCCATCCTTCGCGGTGCGCCAACCCGATTTTCGTCGGGCCTAAGTTGGAATCCTGCTTCAAGAAGACGTACTTCGTCCCGAATGTCCAACGCGGGTCGGCGAAGTCGAAGTAGGGCCAGAGGATCAACTCTTGATTCGGTGCATAATCAGCCGGGGACTTTGCCCGACTCGGGTGGCCTGGGTGCGGTGCTTTCGGCGGTAGCGGGATGATTTCGACCCCGCCCGGTGCCATCACGGTCGGCCCCCACGGGGCGAGTTCCGTCGATGCGGTTCCGGTGTTGGCCACCTTCAACACCACTTCGACCCGCGTCCCGGTCGGCGACAACTTCAACTGCATTTCTTTCTGCACGCCGTACTCGGTTTCGGGCGGTGGAACGAACTTCGCTCCGTGTTCGCCGAGAGGTTCCCACTTCACGGGTCGGTTGTCGGGGAAGTAGGTGCGTGTCAAATCTTCCGGGGCGAGCCAGAATCGGTGACCACCGCGGATCTGCCACTCGGCTTCGCCGGTGCCGCCCATCATCGATTCGTAGTTCTTCATCACGTTGAAGCCGCCCGGCTGGCGGTACGCGACCACGCGTGGGCCGACATCGAGAGTGACGATCAGTTCGACCGAACCATTGGTGAGCCGGAGGTTGTTCTTCCAGCCCCCGTATTCCACGACTTCCTGCATATGCTTCTCACGGGCAAGACTGAGTTTTCTTGAAACAGGTTAACCCGATGCGCAAGCATCGGCGGAGTTGTTTGTGGTTTCCGATGCTTACGCATCGGGTTAACCCTGAATTTCATCGGTCGTTTCGCCACAAAAGCTCAAATTGACCCATGTGGAGTATAGTTGCCTCGTTTGCGTTTCGCACGACCAACAAAAAACCGGGTCGCATGCAATCATGCAAACCCGGCCACGTAGCGTGGATCGCCCACCGACTTGGATCAAGCTTGGCTTCGAGATCGGCGATACTGTCGCAAGCCGAATAACCCAGCTCCGATCAAACCCAAAATCAGCGCCGGCGGCGCGGGCACTGGGTTCGGATTGGGGTTCGGATTGGGGTTCGGGTTCGGGTTCGGATTGGGGTTCGGGTTCGGATTCACTGGATTTGCGTCGCTCGGGTTTGATGTCCCAGTCCCCGTTTGAGGACTGGTCGTGCCGGTGCCGGCCGAACTCGGGGTGCTCGATGTCGTCGTTCCAATTCCCCCGATCAGTGGAAATCCACTGCCGATTCCCCCTCCGAAACCTCCACCAATTCCACCACCACCGAGTCCGCCCAACGACGGTGACAGCCGGCCCGAGCCGCCGCCGACCGAAGTGCCAACTGGGCCAAAGCCATCCGAATTGCCACCGTAACCCGAAGACGAATTGGAAACACCGCCTACGTTACGCAGCGCAATTTGTGATTGTGCAAGCACTCCTTCCGCGTTCCGCAGTCCCGTCAAGCGCACCAATCCTTGGCCAGCTAAAGCCGGGCTGTCCGCGAATGGGGCATCGTCCCCGGTCAAACCCAACAAATATTTCTGGGCTTGGATGACGTAAGCCGGTGCCGCGTCGCCCTTCGGGAAATTCGTTTGGAACGTACCCGAGTTCAAGCTGTACGGGGCTGGGCCGTCCGGAACCGTCGCTTCGGAGAGGATTTCCCAAAGTGCAATTTGGAATGCCGGTGCGGCCACTTTCGGATCGGCCAGCACGTCGGCGTAGTGGCGTCCGTACAGTTCCCGCACGAACTTCGTTCGCCGCTCCGCCTCCTTGCGACCGTCTTCGTCGTCTTTCAAATTGAAATCTTTCGGCGTCCCGAACTTGTCCATCTCAAAGCTGTATTGGTTACCCGCCACCACGGGCAAGAGTGGCTCTAGGCAGAACGAAGTCAATTTGGGATCGAAACCGACCGTGGCAAAGGTTGTCGCTGGGAAATCCCAGTTCAACAGACCCACTGGGACCGTGTGATCGGCGCCGTTCATCCGAAACTTCAGCGGCTCGCGCTGAGTCAATTCCCGGTAATTGAGCGTCAACGACGGGGCGTCTTGAGCCAATGTTGCAGACAAATTGCAAACGAAAATGAGGCCGAGAAAAAAGCAACGACTGCGTGACATCGTGTCTCTCCTGATTCGGGAAGAGCGTGGAAGTGCAATAATGTATCGATTCCGCACCAACTTTACGCTCTCAGAATAACAAATTTCAGCCGGGGGGACAGTATATTTTGGGTTCGAGTGGTTGAAACCCGTACCCATTTCATCCGGGCAGCTCCGTTCCTTCTCGTCCTGCTATATTGATAGAGAGCGACTGACCCGTCAACCCGAACTGCTTCGCACACCGAACACCACAATCGCCATGACCCTGCCCATTGCTCGAATTCCGAAAAAGCTTACCCTGAAACTCTGGGACGAGCAATACGCGGCCCCGTTCGCACCGACCACGCTCGCCGAGATGACCGCACTGGGCTGGGACGCCGTGGACGTCGTATTTGTCACGGGCGATGCCTACATCGATCACCCCAGTTTCGCCATGGCCATTTTGCACCGCTCGTTGGCCGCCGCCGGGTTCCGGGTCGCCATCCTCAGCCAACCCGATTGGAAAACCTGCGATCCTTGGCGTCAGTTCGGCCGGCCGCGCTTGTTCTTCGCCGTCAGTGCGGGGAACATGGACTCGCTCATCAACCACTACACGGCAAACAAGAAAGTCCGCAACGACGACGCCTATTCCCCCGGCGGCCGCATCGGCTTACGCCCCGACCGGGCGACGCTCGTCTATTCCCAGCGCTGCCGGGAGGCCTTCTCCGGCGTGCCGGTGATCGCCGGCGGCGTCGAAGCGTCTCTTCGTCGACTCGCGCACTACGATTATTGGTCGGATACGGTTAAGCGTTCGATCTTGCTCGATTGCAAAGCCGACCTGCTTGTTTACGGCATGGGCGAAACGAATATCGTCGAGATCGCCGAGCGCTTCAAGAAAGGTCAGACCGTCAAAGAGATGCGCGACCTCCGCGGGGTCGCCTACGCCCTCGGCGCCCGCGAAACAACGGAGTTCCTGTCCGCTCATGATTCCGAACTCCGCACTCCGAATTCCGCACTTCAACGGATTCCCAGCTTCGAGGCCGTTTCCACCGATAAATGGCAGTTCGCCGAAGCCACGCGAATCATCCATCACAACACCAACCCGCACAACGCCGTGACGCTGGTGCAGATGCACGACCGCCAAGCGGTGGTGCAGACCCCGCCGGCGCTGCCGTTAACGCAGGCGCAGATGGACGAGTACTACGGGCTGCCGTACACCCGCCGACCGCACCCGAGTTACACTGAAGCGATCCCCGCCCATGAGATGATCAAAGATTCCGTGACGATCCTCCGGGGTTGCTTCGGCGGCTGCACGTTCTGCAGCATCACGGCGCACCAAGGGCGGATCATCCAAAGTCGCTCGGCGGAATCGGTGATGGCCGAGGTCGAGAAACTCGCCGCCGATCCGGGGTTCAAGGGGATCATCAGCGACATCGGCGGGGCGACCGCCAACATGTACACAATGCGTTGCACTCGCCCGGAGGTGGAAGCCAAGTGCCGCCGGCTCTCGTGCGTCCACCCGACCATTTGCAAGCTCATGGGAACGGATCACGGCCCGCTGATCCAACTGATGAAAGACGTCCGCGAAGTCCCCGGCATCCGCAAGGTGCTCGTGAGTTCGGGTATCCGCATGGACTTGGCCCAACTCTCACCGGAGTACGTGGCGGAACTCGCCGAGCACCACACCGGTGGCCGTTTGAAGGTGGCCCCGGAACATACCAGCCCGACCGTACTCGACGTGATGAAGAAGCCGAGCATCGACAACTTCGGGATCTTCGCCAAGCAGTTCCGGGAAGCGTCCGCCAGCGTCGGGAAACCGAAGCAGCAGATCATCCCGTACTTCATCGCCAGCCACCCCGGTAGCAACCTCGCCGAGATGATCGATCTTGCGTTGTACCTCAAGCGCAGTGGTTACCGGCCCGATCAAGTGCAGGATTTCATCCCCGCACCGTTCGACATTGCCACGTGCATGTATTACACCGGTCTCGATCCGTTCACGAAGAAGGAAGTGCACATTGCCAAGGGGTTGAACAACCGCAAAATGCAGCGGGCGCTCATGCAGTTCTTCAAGCCGGAAAACTACTTCGACGTCCGCCAAGCCCTGATTGAAGCGAAGCGCCAAGACCTCATCGGTGGCTGTGAAGGGTTGATCGCCGCCGAGCCACCGAAGGAGGCCATCGAAGCCCGCCGGAAGAAGGCCAACGCCGCCCTGAAGGGCGATCACTACCACACGGTGGCCAACCCAGCCAAGGGGGAGGAGCCAGGGGAGCGCGGTGCGGAACCAGCGCGGACGACCGGCTACCGGCCGGGCCGGACGACCGCGGGGAGGCGGAGGAAGCGGTGAGAGTCTGCTGCAAGGATGTGAGTTAATGAAGTCGTTTGTCAGAGGGAGACGCATGACGGAACAGGAAATCTTCGAGGGCGTTTGCTCAGCGAATGGTCTCGGGCTGCGCCTTGACATCGAGAACTACCCTGACGTCCCTGCTGCTCCAGCATACGCACACACCCGGAAGATCGCGCAAGAACTAATTGAAAGTGCGCGAGCTATGTTCCCTTTGTTGCTTCCTATTCACTTCGATTTTGTGAATAGTGGGGAAATTAACGCGTGGGCTACCCGCGTCGAGGATAAGTACTTTATCGGTCTGACCGCCGGTGCGATGTCTATGCTGCACCTGATTCTTGACCGGATGCTGGCTCACCCACTCCTTTTTCCCACCATCGGCGAACCTGACGCAGAAGACCCAAACTTACCTTCTGTCCCATGGCACATTCCGAACGCCGAGCGTCTATTCAACGCGGGGGTCAGGCCGATCTTGCCGAAGAGCCGTGCCCGCTGTCTCTACGCAAACCACCTCGCCGACCAAGCCATATTGTTTCTGGTCGGTCACGAAGTCCCGCACATTACCCGAGGCCATGTTGATTACCTACAGTACACCACCGGGTCTGCCTTCATCGCCGAACTAGGATGGAGTGGTACACCAGAAGGGAGGTTGGAGCGACAGGCACTGGAGGTAGATGCTGACGAAAGGTCACTTAGGGCGAGATGTTATTCGGCACTTGGCACTGCCCGCATTGCCGGGGAAAAGTTCCCGCCATGGTCGATTGCCTCGAGACACCCTGGAGAGTGGCAGTTCGACTGGGGTTTCGCTGTTAACACTTTGTTTCGCCTTTTCGGTGACCCCATGTTTTCGGGCGTACAGCCTTATCCGCCACTCCCTCTCCGCCGCAGATTAGCTATGGATTCCGCGATCCACCTTCTAACTCAGGCCTGGGGTGATAAGCAAATTAAGCTTGCCCGTGAGGTGATTCTCTGGGCGGTATTAAGAACCGAAGCTGCATTTGAAGCAGTCGGCGCGGATTCGTCAGACGGCGGATTGAATGATACCAATACGCCACAATCTATTGACCACACCAAAAGGATCGCCGCCGCATGGCAAGCAGTTGAGAGTAAACTTAAACCACAGTCTTACGAACGGCTTGAAGTGTGAATGCTATTGGTTGCTGAACTAAAAGTTAGAGGATTGGTTTGCAATGCAATCGAAGAACTTCTTGCAAGAGGAACATTGTTGTTCTGACTATTGTTCACTCGTAGGCACCCGCAAGCTTTAACCTCTAATCATGAGGTCAACCAACCCCAGGAATTCTTCGGTATCCCGACCCAACCGGACATCGCATTGCATATGCTTTCTTCGCGGGAGGCCATTCTCCCCCTCTCCCCAAGTCCATACGCTGCATGGTCTTTCCAGAAAGTTGGTCGCTTTATTGGCAGGAAGTGACTTTCCACAGAGGGGCCGGCTCGCCGTCACTTGCCCAAGAACCATTCCATCAGTTTCCAGCCGGGGTCGAAGGCGAGCGCGCTGGCGGCGGCGGTCGCTTCGTCGTACTGCTTCGCTTCGCTGGGCGCAATGCCGGTTCCGGCGGCGGCGAAAGGGACGGCTCCGTAGGCGTGCGCCCGCGTGGCCAGCGTGGTGCGGTGATCGGGTTCCACCAAGATTCGCCACGCCTCGTACTTCGGCATTTCCTCCAGCAGCGGCCCGACGATGTGGGTGTCGATCCGTTCGAGCGCTTTCACCTTCTCGTGCGGTAACCCTTCATGCGACGCTTCGTCCGGCGCCTCCACGTGGACGCAGACCAAGTCGAACTGCTTCAGAGCTTCGATGGCGTACCGTCCCTTGGCGGCGTAATCGGTGTCGAGGTACCCCGTGGCGCCGGGCACGTCGATGCGGTGCCAGCCCAACAGAACCCCGACGCCGCGGACGAGATCGACCGCCGAGAGGATGGCCCCGCGCGGCCCGTAGACCTGTTGAAACGGAATCACGGTCGGGGCTTTCCCCTGCCCCCAGAGCCAAATTTGGGTCGCCGGTTTTTTCCCGGCCGCAATCCGGCGGAGGTTCGCCGGGTGATTCTTCAGCACCGTTTTGCTCGCCTCCATCAACCCGACCAGAAGCTCACGCGCGGTGCCGACGGGCAGGTGATCGGCCAGAGGACGGTTCGGGACATCGTGCGGCGGTTGCGTCTTCAAGTCGGCGAACGGCGACTCGGCGC
>JANXWE010000288.1 GCA_025351325.1 Fimbriiglobus sp.
CGATGGCGCACATCACCAGCTTGCCGCCGACTTGAACCATCCGCTGGTGCAGGCGGATCAGTTTGCCGAGGGCCGCCGACGACATGAACTCGACGTTCGAGAAGTTCAGCAGCAACTTGCGGCGACCGAGTTCATCGACCAGGCGGAACAGGTCGTCGCCGATCATGGCGATGTTCTGTTCGTCGAGGATCTTCTTGTCCACGAATTGCACGACGGCGATGTCGCCGATGTCTTCGACGGTGATCCGTTGCCGGCGGGGGGTGTCGCTCATGACCGATCCTCGTGACTGTTTGGACGATCCTGGATGAAACCGAATCGGTACGCAGCGGGTGATAACTCAAATGTTGACGGTTCGGCAAGAACTGTCAAGGGCGCACGCCGGGAATTCGGGAACGAATCTACAACGGCTCACCCCGCCGACTTCATCGCCAGCCCCATCCAGTAGAGGATGGTCTTGATCTCGAACGGCTTCAGAGTCGGTCGCAACGACAGCAACCGGGCGGCGATTCCCGACAAATGGGGCGTCGCCCAACTCGTGGCCGGCTCCCGCGAAAACGGCCCGAAGTAACCCCGGCTGTGGGCTTGAAATTCCACTTGATCGCGCAGGGCGTAGGCGAACTGCAACGGGTCGTCGAACAGTGCTTTATCGACCGAGATCAACGGTGGGCCGAACGCCGCCGGGTAACTTTTCGTCACGGGGTGATCGTTGTGCGCGGCGGCGAAGACGAGCACGTCGCGGTAGTACGCTTCTTCGATGGCCCGCAACAGTTGGTTCCGCTTCGGCAGCAATTGCAGTTTGTGCTCCGGCACACCGAGCGACAGGTTCACGACTTTCACATTCCAGACGTCCATGGCGTAACGCAGGCCGGCGATCACCGTTTCGACTTCGCACGAACCTTGCGGGCCGAACACGTCCACCGAGAAGAGCGTCGCCTTCGGAGCGAGGCTCAGAATGATGTCGGCGACCGTGGTACCGTGCGGCGACGACTGGTGCCCATCGTAAGGCAACGGCGCCGGTGAATTGGCCCGAAACACGGCTCCTTCGATGGGGACGAGCTGCTGCCCGCGCTGGGCGAAACGATCTTCGAGCACGCTCCGTTCGATGCCGGAATCGATCACGGCGACGCGGATGCCTTCGCCCGTGGCGCGCGGATCCTGCAACCAGCGCTGCGGCGCGAACAAGGCGAGGAGATCATCGAAACCCGAAGGCGAATCGAACATGGGAACGGGCCGCTTCATCCGTGAGTGGAGTCGAGAAGATCGCGCAGACTCTCGATCAAAATCAAACAGTGATCGACCGCCGGCGAACCGTGCCGGACGGCCAATCCCCGCACCGCTTCCAGTAAACGCAACCCGGTCTCACCATCGGTGATGGGGGTATCGTCGCCGCCGAAACTCTGCTTCAGGCGATCCAGCACCGCTTGCGACGGCGCCGCATTCGCCTTGTTTGGGTCGAGGGTCGCGGTCACCTCGTCGCTGGCTTTGAGGGCGGCTTCGACCGCGTCGAAGAGCAATTGATGGGACTGGCGCTCGGTGAGTGCCCGCCGCAATAACTCGGCCCCGACATCGGCCGTCGCAGCCACCAGTTTTTTGTCCGCTTCGACGAACTCGGTTTTGTCGAACAGTTCGAGAATCACGTGCAGACCGGGGCCGACCCGCAGCGGTGCCGCCAGGATCGTGGCCCGACCTTGCTCGAAGGGCAACCACTCGATGCTGTCGTCCATGCCGCCGTCGAGGTGGTTCATGATGCACGGTTCTTGCCGGCTGACGACGCTCGCCCCGAGTGTGCGGCTGAACGGCACCGTGCCGACGGACAACGCACTGCCATCGGGGCCGTAAGCCGCCGCCGTTTCCGGGGCACCGCTGGGCAAGTGACGAACGACGAGCGCCCCAGACTTGGCTCCGGTGGCTTGCAACAAGAAGCGGAACAGGGTGTGGACTGCTACCGGCAACGGGAGTGGATCGTGGAGCGCAGCCGACCCTTGCACCAGCGGAA
Source organism: Fimbriiglobus sp. (assembly GCA_025351325.1). GTDB lineage: Bacteria > Planctomycetota > Planctomycetia > Gemmatales > Gemmataceae > JALHQU01. The sequence continues at coordinate 1,997 of JANXWE010000288.1, forward strand.
GCACTTTGGCCACCGCTTCGCGGAAGTCGGCGAGGCTGCGGTTCAATTCACGCTGGCGTTTGGCCGGGATAATCTTGTCGAGTTGCTTCTTCACGGCCGCGAGGAACGTGGCCCGGTTGAGGTCTTGGTTCTTATCGAGGTAATCGCGCACGCCCATGCGGAGGGCGTCGAGCGGCGTCGCCTGATTCGCAAAACCCGTCACCAAGATCGCCACGATCTCGGGCTGGAATTCGACGAGGTCTTCGAGCAGTTGCAAGCCGTCCGACCCGGCCCCGAGGTTCCAGTCGAGAATGGTCAGGTCGATGGGGACTTCGTTGACGATCTTCAGGGCCGTCTCCGCGTCGGCGGCGGCGTACACCGTCACCCCGGGCAAGCCGACCATCCACTCTTGGAAGGTCCGCCGGACGCCGTCTTCATCATCGACGATCAGTACGGTTTCGGTCATGGTTGTGTGCCGCGGAATTCAGACGCCCCCTCTCCGTTGCGGAGAGGGGGCCGGGGGGGTGAGGTCTTCTTCACCAACCAAATTCGAGTCGGTAGCGATCGCAGCGATTTCCAACAACACTGCCTCCAACTCTGTTTCGATCCGAGCATTCGAGATTCGTATCACGCGCAATCCGCGCTCCGACATCACGATTGGCATCATACTCAGCTTGTGCGTTGTGAATGGCACCATCCAGTTCTATCACCAAACCGGCACTGGAACAAAAGAAGTCCGCGATGTATCCGTCGATGATCTGCTGGCGTCTGAATTTTAAGTTGCTCAACCGTCGACCACGAATGGATGCCCAAAGTATTCTTTCTGTCGGCGTCATCTTACGTCGGAGAGCACGTGCAAATTGAAATTTATCAGCATCGATCGGCTGACCAACGACTATGTTCCAGAGCGTCATATTAGCGTTCTCGTTCAGACCTCACCCCCCTGCCCCCTGGTATCTTACCAGTGCAGTTGGAATCACGGTGGGTGAGTTCGATCCCCCTCGGGCCTGCGAGGCCGTCGGAGAGTGTGAACCCCCGCCGTTT
>JANXWE010000014.1 GCA_025351325.1 Fimbriiglobus sp.
CCAGTTTTTAACTGGTCGCCACGTCTGGATCAAAGAATCCCGTTTGAGAATCATACCGAAGTCCATGCTCCTAATGGTTTTTGTGCGCCGTGACGACCAGTTAAAAACTGGCCACCACGGCGGCTCAGAACGAAACATCCAAGATCCGTTGATACACCCGATTCGACATTTTTTCTTGACACTTGAATCCGTAGTTGGAATATGTGGTGGGCGTAGCGTCGAACCAAGCGCCGAAGCATGATTCCGTTTCTGGGACTTCCAGCTCACCGGCGTTCGTTCGGCCACAAAGGGTTCTTCCCGAAACCGGATTCACTCACAACGCTCACTTCCCAATTCGCTCGTCGACCAGTTGAAAACTGGTCGCCACGCTTGCAATAACTTTAAGAATCGTAGGCATACCCGATTCTGTCCGTTGACGAGTTCGGCGGTGTCGGGGCATGTCACATATAAAACTAAGGTGCTCCGATGATCCACCCCTTTCTGAGGTTCAGCATGGTTCCGTTCCTAAGGCGGCTCCGCACTCCGATATTCACCTTCTGTTTCCTGGTAATGATCGCCAGTAATACGAGAGGCGCCGAAAAGCCTCTCAAGGTGTTCATCTTGGCCGGGCAGTCGAACATGCAGGGACATGCGAGTATTTCGACGTTCGACTCCCTGGCCGACGACCCGAAGACGGCGGGACTTCTCAAGGAGATGCGCGGTCCCGACGGAAAGCCGAAGGTGTGCGAGAAGGTGTGGATTTCGTCGGTCGGCTGTCTCGGCGATGCGTACACGGATTTGAAAGAGAAGAAAGGCAAACTGACGGCCGGGTTCGGTGCTCCGGACAACAAGATCGGGCCGGAGTTCACTTTCGGCCTCACCATGGAGAAACTACTCGGCGAACCGGTGCTCATCATCAAGACGTCTTGGGGCGGCCGGAGCCTGCACACCGATTTCCGCCCACCGAGCGCCGGGCCGTATGCGTGGAGCGAGTACGAGTTGACCAAGTACAAGAAGCGTGGCGACGACATGGAAAAGACCAAGGCCGAGAAGGTGAAGGCCACGGGCGTGTACTACCGCGAGATGATCGGGCATGTGCAGAAGGTGCTCAAGGACGTGAACCGGGTGGTGCCGGATTACGATGAGAAACAGGGCTACGAACTGGCCGGGTTCGTCTGGTTTCAAGGATTCAACGACTACGTTGCCGGGGATACTTACGACAAGCAGATGAAACCCGGCGGGTACGACCTGTACGGGGAACTGCTGGGGCACCTCATCCGCGATGTGCGGAAGGATTTGAAGTCACCGAAACTGCCTGTCGTGATTGGCGTGATGGGAATCGGCGGCGAGAAGGAAGACAAGAAGGCACCCCAGATGCACTTCCGCCAAGCCCAAGCTGCGGTGGCATCGCTCCCCGAGTTCAAGGGCAACGTGAAGGTCGTGCCGACGGCGCGTTTCTGGGACGACGATCTGGACGAAATGCATGAGCGCATGGATAAGCTGAACGAGAAACTGGATCGGGAGTTCAAGAAAGATCCGAACCTGAAGAAGGCAGCCAAGGAAGAAGCCCGCAAGAAAGCCATTGATGATCAGTTCAAGCCGGAGGAATGGAAACGCCTGAAGGGAGGTGTCTCCAACGGGGGCTACCACTATCTCGGTGCCGCGAAAATTTTGGCACCGATCGGCAAGGCGTTCGCCGAAGCGCTAGTTGATACTCCGCCAGTGAAATAGCTAGGTGAGGTAGGATTGAGTGGGTACACAAGTTTCTTTGTTAAATCAGCCGCAGAGGGAACGGGTTGGCATCGTTGGATCCAGATTACGATTTGGCCATTGGAACATACACGACAATCTGGCCGCTGTATGAGCGGTCAGGCCTCAGCGGCCTGACCAGAGCTGAGCGTGCGCTATTTCTCGCTTGGCAGTTCGTCGGCGAAGTCAACAACGGCGGCTTCAGACAGTTCTTGTCGAATCCGTCCGGTGCCCACGCGGTGGAAACCTCGGGGGCGCTCGTCGAGGTCGACATGACCCACGCCGCCTCGCTGTTGACGCGGGCGATGGAGGCAGGCGACCCGCCTTGGTCATTCTGGGGTGCCGCTCTTGATGCGTTGAGTGATGAGTTCTTCGGTTCGTCCGAGGATCCTTATTTCCTTCTGGCGAGTTACATTCGCCGCCACAGTCGGGAATTTTCGATTTTGGTGTGCTCCTAAAGATTCGACATAGCATCGCATGGATCGGCGGAGTCAATTCAACACGCAGTGTGTTCGCCAGTGGAGAAATTAGGTTATGGACGGCTCAGCCACACACTACTTCTCCGGTGAGGAAATCAGTGCCGGGGATCGCGTGCGGTGCGCTGAGTTGACTGGGGAAATCCTGTTCGTGCTGGGCACAGTGTCGTTCGCAGACGGGCATTGTGCGGCTGACTGGTCGTACCTCGGCCGTGGCTTCATGGCCAAATATGATCAGGCTGGGTGGGTATTCACCGAGCAAGCCAACGCCGACTTGGTTTTGGTCGCACGCGCCGAACCGCACGGTACCTGACGGAAGTGAAGTAGGTTCATCTGCGTCATGCTGTTCAGACATTTAAGAGAAACGCGGATGACGCGGAAAATACATGATGAAGAGGATTCCAGAACGATTGATCTGTTCCAAGATCTTTTCTGATCCTCTTCATCTCTTAGTTTTTATCCGCGTCATCCGCGTTCATCTTATTTCTTCTCGATCTTCCAACAGCGATCCGAACAGAACTAGACTGCCGATGATTTGCAGCTCATTTTGCATGTCGATGAGTCTTGTTCGACACGTTCGAAACTTGTCGCCACGTCTGAATCTGACGAACCTTCAAGAACCGCTACTACTGGAATGAAATTGCTACCGTTCCGATTATTCAAGTTGGCGCGATTTTGCGACGTACACAGGATGGTACCGACCGCATCCTATTCGTCGCTCGCTTCCCGTCTCATTGATCGCCGGCTACTCTTGGGAATAACCGATTGAGTGATTGGTGCTTGTGATCTGGAAGCAAGGAGGCTGCGATGGGTGTGCTCCCGGATTGGATGATTGAATCTCAAGTCAAAATCGTGCCGTTCGCCCCCCAACTGCATCGCCCCGGCGTCATTTCGTACGGTGTCACGAGCTACGGCTACGATGTCCGGGTCGACCGCCGCTTCAAAGTGTTCACCAACGTCTGGGGCAGCACGGTCGACCCGAAGAACTTCGACCCGAAATCGTTCGTCGATGTCGAGGGCGATTTCTGCATCATCCCGCCGAACAGTTTCGCCCTGGCCGAGACGGTCGAATACCTCGAAATCCCCCGCGATGTCTTGGGGGTTTGCGTCGGAAAAAGCACGTACGCAAGGTGTTTCGCTGGCGACACCCGAGTCGCATTAGTCGATGGCACATCTGCATCGTTTGAAGAATTAGTTCGTCGGGCGGAATCCGGCGAAGCGTTCTGGGGCTATGCGGTCGGCCCGCACGGCCGTGTGATCGTCGCGGAGCTTGTCGGCCCACGTTGCGTCGGCAAGGATCAACTAATCGAAATCGAACTCGACAATGGTGAGACGATCCGGACAACCCCGGATCACCTCTTCATCCTCCGTGATGGCCGGTCGGTGGAAGCGGCGGCGTTGAGGCCGGGGACGAGTTTGATGCCCCTGTACCGCCATGCGTACCGTGGCTACGAGATGCTGTATCAGCCAGTCAACGGCCACCTTCACCCGACGCACCGTTTGGCGGACGAGTGGAACCTCCGGCACGGTTTGTATCCGGATTCACCGAATACACACCGCCATCATCGGGATCACGACCGACGGAACAATCGGCCATGGAACATCGAGCGAATGGAAGCCTCGGCCCACATTCGGCATCACAACGCACTCAATTACGGTGCCGATTTCGATCCGATTGAGCACGGTCAGAGCATTCGTGCAGCATTCGATCTTTTGCGATCCGACCCGGCTTGGGCGTTGCGATTTTCAGAAACGCAATCCGAACGGGCGCTCCAATTTTGGCACGACCCAGAGTACTCGGCGATCCGTGCCGAACTGATTGCGGCACGTCAACAGATGTCGCCTGCGACCCGCGAAGCGATGCGACAAGCGGCCTTCACTCGATATTCCGACCCCGCCGAACGTGAGCGACAGTCCGCGTTGATGCGCACAGCTTGGTCAGGGGATGTCGACCGTCGAATGCGACAGGCGGAGGTCATTCGCGGGTTGAACCGCCGCGATGAAATCACTGCGGAGAGAGTGCGAACCGCGCTCGATGAAACTGGCTCAATTCGGGCGGCCGCTCGGTACCTGGAGTGCGATCGGTCAGTATTCCGGCGATTCCCCGAGGTCGTTGCCGCATTCAGTGGCCGGGGCAAAGTCCGTAATCACAAGGTCACGGCCATTCGGTCGGTGCCAGGCGACCACGATGTTTATTGCCTAACCGTTCCGGAAGCCGGAAATTTCGCTTTGGAGGCAGGTGTTTTCGTTCACAATTGTGGCATCATCGTGAACGTAACTCCATTAGAACCCGAGTGGCGTGGTCGGGTGACCATCGAAATCAGCAACACGACTCCATTGCCTGCCAAAATCTATGCAGGCGAAGGCATTGCGCAAATGCTTTTCTTCAAAGGGGAAGCGGTGTGCAAAACCAGCTACGCCGACAAGAAGGGCAAATACCAGGATCAAACCGGGTTGACGCTGCCGTTCGTAGCGGGTGGGGACAATGGCCCGGCTCCGGGAACCCTGCCGAAAGCACCGGACAGTTCTGCCTGAATCGTTGCGAGCCGACCCGATTTTCTGAAGTTCGCTACCGTCACCGTGGGAACCCCGCTCAAATAGAAGTTGGGGAACTTGTTACCAGTTGCTGTTGAACGGTGCATTTAATTGCGGTAGAACCCTGTATAGACTGTCTTTTTGTTTGTTCGGATCCGATCGACACCCTCAGTCACGACTCCAGCGGAAATTTCCATGCAGATCACGCGTCGATTCACCCAGGCTGGTCAAGACCCATTCGCCCGGTTGCGGTTCGTGCCGCGTTCGTCGCGCATCGTGAACCCCAATGGCTCGGTCGTCTTCGAGATGAACGACATCCACGTTCCCGAAGGTTGGTCGCAGGTCGCCGTCGACATTTTGTCGCAGAAGTACTTCCGCCGAGCCGGCGTGGCCGCTGAAACGGTGAAAGTGGCCGAAGAAGGCGTGCCAACCTGGTTGCAGCGTAGCGTCACCGCCACGCCCGAATCGCCCATCGTCGGTGAAACCGACAGCCGACAGGTTTTCACGCGTCTGGCGGGCTGCTGGACGTATTGGGGCTGGAAGGGTGGCTACTTCACCACGGAAGAGGACGCCCGCGCCTTCTTCGACGAATCGGCGTTCATGCTCGCCTCGCAAATGGCGGCACCGAATAGCCCCCAATGGTTCAACACGGGCCTGCACTGGGCTTATGGCATCGCCGGGCCGGCCCAAGGGCATTATTACGTCGATCCGGACGGTGCCGAGCTGAAACGTAGCACCAGTGCTTACGAACGGCCGGCACCACATGCTTGCTTCATCCAGAGTGTCACCGACGACTTGGTGAACGACGGCGGCATCATGGATTTGTGGGTACGCGAAGCCCGGATCTTCAAATACGGCTCGGGTACCGGCTCGAATTTCTCCGCCATCCGTGGTGACGGCGAACCGCTTTCCGGCGGCGGCAAATCGTCCGGCCTCATGAGCTTCTTGAAAATCGGCGACCGCGCCGCCGGGGCGATCAAATCGGGTGGGACGACTCGCCGGGCGGCCAAGATGGTGGTGCTCGACCTCGATCACCCGGACATCGAAGAGTTCGTGAATTGGAAGGTGGTCGAGGAGCAAAAAGTCGCGGCCCTGGTGTCCGGATCGCGGCTGCTGAACAAACACCTGAACCTGATTTTGAAGGCGATCCACGCCCACGACGACAAAGCCCACCAGTACGATCCGAAGGCCAACAGCCCGCTGCGGAAAGCGGTGTTGGATGCCCGCACGGCCTTGGTTCCCGAGAACTACATCGCCCGCGTCATGCAATTGGCGAAGCAAGGTTTCACGTCGATCGACATCGAAGAGTACGACACCGATTGGACCTCGAAGGCGTACCTCAGCGTCTCGGGGCAGAACAGCAACAACTCGATCTGCATCACCAACGAGTTCATGAAAGCCATCGAGCAGGACGGCCCTTGGCACCTCTACTGGCGCACGGAACTGGCCAAGGCCAAGAAGCAAAGCCGGGCCCCCAAGCCGAACAAATCGTTGAAAGCCCGCGATCTTTGGGATCAAATTTCTTGGGCAGCCTGGAGTTGCGCCGACCCCGGCTTGCAGTTCGGTACCACCATCAACGAGTGGCACACCTGCCCCGTGGATGGGCCGATTCGCGCCAGTAACCCATGTAGTGAATATTTGTTCCTAGATGATACTGCGTGCAACCTCGCATCGCTGAATTTGCTGCGGTTTTACGACACGGCCACCAGCACCTTCGACATTGATGCGTACAAGCATGCCATTCGCATCTGGACGCTGATTCTCGAAGTCAGCGTTTACATGGCTCAGTTTCCGAGTATTCCTGTCGCGCAGCGGTCGTTCGATTACCGCACCCTGGGGCTTGGTTACGCTAACATCGGCGCGCTCTACATGGTGCAGGGGATCTCGTACGATTCCGAAGAGGGCCGCGCGCAATGCGGGGCCCTCACGGCGATTATGCACAACGGTGCTTACGCCGCCTCGGCCGAGATCGCGTCCGAAGTCGGGGCGTTCCCACGCTATGAAGCGAACAAAGATCACATGCTCAAAGTGATCCGCAACCACCGGCGGGCGGCTTACAACGTGGCCCCGCTGGAGTACGAAGGCCTCACCGTCTTCCCGGTCGGAATCGACGCCCGCGTCTGCCCGCCAGCCTTGCTCGCGGCCGCTCGTGGTGAAGCCGACCGGATGCTCGAACTGGGTAGCAAACATGGCTTCCGGAATGCTCAAGTCACCGTCGTCGCACCGACGGGAACCATCGCCCTGGTGATGGACTGCGACACCACCGGAATCGAGCCGGACTTCGCACTGGTGAAGTTCAAGAAGCTCGCTGGGGGTGGGTACTTCAAAATCATCAACCAGTCGGTCGAACCGGCCCTGGCGAAACTCGGCTACACGCCGACGCAAGCGGACGACATCGTCAAGTTCTGCCGCGGTGCCCTGACTTTGGTCGGTTGTCCGCACCTCAACGCGGCCTCGCTGAAAGCTCTCGGTTTCCCGGACGACGCGATTGCCAAGATCGAAACGCAGCTTCCGGGGACGTTCGAACTGCCGTTCGTTTTCAACCGTTGGACCATCGGCGACGAGGTGCTGACGAAGAATCTCGGCATCCTCCCCGAGACGTTTTCCGCACCCGGTTTCGACCTGCTGGCCCAGCTCGGGTTCAGCAAGTCGCAGGTGCAAGATGCCAACACCTTTGTCTGCGGCACGATGACCATCGAAGGGGCTCCGCACCTGAAAGTGGAGCACTACGGCATCTTCGATTGCGCCAACAAGTGTGGCAAAACCGGCAAGCGTTACCTCTCGGCCGAGGCCCACATCCGCATGATGGCGGCCGCCCAGCCGTTCATCAGCGGGGCCATTTCGAAGACGATCAACATGCCGTACGAGGCGACGATCGACGATGTGAAGCGGGCCTACTGGCTGAGCTGGCAACTGATGACCAAGGCCAACACCCTTTACCGCGATGGCTCGAAGCTGAGTCAGCCGTTGAACTCCGTGGCCGATTCGCCAGAAGCGGCGATGCTCGCGGAGATTTCGACTGAAGAACCAACAGTGGATTCGGTGCGACACGACCCGGAAGTGGTCGCCCAGCGGATCACGGAACGGATCGTACACCGGTACATTGCCCGCCGTCGTCGGTTGCCGGACCGCCGGGCTGGGTACACCCAAAAAGCACGGATCGGCAACCACAAAGTGTACCTCCGCACCGGGGAATACGAGGACGGTTCGCTCGGTGAAATCTTCATCGACATGCACAAAGAAGGGGCCGCATTCCGCAGCATGACGAACTGTTTCGCCATCGCCGTGAGCCTGGGAATGCAGCACGGCGTGCCGCTGGACGAGTATGTGGATGCCTTCCTGTTCACACGGTTCGAGCCGAACGGGATCGTGCAGGGGAACCCGTACATCAAGATGAGCACCAGCATCATCGACTACATTTTCCGCGAGCTTGCAATCACCTATTTGGGGCGGCACGATCTGGCCCACGTACTCCCCGACGACTTGCGTTCCGATGCCATCGGCGGAACCCACGAAGACGAACCGGCTTACGAAGACGAAGAGACCGTGTCGGAACGAATTTTGGATGTGGACGACCGTGGTTCGCTGGCACCACCGCGGTCGAGTCACTACCGGGCGGGTAGTCCACCGGCCCAGAATTTCGTGGCTACACCCCCTGCCACGGCGACGGTGGCGACATTGCCGATGATCCAACGGAGTACCACAACGGTACCGGAAATCAACATCACCGGCGAAACGAAGGCGGAGAAGATCCGCGTCGCCAAACAGAAGGGTTACGAAGGCGATATGTGCCACCGCTGCTTCAACTTCACGCTCGTCCGCAGTGGTGCGTGCATGAAGTGCGATACCTGCGGCGAAACGACCGGCTGCGGTTGATCGGCGGTGCGAATTGTTAACGTTTGTGAAACCCACGCCGGTCTGGCGTGGGTTTTTCTTTTTGGCTGCGCTGCGAAACTATTTCGCAATTTTGATTTGACAGGCCAATTCCCGAGCTTATAAGCTAGTGCACACATATTCACACATTTTTTTCGGATGATTCACCATGCACACTACCGATTTTGCGGAGGCTGACGGAGCACGGAACCGTTCCATGGAACCGGTCGATTTCGCGTCACTACCGTGCTCACCACAGAGTCGGAACACTGTCACCGCATTGCAGGACGAGGGTTCGCGGGAGGTCGAAGATGCTGATCGGACAAACTATCGGCCCGTTCCACATCGAGAAAGAACTCGGGAGCGGGGCGATGGGCACCGTCTACCGCGCCCGGTTCGACAACAAAGGCAAAGTGACCGCCATCGCCCTGAAGGTGATT
>JANXWE010000026.1 GCA_025351325.1 Fimbriiglobus sp.
GTGGCCGGTAAACAACCCGGCACAACAGATAGCCGCCCAGTCGGGTCTCGCTAATGATAAAGGTATGTTTCAACCGGCCCCTGTCGAGTCCGGCGTCACGACCGGGCACGCAAACAGTTAGGCCCTCAGGGGACAAGACCATGCCCGTCACGGGGACAGTTCGGAACGGCCAGGTCGTATTCGACGACCCGGTCACGTGGCCCGACGGGACACGGGTCACTTTGGTTCTCGAAGATGACGAGGTCTACGAGTACCCCCACTCGATGGAACCCTACGACCACGAGAAGGAACTGGAAGGGCTGATGGAATCCATTGATGACATGAAAGCAGGTCGGGTCATGGACTTCTACGTATTCATGGACGAAGTCGCCAAGAAGCACAATTTGACGCCTTACAACACCCGAGTTAACGAATGAGGTCGCTCATCATCAGCCGAAAAGCCCAATTCGACATTCTGTCGACAATCGCTTGGTTGGAAGGTCATTACCGGCCGGCAGTTGCCGCGAGTTGGTATGACAGCATCCTCGGTGCGGCCGATGCGTTGCGGCCGAATCCCGAGCAGCATCCCACTCCGGACGGCATCGTCGTCTCAGATTTGGATCTCCGCGAGAAATTAGTCCGACGCTACCGAGGAGTCGTGTACCGCATCCTGGACAGTTTCGACGAGAACACGGTGACGATCCACCGTGTCCGCAACGCTTCGCAAGATAGCCTGGGCGAAGACAATTTCTGAAGCCAACCCTCCGCCGGTTCGCTATTTCAACTGAAACGTTCACTTTCAAACAGCGCGGGTGTCATGCAATGTCAAAGACGATCAAAGTGGCCGTAACCGGTGCCGGTGGCAATGTTTCCTACGCGATGCTGGCCCGATTGGCGTCGGGTGAAGTGTTCGGGCTGAATACGAAAGTGATCCTGCACCTGCTGGAAATCCCACGCAAACCGGACTGGACGCCCCCGACACCGTCTGCCCGCCAGCCGCTGGATGTAGCCGATGGGAATGCCATGGAATTGCTCGACTGCGGCTTCAGCACGCTCGCCGATGTGATCGTCACCGACGATCCGAACAAAGGGTTCGAAGGTGTGAGCTGGGCGTTGCTGGTCGGGGCGGCTCCGCGGGGGCCGGGGATGGAACGCAAAGACTTGCTGAGTTTGAACGGCCGCATTTTCGTCGGCCAGGGCAAAGCCCTGGCCGCGAAGGCGGCATCGGATGTCCGAATTCTTGTGGTGGGCAATCCGTGCAATACGAACTGCTTGGTGGCCTACCGCAATGGTCAAGCGATCCCCGCCGAACGTTGGTTCGCCATGACGCGGCTCGATCACAATCGCGCGGTTTCGGCACTGGCCGTGAAGGCCGGGGTGCTGAATGAAAAAGTGACGTGTGCCACGATTTGGGGCAACCACTCGAACACCCAATTCCCGGACTTCACCAACGCCAAAATCAAAGGCAAACCGGCGACGGACATTATCACCGACCGCGCTTGGCTGGAAGGGACGTTCGTCCCGCAGTGCCAGAATCGCGGGGCGGCCATCATCAAGGCTCGGGGATTGTCTTCGGCACTCTCCGCCGCGAACGGAGCCATCGACCATGTGAAAACATTCGTCACGGGTACGCCCACCGGTGATTGGACGAGTGCCGGGGTCATTTCCAAAGGGGAATATGGCGTGCCGAAAGGCCTCGTCTTCGGCTACCCGGTGACGGTCGATGGCCAGAGTCATTGGAACGTGGTCGAAGGATTGTCACACGACGCTTTTGGGAAGGCCGCGTTCGCCAAAACACTCAACGAGTTGCTCGAAGAGCAAGAAGCCGTGAAAGACCTGCTGCCGAGCTGAGGTTTATGACTTCGGCGGCGGAAAAGATGCTCTCTATAATGTGCCAAATTGTCTCGTCCGGAGTATCCCCCCCATGGCCACCGCGAAAAATGTCCTCGGCACCGCGCTCAAGAGTTGCTCGACCAAGCCGCTCACCGGGTTTTATCGGAACGGTTGTTGCGACACCGGCCCGGACGACCACGGCTTGCACCTTGTTTGTACGCAAGTGACGGCCGAGTTTCTGGCCCACCAGCGGCACGTCGGTAACGACTTGAGCACACCGATGCCTCATTATGGTTTTGCCGGTCTCAAACCGGGTGATCGCTGGTGCCTGTGTGTGACCCGCTGGAAACAGTCATTCGAGGCGGGTATCTTCGCACCCGTCGTCCTCGAAGCGACGCACATGTCGACGCTGGAATTCGTCGATTTGGAAGATTTGCAGAAGCACGCTGTTGTCGAATTGGTTTGATTTTTCTCTCAACATCACCCGCAAACGAGATTTAGCATGGAACTCAACGATTCGGAAGAGCGTGGCAGCGTCGAAGATCGGCGCGGGGGTAAGAAGTCACTCGCCATCGGCGGCGGCATCGGTGCTGTGGTGATCGCGTTGATCGCCAGTTATATTGGCATCGACCCGAAGGTCGCCCAACAGATTGTCGGCGGCGTGGCCGGGGGCGGTGCACAAACACAGGGCACCGGGAAGGCGGACGGCTACGCAGAATTCTCCTCGAAGCTCCTCGGCAGCACCAACACCGTCTGGAAAGATCAGTTCCGCAAGAACCGGTACAGTAAATATCGCGGTGCGGCCTACGAAGAGCCGGGAATGGTGCTCTTCTCCGACCAAGTTGAAAGCGGAGGTTGCGGGGTCGCCCCGTCGGCCGTGGGGCCGTTTTACTGTCCGGCCAGCAAAAAAGTCTTCTTGGATCCGACTTTCTTTGAAGAACTCGAAAGCAAGCTCGGGGGATCGAAGGCGGAGTTCTCGCAGGCATACGTCATCGGTCACGAAGTCGGCCACCACGTACAGAATTTGCTCGGGTACGAAACGGAGTCGTACCAAGCGAAAGACGGCAAACAGAACGCGGGCATCCGCATGGAACTTCAAGCCGATTACCTCGCTGGAGTATGGGCGCACCACGCCAAAGACAAACTGAAGATCAATCAGGATGACATCGCCTCGGCGTTGAAAACGGCCCGCTCGATCGGCGACAATCGCATCCAAGAGAAGATGAAGGGCAAGTCGTGGCCCGAGTCGTTCAACCACGGTCGCGACGATCAACGGTTGAAATACTTCAAGGAAGGATTCGAGACGGGCGACGCCAGCGAAGGGAGATTGAACAAGTTTTTCGACCGCAACGTGAAGCCCCTCGATTTGTGACGTTTTGAAAAGTCCCAGGGTGCCAACGACTCCACACGGTCAAACTGAGCTTTTTGTGGCGAACTAACCGCTGGACACCCAGGGTTAACCCGATGCGCAAGCATCGGAAACCACTGTTTTTTACCCGTCGTTCCGCACCGCCGATGCTTGCGCATCCGGTTAACCTGTTCAACGAAAACTCAGTCTTACCCGTGAGAAGCATTGCACCCAGAAACTTCAGTTCATTTCACACCAGTACCGGCTCAGACACTTCCACCTTTTGAACGAACACCGCCGGTTTGTGTGCCGATCGCAGCAGGAAAGCCAAGCCGAGTGCGCTCGTCGCAAAAGCGACGGCTACCAATCCTGCTACTGGGTAACCGACCAACGGCGCGGATTCGTTTGTCTGCGTGATGATCGCCCCGGCAATCAGCGGGGCGATTCCGGTCGCCATGTGGGAGACGGCGTTGTTGAGATTCATGAATCGACCCCGCAAGGCGGCAGGACTCGAGCCGATCATCATCGCTTGTGCAGGGATGATTCGCCCGGCCGCCGTCACCATGAAGCCGGTGGCACCCGCTGCGTAGACAGCCAATCCCCACGCTGGCATGTTGGTGATGGCAAGCGTCATCAGGATCGATCCGGACGCCATCACCAGGAAGACCCGGCGCTGGCCAAACCGGTCAGTCAAATAGCCGACGATGTTCATCCCGATCAACGTGAAGACTCCCGCAATGGAGTAGACCATGGCCACTTCTTCACGGGTCGCCCCGCAGTTCAATTCCAAGTACGGTGCCAGGAACGGGATGATCGTGAAGGTGCCCATGACCAGCGCGAACATGAACGCGAACGACCGCAGGTGATTCGGGTGGGTGACCACGGTTCGCAATTCGCTCCAAATGTTCCCTCCGACACGTTCACGATGAGCTGTCAGCGAGGGCAGCCGTACTAATGCCGCGATCCAAATAGGCACGCTCAGAGCGGCGAGTGCCAGGAAGGGGACGCCGCGCCCGTAGTGCGTGGCCAGCATCAACCCGGCGGGTAACCCGACGATGGACGCCACGGCGAATGCGGAGGTCACGGCGCCGATGGCCACACCCCGGCGCTCGTTGGGGAAGACATCGCCGATGACGGCGAGGATGGCCGAGGAGGTGACGCCGCCGAAGGCTCCGGCGAGTGCACGAGCCACGAGTAACCAAGTGTAATCCGGTGCCAATCCGCAGGCCAGCGTGCTGATGGTGAAGCCGGCGTAGTTGAACAGCAACACGCTCCGGCGGTCGAATCGATCCACGACGGTGGCCGCGGTGATGCCCGCGATGCAGGCCGCGAGTCCGTAGGCCGAGACGATGTAGCCGAACTGGCCCGGCGTGATTTGCAACTCGGTGATGAGTTGCTTCCCGAGAGGCATGATGATGACGAAATCGAGGATGTGCGTGAAGTTGATCGATGCGAGCAACACGATCAGTGCCCATTCCACTTTGGTAATTTTCGGCTTGGTTGCGGATCCGGATGAGCGCGCCATGATTTTCCAGAAAGGTCGTTGGAATTCCGAGAGAGAGGATACCGCCAGAAAGGTTCGCCACTTACAGCCGTTTCGCCTCCGATGTGATGGGGATCGTCTCGAGCATCCGTTCGATAATATCGTCCGGCGTGGTGCCCTCGGTATCGGCCTGTTTCGTCGTGCAGATTCGATGTCGGAGGACGGGGTGCGCGACGGCTTTGATGTCGTTCGTGGTCACGTGAACCCGCCCGTTGAAAACCGCGCGGGCTTTCGCTCCGAGAATCAGCGATTGACTGGCACGTGGCCCGGCCCCTCGCGACACGAGCGCCGGTATCCATTTGGGAACGCCGGCTTCTTTCGGGCGAGTGGCCCGCACCAGATCGGCGACATATTTGAACACATGGTCGGCGACGACGACTTGCCGGACGATCTCTTGGTACTTCAACAATTGCTGAAGATCGAGGATCGGCACCGGCTCGACTTTCGCCGCGCCTGTCGTCGCTTTCACGATCTGAACTTCTTCACTACGGGTCGGATAGTCCACGCGGATGTTGAATATGAACTGATCACGCTGCGCTTCGGTTAATGGATATGCCCCCAGCAAATCCGGGGGATTGTGGGTTGCTAATACGATGAACGGACTCGGGAGTTTGTAAACTTTGGCACCGACCGTCACGTGGCCATCTTGCATCGCATCGAACAAAGCGGTCTGCGTCTTCGGCACCGTGCGATCCAGTTCGTCGGCCAAGATCACGTTGGCGAACAGCGGGCCTGGTTGAAAGACGAATCGTTTCTTCCCAGATTCCGGATCCTCTTGGAGATTATCCAAGCCACTGATGTCGCACGGCAGCAGATCCGCTGTGAACGAAACATGCTTGAAGGAGAGAGTCAGTATTTTGGTTAGCGTGCTACCGAGGAACGTTTTTCCCAACCCCGGCACCCCGACCATCAAGCAGTGCCCGCGACTGAACAGGGCCATGAGCAGCTGCTCGACGACAGGCTTCTGGCCAACGATCACTCGGCTGACTTGTTCCGTGAGTCGTTCGTACACTACAGCCAGATCCCGGATGGTCTGTGCTTCGGTGCTCGGTGATGATGGAGACGCCATGGGGCTATTCTACGGGAACGCCCACGAGTCTCTGATAGAACTGCTCAAAGCGCAGTCGCATGGCCTGTCGACCGTACTCGATTGCGGCGCGGTCGCGTGCCGCATCTCCGAATTGGCGTGCCAGTGCCGGGTTCAAAAGTAGTTGCCGGCAGGCGGCAGCAATGTCTTCGGTTTGGCTTGAAGCTGCGAGGATTCCGCAAGCCCCGGAATCGAGTAGTTTCGAACTCGCTCCGACGTCGGTGGCAACAATCGGCCGACCCGCCGCCATGAATTCCAGGAGCGCGTTCGACATCCCCTCGGAATGCGAGGGGAGCACGGCCAGATCCAAACTCGCCAGAAATTTTGGTACGTCGGCAAGTGATCCGAGAAACCGGAAGCGGTCGCCCAAGCGCAACTCGGCGTGCAACTTTTCGAGTTCGGGGCGCTGCTCGCCTTCGCCCGCCACTTCGAATTGTAAGTTGGGGAATTGCGGAAGTAACGCGGCAGCGACGTACAACAGCCCATCGATATTTTTTACCGGCCGTAAATTGGCGACGCAACCGACGCGGATGATCGGTTCGGAAAATGGACGATGGCCGGGGTTCGGGAACCGTTCGACATCGACGCCATTTTCAATCACTGTGATTCGCTTGGGAGACAAGCCATCTTGTTTCATGAGGGCATCGCGACCGGCTTCGGAATTCGTCAACGTAGCATCGACGAAAGGCCGGATGACCCGGTTCAAGATTCGGTGCTTACGGGTCAACCAGTAGCTGAGGTTGTTGCGGACGCGGACAATCTTCGGCACCGCAGCCAGCTTGGCCACAGGAATTCCGAAGTAAGCCGAATCGAGAAAGTAAAACTGCGCGATGTCAGGCTGGATCAATTTCCAATGTCTCCGCAATTGTTGGCCGGCCCGGAACGCGGTGCGGCCAAATAGCTTTTTCACCCCCAGGCGAAGGATTCTGCAATTGGGCGGTTCCAGAGTTCGAGATTCTTCCGATTCCCCATCGAGCAAGATGAGCGATGGCTCGATTCGCGCGCGATCCAACGTGCGGATGAGGGCGAGCAATTGCGACTCGGTGCCGGCACGACCGAGGTTATCGATCATGAACGAGACGCGAATGGGTCGGCGATTCAAGACGATCTCCACTTCGCCGTGGTGATCTTCTTGAACAGCGTTTCATACTGTCGTGCTTGGGCTTCGAATGTGAAATAGGCCTGCATCCGCCGTTGACCGGCGGTGCCCATCGTCCGGCGGAGTTCATCGGATTGAAGCAACCGGATCACTGCTTCGGCTAATTTTTGGGGTTGGCCACTCGGCACGAGCAACCCCGTTTCTTCGTGTCGAATCACTTCCGGGGTTCCGCCGACCGCCGTGGCCACGACCGGCACTCCCGCCGCGCTGGCTTCGAGTGCCACGTTCGGCAAGCCTTCGGTGTAACTCGGGAGCACGACGACGTCGGCCACCGCCAAATAGCGGTCGAGTTCGGCGGTCAAACCGGGCATCAGAAATTTGTCGCGGAGGCCAAGTTCCGCGACACGGGTTTCCAGTTTGGCCCGTTCGTTACCCTCGCCGAACAGGATGAACCGCGCGTCCGGCGCCCGTTTCAACACGGCGGGCACCGCTTCCAACAGTACGTCGAATCCTTTTTCTGAACTGAGCCGTCCCGCCGCGAGGACAACCACTGGCAGAGGCTTGTCGGCTGGGAAGAATTCCGAAAAGACTTCACGCCCCGACGCTCGCACCGATGGGAAATCATTCAACCGCGCGGCGTTGCGGATCACGCTCAACCGGGAACTCGGCACGCCGGCTTTGCGAACCCGCTCCCCCTGCCCCACCGACACTGCCACCACATGATCGACGAACCGCAGATTGACCCGATCCATCGTTTCATAAGCGCGGACTTTGAGGTTCTCCCAAGTCCAACCGCGTGAGACACTGATGATCGGTAGGCCGACCCGCCGGGCGGCAATGCGACCCAGGATGTTCGGCTTGAATGTGTGCGTGACCAGGACATCGGCCGCCCGGCTCTGCAAAAGTTCAGTCAGTTCGCGCAAGCTCTCACGCACATTCGGCGTATCGCAAGCCAGTTCGACTGCCGGGTGGCGCCGCTTGCGGACTTCGGTCAGAAACTCGCCGCAACGTCCACCTTCGGAATAAGAAACGAACGTGCTGCCATGGTTCGGTAATTGATCGGCCAATCCGAGCATCTGACGTTCGGGCCCACCGAAAAAAGTACTCGCCGTGAGGTGGACAATCTGCATGAACCGAGACTTCCTTGTCTGCGGGGTGTGAACTCGAATGAGATGATAGTTTACGAAATCGCACGCGGGCTTGTCGAGGCCGAACGGGCTGGGCACAATTTGTCGGCAAGTTGCTCGAGAATCAGTGCCAGTTGCACGCGGCGGTCGATCAACCGATCCGCTTCCACACACGCTTCGAGCATCGCCACCAATCCATCGGCACCCGCGTTCTGTGCGAGCAGGCCGAGCGAGGCCCGCTCTTCGGTATCCAGATCGTCTGCGGTGGAACCGAAGGCTAAGCGGAGAGCCGCTTGCAACTGCGACACCAGCATGCGGATCACGGCGGAGGTGCGACCGCGCTGAGCAGCACCGTCTTTGCCAGCTTCTTCGGTGAATCGCAACCATTTCTCGGCAAGTGCCGGGGAATCGGGCCGATTCTGGCTCATCGCTTTCAGCAGCACCATGCGAAAGTCACCGAGATCCGCATCGGCTAAACTCAGAGCCACACCGACGCTGCCCCCACAGATCCGGGCGAGTCGTGCGATTTTCATTCCATCACCGAGATCGTGGAGAGTTAGCACCCGTTCCAAATCGGGCACGGTCAGCGGTTGGAACCGCAGCACCTGAACGCGCGACAGGATCGTGGGCAATTGCTGTTCCGTCGAACTGGCGAGCAAAATGAGCACTGAACCGGCGGGCGGCTCCTCGAGCGTTTTCAGGAAGCAATTCGCCGATTCGTCGTTGAAGCAATCGGCATCCTCAAGAATCGCGACTTTGCGACTCCCACGCGACGGCTTCAATCCGAGTTGCATGCAGAAGCCGCGCACGATGTCGATCGGGAGTTCGAGCTTGTCATCCGGCTTGGCGGCCATGATGACGTCAGGGTGCGTCCGAGCCATGACGTGTAAGCAACTCGGGCAGCGGTCGCAAGCTACTAGGGCGGCGGGAGGGTGTTCGCAGAGGAGGGCCTTGGTCAACTCTTCGGCGAAGAGTTTCTTGCCGATGCCGTCGGGGCCGACGAAAAGATAGGCGTGCGCCAGTCGGCTGCGAGAAAATGCGGACTGTAGTTTGGCGACGTTGGCATCGTGTCCACGAATGCGTTCCCAGCCCATGCGTTCATCCTGACAGTAAGTTGCGTTCGCGGAGGTATCGTTCAACGAACGTGGCAATTGTCGTGTGGACCAGCTCAATATTGGGCGTCGCATCGACCACATGGTACCGTGTCGGATCGCGGGCCGCTTCGGCGAGGAAACCTTGGCGAACACGCTCGAAGTACGCGTCGTCCCGGCTTTCCAACCGATCCGCCTTCCCGGCCCGACGCGACTTGGCGACGTCGACTGGGAGATCGAGAACGAGTGTCAAATCGGGGCGCAGACCCGACGTTGCGAATTGACCCAAACTCCAAACGTCGTCCGGAAGTAATCCGCCGGCATGCCCTTGGTAGACCACATTCGCCAGCAAGTAGCGGTCGGAGAGTACGATCTCGCCGCGATCCAGCGCCGGGGCAATCACCTGATTGACCAGCTCGGCCCGGCTGGCCATGAACAACAAACATTCGGTGCGCACGCTCATCGTGGTCTGCCGACCGTGCAGCAATATCTCTCGCAATTTACCGCCGAGATCCGTGCCGCCGGGGTCGACACACGCGGTGACGCTCAACCCTCGACCACGGAGGGTATCGGCAAGCAATAAAAGCTGCGTCGATTTGCCGGTGCCGTCGATACCGTCGAGCGAGAGGAACATCGGCGCTCGCTCAATGGGAATGAGGAACCATATCGGCGGCATGATAACTGGAGCGGACGAACGGCCCGGCCACCACTTGTTTGAATCCCATGGTGCGAGCACGCACGGCGATCTCGTCGAATTCGGCCGGGGGAACAAAGCGGGCAACGGGAATGTGTTTGAGGGTCGGCGCGAGGTACTGACCGAGCGTCAATACGTCGCAGTCGATGTCTCTCAAGTCGGCGAGGACATCGAACAATTCTTCGATGGTTTCGCCGATGCCGAGCATCAACCCGGCCTTGGTCACCAGGTCTGGGGCGACTGTTTTGACACGATCCAACAGATCGAGACTCCGTCGATAGTCGGCCCGTCCGCGCACGCGGCCATAGAGCCGGGGAACCGTTTCGAGGTTGTGGTTGAATACTTCCGGCTTCGCTTCGATAACGCGGTCGATCGCGGCGACATCGCCCAGGAAATCGGGGGTCAGCACTTCGACGACCGACCCGGTGTGCTCGCGCACGGCCAGAACGCAGCGGTAAAAGTGATCGGCCCCGCCGTCGGGGAGATCGTCCCGCGTCACGGAGGTAATTACCACGTGCTTCAAGCCGAGGCGCAGAGCCGCTTCGGCTAAGCGGCTTGGTTCGTCGCTGGCGACGAGTTCGGGGGTTCCTTTTGGCACCGAGCAGAAGCCGCACGGCCGGGTGCAGACGTTTCCGAGTACCATGAAGGTGGCCGTGCGCCGACTCCAACATTCAGGCCGGTTCGGACAGCGGGCACTTTCGCAGACGGTTTCGAGTTTGAGTTCTTCAATCAACCCGTTGGTGAAGAAGTTTTCGTTCCCGGTGGGCAGAGGTCGACGGAGCCAATCGGGAAGGCGTCGATTGGCAATCGGCGGTTTCACTTCGGCCGGTTTATCGATGAGCGTGAGCGTTCGCATAAGCTAGTGGGCACCCGAGATTCGGTTCCGCAAGTTCACTGCTTTCAGTTTACCGAACGGGGCGGGGCAGATCCAAAAAGTGCCGCAAGAAATAAGAATTCGCATGGCCCTGCCCGTACTGCAACCGGCCTACCGCTGGGCGTGGTTCCTCGCGGCCGTTCTCACACTTTTGAACGCGATCAAACCCGCTGTGGTGGACGATACGGCTTATTTGTTCTTCGCACGCCATCTCGCCCAGCACCCGGCCGAACCTTACGGCTTTACACTATTCTGGAACACGGCACCTCAGCCGGCGATGGAAATCTTGATGCCGCCGGTGCTGCCTTACTGGCTCGCGGTGGGGATTGCGTTGTTCGGCGAGCATTTGTTCTTGCTCAAGCTTTGGCTTTTCCCGTTTGCTTGGTTGCTCTGCCGGGCCACGGCCTGGCTGGTGGCTCGCTTTGCGTCCGGCCAAAAGGTCATTGGTTTGGTGGTCATCGTTCTGTCGCCCGCAGTGTCAGTGCTTTTCAACTTTATGCTCGACGTGCCAGCACTCGCCCTCGGCACGGCGTCACTGGCCACGTTGATTTGGGGCTGCGAGCATCGCCGGCTTTGGCCCATCGTCGGTGCAGGATTCCTTGCGGGCTTAGCAATGCAGACGAAGTACAGCTTGCTGATCTTACCGCCTGTGTTGATCTGGTACGCCATTTTGCACAGGCGTTGGTTCGAAGCGTTTCTTGCAGTTGCGGTGGCCAGCGCCGTCTTCTGGGGTTGGGAATGGTGGCTGATGCAGAAATACGGCCAATCTCACTTTCTGTTCCACGTCAAAGGGTCGAGCGGGGAATCCGGCCGAGTGTCCGACGCGATGAATATGCGAGTGAGTTTGGTACAACCCCTGCTCGGGCAGTTCGGCGGACTGATGGTCGGCGTGTCGCTTTGGGTGGCGGCCGGCACCCGGTTCAAGCTCGCAATTGTCACGGCTATCGTCTGTGCGTCGTTTCTGGCTCCGATCCTTCTCTTGCCACATGGGCAATGGCCGAGTGCAGCTTTCACATTCCAACTGTTTGGCCTCTTCATCTTGGTCAATTATTCGGATGCAATCTGGAGGTTGTGCAGAACCGCGGGCTTTCGCGATACGGCATTTCTTGTGGGATGGGTGCTGTTGGAAGTGGTCGGTGCCTTGGGCCTATCGCCCTTCCCGGCCGCACGCAGGATGCTCGGTGTCTGCTTCGCCATGTCCTTACTCGGAGCACGTGCCGTGAGTGTCAACGGTCGCTCGCCCCGCTTCGCGGCCATCGGTCCAGTACTTTTTGCGCTCGGTTTTTTCGCGGTGGACTGTTGGGACGCTCGGCCCGAAAAAGTTCTCGCCGAACGCGCGGCCGAAATTGCCCGGCCAACACCGGGTGGAACGGTTTGGTTCAGCGGGCACTGGGGCTTCCAATACTACTGCGACCGCACCGGCATGAAACCGGTTCTCCCGGGACAATCGACGCTGATGCCCGGTGATTGGCTGGTTTATCCCGAGGTCCCAAATGACGGTGGGTTCTACCGCCCTTGGCATGGTGGAGCCGACTTCAGAATCGACGCCGGGTGCGTCGAAAGTGTGACGAACTTAACTTGGGATGATGCTCTGCATGTGCAGACGGTTCCCAACTTATATGGAGGGAGTGTGCCAATTCAAAATCGGGATCACCCTCGCTTGGTGGTGGAAGTCTATCGCATTGTGGCCGAGTGGTCGCCCGAGCGAAAATGACTCAGCGCACGGCTTTGCTACGGAATGACCTAAACCACCGCCATTCCGTATCAGCCTATCCCATTCCGTATCACGCTGCCAGTTCGACCGATTTCGACTTGTCGAACATCGCCGCTACCCCCAACTCTTGCTCTTCTTGAATCAGGACG
>JANXWE010000027.1 GCA_025351325.1 Fimbriiglobus sp.
GCACGTGAAACTCTCGGAACTGTTCGCAACCGTCGAGCAGGGATGAGAAATGACTGACCCGTCGAGCAGGACGGGCCAAGTCCGAAACGGCTACTTCTTCCCTTCATGGAGTATGACGCGTTTCAACCTTGGATTTAGGCACGGCGAGGATCTTCCTGTCCGGGGGACGTGGTACTCGATCCGGCCGAGCCGCTCACCCGGCTCTCGATGACCTCCAATAGCGGTCTGCTTTTGAACGCCCCGATCAACTGCTCCCGAATCGTCTCGGCTCGTGTGTGGGTGTAGACCGCCGTCATGCCCAGGCCACTGCCAGCCCCACGCTCGCCGCCGGCCGAGTGACCCATCAGCAAGTTGCGCACGAGCGGATCGACGCGACCTTCCTGAAGCAGCGTGGCGAACTGGCGCTGCACTTTGGGGGCGGTCTGGCCTACCAAGCCGATGGCGTTCGCGACCCGGCCAAACTCGATGCGGATGCGATCCTCGTCCACCGCCCCCGTCCGGTTCCAAATCGACTTCGCCACTGTCAATCGCTCGGCACGGCTGAGGGTGACGCCTCCATCTCCTTCCCGCGTTGCGATCGCAAGCATCAGATCTCGCTCCATCTGAACCTCCGTCTTGGTCGTGAGTTCAGCGGACGCCCTGCGTCGACAGAATGCGGAACCCACAGTTCGACCCGCGAAGGTGCGCCGAAGCAACGCGGCCAATTCCGGCAGCAGTGGCAGTTCGCGCTGATTGCGGGTCTTCACTTGCCAGCCGAGTTTCGGCTTGTTGAGCAAGCGGAGTACCCCGTTGGCAAAATCGATATCCCCGGGAAGCAATAGGTGGCAGAGTTCCCCGGGACGCATTCCCGTGAGCATCAGCGTCGCGAACACCGGGAACTGCCAGTCGTCACAGGCGCCCAAGAACCGGGCTTCTTCGTCCGCGGTCATCAGGACGATGCTCCGCGCCGTCTCCACCGGCAACCGGTCGACATCCAGCACGGTGAACGGGTTCTTATCGTAGGGCAGGAGGTGCCGCCGCTTGGCCGCAAAGTTGAACAGGGTCCGGGAGCATTCGAGGATGTAGCGGATCCCCTTGTCCATGAGCGGGCGCCGCGTGGTGTTCGCATGACCGTTGGGGGAGATCCGGATCGCCCGCAAATAGCGGACGAATTCCTCGGCATGATTCACTTGGAACAGCGAGGCGTGTTTCACCGGCCGCACTTTGAGGAACCGCAGCAAGTGCTCCGTCGCGGTACGGTAGCGCTGGATCGATGGCACCGACGAACGGAGAACCTGCTCGTGATGGTCGAGCCAACGCTCCCGGAGTTGCGGGATTGAGATCGGTTCGAAACTGAGGGCGGCCGGGGCGCCGGTTTCGAGTTGCCCGTTAATCAGGGCCGCCATCTGTTTGGCCGCGTCGCGGTCGGCCCCGACCCGGGGTCGGTGGCGTCGACCTTGTTCGTAGTAGCAGAGGTACCAAACGTCGCCCCGGAGATAGCCTTGAACTTTGCCGACGCGGAAGGAATGGATCTTCGCCATGAGGGTGTTCCCAGAGAATCCCCCGCCACAAAACGCCACAAATCTGGTGTTCCGAGACCGCCTCAGAAACGCAAAAGCCCGCGGGACAACAACTTGCGTCACGCGGGCCATTGCTCATGCGGAGAGGAAGGGATTCGCAGGTGGGGGTTTCCACAACGTTGTGTTGGGGCTTGGAGTTACGGCCGAACCCACGCCCGCTACGGTTTCGTGCCAATCTGATCCTTCCCCGTTACTCCCCATTGTTCCCCCTTGTGGAGGATGGCAACCGGGACAAAACCGGGACAACTTTTCAGTCTCAGCGCCCGCCGGTGAACTACCAAATCCCACGCCCCCTAACGACCCTTGTCCACTGCCCTCGTTGGATCAACCGCGGAAGCGGGGCCGACTCGGTTCGCGAACCAAAGAGGAGATCCAAGCCAAGCGGGAATGCATGGCGGCGACCGTCGAGCACGACATCGACACGCTCGTTGCCGAGATGCACGCCCGCATGAGCAGCGGTCAGGCCGACAGCACCGGGTGTGCGTACGCGCGGTATTCGACCGATTTTCAGCACAGCATCATCGATCAGCTGCGCGGTGTTTTCGAGTCCGCGATCCAACTCGGCATTTTCATCCCCAGAGCATTCGTCTTTTACGATACCGCGATCACCGGCAAAAAATCCAATCGGCGGGGGCTCAACGCCGTCAAACACGTGCTCGCCAAGAAGTCGGCCAAAACGCTGCTGGTGTTCACGACGAACCGCTTTTACCGCAAAAGCTACAACTGCTCGAAATTCATCGAAGAGGAAATCGTGGAGCAAGGGTTGCGGTGCGTCTTCGTCCGGAGCGGCATCGACACCGGACTCGACGACAAATGGCGTCTCCCGCTTCAGATCCAAGGTCTAGTCGACGAACTCGGCACGTCGCAATACGCGCCGAACATCCGCGCCGCCCATGAAAGTCTGTTCGCCAAGGGATGGGTCGTCACCACCCTGCCGTATGGCTACATGGGCGAGGATATCGCCGGCCCGTTGACCAAACGCCATCTCACACGACAGATGATTGCGATCGACCCCGAACTCGCCCACTGGGTCAAAAAGATCTTCCACTGGTTCGTCGTCGAAGGCCGCATCCTGGCGCGGATCCTCGAGGAACTCAACGACCAAAATGTCCCGCCCGGACCGAAATCGGACGGGACGTTCTGGACTCCCCAGGCCCTCCACTACTTGCTGACCAATTCCGCTTATCGAGGCCTTTGGACCTACGGCAAGGGGGAGAGCGTCTGGCAGTCCAAAAAAGATTACTCGAAGCGGGTGCTGCGGCCGACGCCCCTCTGCGAAGCCCAATTCGAAAACCTCCGCTTGGTCTCGGACGAGATCTGGTTCAAAGCCCAAGAGATCCTCGCCTCATCGCCCCAACGCAACGCCGGCCGCAAGCCGAAGGATGGCGACCAAGCCACCCGGCCGCGTATCCTCAACGGCTTTCTGAAGTGCCCGACCCACCGGTGTCCCCTCAAAGTGGGCGGCGCGTACGGCCGGTGGATGTTTTGCCCGAAGTGCTACGCTTTGCCGAAGTCGAAGCGGCCGCTGTACAGCTACTTGAGACGCGACCTCACACTGCGGAGGATTTGCCGAGCGATCGCCGATGCCATCCGAGCCGATGACACCCTCGTGAGTGATCTCATCGCCCGGTGCCTCACAGCCGCAGCCGAGGTGCAGAAAGACGACGATTCGAGGAAAGACCTGACGACTCTCACGACCGATGCCGAGAAATTGACACGAACCATCATCTTCACCCAAAGCAACCCCGGCGAGACCGAACACGACCTGGAGGAGTCGAAGTCACAGCTCAAAATGTTGCGCGGCAAGCGGGCCAACGTGCGGGCCGAAATCGCCCGCCTCACCTCGACGCGTGAGCGTGCCTTACGGGTGCCGACGGAGGCTGAAATCCGGACTTGGATCGACGGGCTCGCCGCGACCCTGGAGGCCGCCGCAAGCGGGGATGATGCTGACGCTGGGATTCTGCGCAACATTATCGAGTTGCTCACGGGCGGGAAAATTGTCGTGGAGCAGATGGGCGATCGCAAACCCCGCTGTGGCTGGCACCGGGTGCGATTCGAACTCGGTCTCGTCGAGATCGGCTCCAGCCACTTCGACCTCGTCCAGCCAGCCAACGGGTCCAAACGAGAAATCGTCGTCGATATCCGAGCGGATCCCGAGGCGCGGATCGCCGAGAGGCACGCCGAACCGGCATTCGTCCTCTACGGGCAAGGCATGCTCGTGACGGCGATTGCGCATCGGTTGGGAATCGAGCGGCATCAAGCCGCGGAAGCCATCTGCATCGCGCACGAACACCGCGACTTGCCCCGACCGGATGACGGACGGGTACGCCGGGGACGCGTGAGCGACAAATTCTTGAAGCCGCCGTTGTTCCAGGAGATCGCGGAGGAAGCCAAACGGCTCTTGGATGAAGGCTCGCTCATCGAGGTCATCGCCGAACGGCTCCGGTGTAATCGCGACACCGTCCAGGCCGCTCTGAAGTACTGGTACTCTCAGCGTGGGGAACTCATGCCGGATATGCGAAACCGCCGCAAGACCTTGGCGATCAAGAATCGATCGAAGTCACCCGTCTGATGATCTTCAGCCTCGCCGCGCGTGTGGCCGTCCGCACCGCGGCGTTTCTCATCACGGCCGATTCGACTCGCGCATCAAGGTTCCGCTCGAAGCCCTCGAAAGTCCGGCTCCAGGGCGGAGCGGCCATTCGCCACTCCGATTCCCTTGGGATTTGCCGCTCTCCAACACCTGCCTAAATCCAAGGTTGAAACGCGTCATACTCCATGAAGGGAAGAAGTAGCCGTTTCGGACTTGGCCCGTCCTGCTCGACGGGTCAGTCATTTCTCATCCCTGCTCGACGGTTGCGAACAGTTCCGAGAGTTTCACGTGC
>JANXWE010000091.1 GCA_025351325.1 Fimbriiglobus sp.
GCGGCGATGGTCTCGGCGTTCGGTTCGTCGCCATATTCGGTGAACGCAGCGGCCAGTTCTTCGAAGGTCAGCTCGGCGACGAGTTCCGCCGCGGTGCGGCCGCGGCTGCGATCCATGCGCATATCGAGCGGGCCTTCGCGCATGTAGCTGAAGCCGCGCGCGGGGTCGTCGACTTGCATGCTCGACATCCCGAGGTCGGCGAACACGGCATCGACATGGGTGATGCCGGCCTGGGCCAGCACGCCGGGTAAGCCGGCGAAGTTGCTGTGGAACACTTGGAACGGATACCGGAGCGTTTCCAGTTTCTCGGTGGCCTGCGGGATCGATCCGGTGTCGAGGTCGGTGGCGATAAGCAAGCCGGTCGGCCCGAGTCGCTCCAATATTTTCAGGGCGTGCCCCGCGAACCCGAGTGTGGCATCGACGATGATCTGCCCCGGTTTCGGGTCGAGTACCGTCAGCACTTCCGCGTGGAGCACCGAGCGATGTTCGCCATCGGGCGTACTGCGCGGCAGCTTCGGCGGTCGGCGTTTGCGGTTGAACTTGCGGGCCACGGGGAGTGCCTTGGGTGATTCGAGATTCGGGGCATCAGTCCTTTTTACGGGACAGAAGCCAATAAGCTGCCAGCGTGACCAAGCCAATCGCGGCGATGCCGATGGCGATCCCGAGACCCGACGACACCGGCGGCTCGTTGGCTTTCCATTCTTTGGGTTCCGTTTCCTGGCCCACTTCGATTTCTTTTTCGGCCCGGTGGCCGAATTCGTCTTCGGCGACAACGATGTATTTTCCCGGTGCCGGCTTCGGCGTGATCCACGTTCCATCCGGGCCGATTTTCCCGCTCGCCACGACTTCCCTGTTCGGCTTCGAGATGGTCACCGTGGCGGGGCCGCTGTCGTGGTCGTCGCCGCTGTAGCTGGTCTTCACGGTGAGGTCGGTCACCGTGGCGGTGACGGTCATCCGCAGGGTGTGGGCGGCGGCCGGTTCGGCCCCAAAACCAACGAACAGCACGGCGTGTGCTACAACAAGTGCAAAGCGTGGGGTCATCGGTCGATCCTGCAGGAGTGCAACTCGTCGCAGAAATCTTAGGGAACGTCGATGCCGCAGCCCATGCCGTTGGAAGAAGCGATCCTGCTCGGAGTCATTCAAGGCCTCACGGAATTCCTGCCGATCAGCAGTACGGCGCACCTGGTGGTGGCCCGCAAATGGTTGGGACATGAGAACCCGAAAGACGCGTTTACCACCGTGATCCAATTGGGTACGCTCGTCGCGGTGCTGATTTACTTTGCCACCGACATCGTCCGCATGACTATGGCCGTGTTGCGTGACTTCAGTTCGCGCACGTTCGGGTCGTCCGCCGAAAGTCGGCTGGCTTGGCTGATCGTTTTGGGCACCGTCCCCGTGGTGGTGGTCGGGTCAACGCTCAAAGAGTGGATCAAAGCTCAATTTTACGACATCCCGACGATGGGGGTGATCGCCATCCTGTTCGCGCTGCTGATGCTGGCTTCGGAAGTTTGGACGACCATCCGCAAAGTGGATCAAGGCAAAACCGATCTCGGCGAACAGGACATTTCTTACCGGGAAGCCCTCTGGATCGGCTTTTGGCAGTGCTTGGCACTCATGCCGGGGGCCAGTCGGTCGGGAACCACCATCACCGCAGGGTTGTTTGCGGGGTTGAGCCGACCCGCCGCAGCACGGTTCAGCTTTTTATTGTCGTTGCCAGCCGTGCTCGGGGCGGGGGTCAAAGAACTGTACGACGATCGCAGAGAATTGCTCAGTTCCAGCGACCAAGCCGTGCCGCTGGTCGTGGCGACAGTTGTTTCGGCCGTCGTCGGCTACCTGTCCATCGCCTTTTTACTCGGATTTTTGAAACGCTACAGCATGAAACTTTTCGTGGTCTATCGCCTGCTCCTCGGCGGGGTGATCTTGGGGTTGGTCTGGCTCGGGAAGCTGTAACCGCGCGAATTCGGGCAAACTCTCCTCATTGATCGTTCACACCGAACGACTATTTTCGGAAACGAGCCGCTTTCCTTACAGCCCGCAGAACCGTTGCCCCACAATAATTCCGTCGGGCAAGTGCGACTCCACACCTCTATTGCTCGATTCGCGCGGTATGCTGTATCATTATTGTTGATTGTGCCAAGTTTGCGGACAATCACGTTATTCCGGTCTGAGGATCCTCCGTGCCCCCGACTCCCACAGGCGATTCTGACCGCTCCCGGTTCAACCGGCAAATCGACGAGGCGTTCACCGAAGCCTCGAAGCTGGCGGGTTCGGCGCTCGCGCCGACCGATTTCTACGAACAATTTTTGACGCGGGCCCTCGGAGGCATCAACGCCCCGGCCGGTGCCGTTTGGCTGCGCACGCCGCAAGGGTTCCTGCAAGTCGCTTGCCAAGTGAACTTGGAAAAGGTCGGTCTGGACGACAAACGGGGTGGCCGGCAGTGCCACAACGAAGTGTTGCGGCAAGTGTTCCAAGTGTCGCCGGCGCGGCCGATCTTGCTCGAACCGCAAGCGCGGCTCACGGGGGCCTCGGCGGAACCGGGTGCCGCCCCGGCGGCCAACCTCACCGATTACTATGCGCTCTTCGCCCCGATCGTCGGGCCGGAGAAGCAGTCGCTGGGGTTGCTCGAAGTCTTCCAAGACTCGAACCACGAACCGAAGCTGTACCAGACCTACCTCCAGTACACGCTGCAAATGGCAGGTTATGCCTCGCAGTATCATTCGTTCACGGGGAACCGCCAAAACGCGGGCACCGAGAAAGTCTTCGCCCAGGTCGAAGCGTTCGCCCGGCTGATCCACGGCACTCTGAACCCGACGGAATGTGCCTACCACGTCGCCAACGAGGGTCGGCGGCTGATCGAGTGCGACCGGCTTTGCGTCGGCGTGCGGCACGGCAGCGGCGTCACGGTGGAAGCGGTCTCCGGGGCCGACGTCGTCGAGAAGGCCAGTACCCACGTCCGTCGGATGCGGCGGCTCTTCGACGCCGTGCTGAAGTTCAACGACAAACTCGTCTTCACCGGAACCCGCGACGATGCGTTGCCTCCGGATGTTCTGAAAGCACTCGACGAGTATTTGGCCGAGAGTCAACCGAAGTTGCTGGTGGTGCAGCCGATCCGCGACGAACGTGAAAAAGAGGACTCCCGACTGGCGCGCTCGGTGCTGCTGGTGGAGTGCTTCAATCCGCCGGAAGAAACCGGCCCGATGATCCAGCGGCTTGAAGTGGTCGGCAAACATGCGGCCCCGGCCCTGTACAACGCGGCGGAACTCAAGCGGATTCCGTTCAAGTTCCTCTGGTGGCCGGTCATCAAGGTGCAAGATGGTCTCGGTGGTAAGACGCGCTTTTACATGGCGCTCGGGGCCACGGTGGCGGTGTTGCTGGCCTTGGCGATGGTGTTCGTGCCGTACCCGCACAAGATGGACGCCAAGGGGCAGTTCATGCCCGAGCAGGTCAAGAATGTGTACGCCCCTCATGAAGGGGAGATCATCGACATCCTGGTGGGGGCGGGCCAGATCGTCGAGCCGGGCAAAACGCCGCTCGTGAAGTTTCACAGTCCGGAACTCCACCAGCAAATCGCCAAGTTGGAGATGGAAAAAGCCGCGGCACAAACCACAATCATCCTCCTGAATGAAGATCTCAAAAAGATCGATCAGGGGAATCGCTTCGCCGGCCTTGAGAAACTGTCGTCGGCCGAAGCCACGGTCGTCAGCACCTCCTCGTCGCTCGCGGATTTGCTCCTGCGCAACAACATGATCGAAACCGAACGCGGCAACTTCCTGGCCAAGGCCCCCCGGACGGATCTCATCCGCGGGGTCGACCCCGGCCGCTGGAAGGTTTTGAACGACGACAACCGGCCCACCCTCACCCGGAAGACGGTTCGCTCGAACGAGCCCCTGCTCAAACTCGGTGCCGTATTCGGCCCGTGGCGCGGCGAAATCAAAATTCCCCAAGGGAACATCGGCCACATCATGCGGGCGTTCAAGACGGACGGCCTCCACCAAGTCGAAGAGGTGCCGAATCCGCAGAATCCATTGACGACGATGGTTCGGAAATATCTCCCGGTGGATGTGCTCTTTGCGGGCAGCCCCGACACCAATTATGCGGGCAGACTTTACGAATCGGACGTGTCTCAGGAAGCGGTGCCGAACAAAGACGACCACAACGAATCGGCGCCCGTGATCTTGGCGTACGTCCGCATCGATCTCGAGAACCTTTCGGAGCAAGAGCGGGCCGTGCTCTTCGTGGCCGGCCAAGAACTCCACGTGAAGATCCGCTGTGGCAACCGCGCTCTCGGCTACTCGCTCTTCCACGGGGTCTGGGAGTGGTTCTACGAGAAAGTGATCTTCTTCTTTTGAGTGCGGAATTGGGAATTGGGAATACGGAATCGAAGATTGGTCTTGATTCCGCACTCCGAATTCCGCATTCCGCACTCCCCATACAAACCCCCGGCCGATCCCACTGGGCGGCCAACCCACTACGCACCGCCCGTTCGCGGGCTACCCCCTCATCCGAGGATCGTTTCATGTTTCGTTTCCATCGTCTCGCGCCGGCTCTTCTGCTGGGCGCACTTGCCATTTCCGTCTCCGCCTGCGGCACAAAGTCCGACGGGAACAAATCATCGAAGGCGGCCGAAGTCGCCAAAGTCGATATCGGCTCCGACTTGTACTTGAAAATGCTGATTCCGAAAACGCCCGTGGGTGCCATCAGTGCGGAACTGATCACCGCGTCGCAAGCCGTGATCCAGTGGGATCAAAAGATTCAAGTGCCGTCCGAAGTCGATGGCCGCATCGAGATCATGGGCACGCCGTTGCCGGCCGATTACAAGTTCGACCCCACCGATAGCCGGGTCATCCGGCACCCGCGTGATGCGTCGCTGCTCTTCTACAAATTGCAAGAGATGGACACGATCTCGACCAACCAGCTGTTGGTGCGCATCGACGAGAGCCAAATCCTAATTCAGCGGAACGCGAACACGAATTCGCTGAAGGCTTTCGACGTTTCGATCGCTCAATCGAGGGTGGTCGTCAAGTACAGCCTAGAGATCGTCGATGCGATGAAACAACTTGGAAAGTCCGGTTCTCCCACAGAATTAGCGGGGAGTATCGTTCAACTGGCCCGGGCCGAGGAAGGACTGGCCAACTCGCTGAAAGAGCGAGAAAAGATCGCCGGCGAAGTGGATATCGCCACGAGCCGGTTGCAGCAGTTCGGCATCAAAAGCCCGGTGGATGGCCGGGTGCTAAAAATCTTGAAGAACCCCGGCGAGTTCGTGAAAGCGGGCGAGCCGATCATGGAAATTCAGGCAACTTCTCGCTTCCGCGTCGAAGCGCGGCTCGACTTGCAAGTCGCCAACCGCCTCCGGGCCGGGATGCCCGCCACGGTGGAACCGATCCGCCCGTACAGCCCCGAGCCGTTCACCGCCCGGCACCGTCAAGAAGTCACCGGCATCGCCATCACCGCCCACAAAGGCCGGCCGATGATCGTGTCGGGTGCCCTCGATTCCACCGCCATCGTTTGGGATGCCACCACCAAGGAAAAACGGCAGCAAGTGTTGCGGCATCCGTCGGGTGTCGGCGTCAAGTGCGTTGCTGCGACCGGCCCGCTGGCCGCGCCGACCCATCTGGTAGCGACCGGTGGCACCGATGGCCACGTTCGCCTGTGGGATTTGGCCAAACCGGATGCGATCCCGGAAACGGTGCTCGCGGAATTCGAAGATAGCCACGGTTCGGCGGTGAATGCGGTGGCGTTCAGCCCGGACGGCAAGTCGCTCGCCACCGCCGCCGGCCGGGAAATCTTCATCTGGGACATCGTCACCCGCAAAAAGAAATACTCGCTGCCGCTCGAGCACCTCGACGACATCACGGCGCTGCGGTTCACTCCGCAGTGCACCTTAGTGACGGTGGCCCGCGACAAAACCGCCCGCATCTACCAACTCGGTACCGATGCGGCCACGCTCGCGCCGAACGGCTTGCTCGATCACCGGTCCGGGGCAGTCGATGTTCTCGGACTCTCCGCTGACGGTGGCCGGATGTTCTTCGATCAAGATGCCGCACGGATGGACATCGTGAGTTTGGCGGATCAACGCACGTTGGGCACGCTCCAAAACGGGGGCGGAGTACGGTTCGCAGGGTTGGCCCTCTTTTCGCCAGATGACAAGTACGCGATCACTGCGGCCGGCGATTCGGACGCGAAGGGCGA
Source organism: Fimbriiglobus sp. (assembly GCA_025351325.1). Classification (GTDB taxonomy): domain Bacteria; phylum Planctomycetota; class Planctomycetia; order Gemmatales; family Gemmataceae; genus JALHQU01. The sequence goes on from JANXWE010000091.1 coordinate 6,190, forward strand.
AATGCAACTCTGGGAACTTCCGAAGGTCGGGTCATCCGGACGCGGCTCGGAACGGCGTCGCCTGGTGACACCGAACCGGGCAGCCGTGACCTGTGCGGCGTTTTCACCCGATCCGACCCACGATTGGATCGCCGTCGGCACGCAATCCGGGGGCGTGCATTTCTGGTCGATGGCCACGGTGGCCAAGAGCTTGGAATGGCAGGGGGTGATCGTGGCGATCACGGAAGTCGATTCCCGGTCGTCGATGATCCGGGTGGAAGTGAACAACCCCGGTGGCGTCGCTGCCGAGCAGCTTCAAGACCGTGGCATGGCGACGATCATCATCGACCCCACGGCACCCTTGAAGCCGTTGCCCGCTGCCGTGCCACCCAAGTTGAACGTCCTCGGCCTCGGCGTGAAGCCCGCACCCCTGGGGGAAATTGTCACGGTCGGAGCCACGCAGCCTGTGCCCGGAGGAACATTCGTGGTGCCCGCGTTGCGGACGCTGCCGAGTGTGATCGTCCCGCCGGTGCGGAAGTAGTCGCCAGCGCGAAGTGAATGGGTGGAGCCGGCGCTTCCGGTTTCACCCCTGTAGACTCGATCCCAAATCCGCAATCGGAAATCCGAAATCGTACGATGGACGACAAACTCTCCAACAAGCCGGCCGAGCGTCGCAAACTCGTCCGCCTGAAAGTTCGCCCCGATCTCCAGCATGTGGAACAACGCTACGAGGGCAAGCGGTTCCACGTGGTGAAAGACCCGGTGTGCCTGCGGTATTACCGGTTCAACCAGCAAGAATACTACGTGTTCAGCCTGTTCGACGGGCAGCATGCGATGGAAGACGTCCGCAAGAAGTTCGAGGACGAACACAAGCCGCACCGCTTGGAATTCCAAGACTTGGAAGCGTTCGCCCGGCAACTCGTCACCGCCGGCCTCGTCCAACATGAGCACGCGGGTACCGGTTCGCACCTGTTCCAGCGCCGCGCCAAGCAGCGCAACATGAAGCGGGTGGCGACGTTCACCAACATCTTGTACATGAAGATCCCGGTCTTCGATCCGGATCGCCTGTTGACGTGGATGTTCAAGTATCTCTGGTGGATTTTCACCCCGACGTTCCTGATGCTCAGCGTCCTGCTGATGCTGGCGGCACTCTTGCAAGTCGGCCTGCACTTCAAGGCCTTCTACGACAAGATGCCGCAGTACCAGGAGTTCTTCGCCTACCAGACCGTGCTGTACATGTGGATTTCGCTCGGCATCGTGAAGGTGATCCACGAATTCGGGCACGGGCTGAGTTGCAAAGCGTTCAAGGGCGAATGCCACGAGATGGGCATCCTGCTCATGTGCCTCTCGCCGGCACTCTACGCCAACGTGACCGACGCCTGGACGGTGGCCGACAAGTGGAAGCGGATCATCATCAGCTTCGCGGGGATCTACGTCGAACTCGTGATCGCTTCGCTGAGTACGTTCGTGTGGTGGTACACCCCGCATTTGCCGGTGGTGAACAACATCGCCATGTGCTTGATGGTGCTCTGCAGCGTGAGCACGGTGCTGTTCAACGCCAACCCGCTGATGCGGTTCGACGGCTACTACATGCTCGCGGACTGGCTCGAAATCCCGAACCTCCGCGACCGGGCCAACCGGTACATCAACGGCTTGTTCACGCGGGTCGCCCTCGGGGTCGAATCGCAACCTGAGCCGTACATGGCCACGGGCCGCAAACTGCTGTTCTTCGCGTACGCCGTCGGCAGCTGGGTCTACCGCTGGGTCGTCACCTTCGGCGTGATCTGGTTTTTGTCGGACTTCCTCAACCCGAAACTCAAAGTGCTCAGCCGAATGCTCGCGGTGCTGTCGCTGGCGTCCATGTTCGTGATGCCGACGTACAAGATGATCCGCAGCGTCCGCCAACGAGGGCGATTACCCGACATGAAATCCAAGCGCTACTACACGTCGCTGGCCGTCTTGGCCGGCTTGATCGTCGCGTTCGTCTTCCTGCCGCTGCCGATCAGCCGCGTGCGCGAAACGGGCCTGATCGCCGTCGATCCCGATTACGCCAAGCCGATCGGCCTCAGCGACGGGGCCACCCTCACCCACGTGCTCGTCAAAGAAGGCGAGTATGTGAAGAAGGGGGCGGTTCTCGCCAAGTTCGAGAGCAAAGAACTGAACATGCAGTTGGCGGAAGTTCGGGCGCGACTCGCCGGCGAGCAGAAGCAAGAAAAGTTCTACCGCGAAGAGGCCACCCGATACCAGGGCCGGAACAAAGACGATCTCGACAAGTCGGTGACCAGTTCGAGCCTCCGTGTGGCCGATTCGGTGCGGACGGAAGCCGACTTGTTGGATCGGATCGCCCGCGTCAGCGAACTCAGAGCGCCGGCCGAAGGCCATGTGATGGGCGTGCCGAGGAGCACCGACATCGGCCGCCTGTACCCGCCGAACTACACCGACAGCCCGCCGCTGATGACCGTGGCCGATCCGTCGAAGCTGATCTTGAAACTGCCGGTCACGCCGATGCAGTACCGGTTGCTGAAGGAAGACCTGTACTCCAAGAATGGGCGGCTCGACGTGGCCGTCCACGTCCCCGGCCGAACCGACCTCGATTACGCCGGCGTGTTGACCCGCCTGCCCGATTCGGATGAGAAGAAAGTGCCGCCGCAACTGACCCAGCGCGGGGGTGGGCCACTGTCCGTGAAGCCGGCCGGTGAAAACGGTCAGGAGTCGGTTCCGGTCGCCCAAATCTACTTGGTGCAGATCCCGCTCACCGAGGTCGACAGCAGCGTCCGGCCGGGCACCTTGGCCCAGACGAAAGTGTACTGCCAATGGCGCAGCGGGGCCTGGTGGTGCCGCTGGAAGCTCGCCGAAGCATTGGATCTGGGGCTGTATCAGTAGCAGACATAGGCGATCCGGCAGTACGAACTGCCGGATCGCCCGTCGATTCAGACCGCTTCGCGGATGTCGAAGCCCTTGCGGTACTCGCGGAACAGCATGTCGTTCGCTTTCGCCATGTCGGCGCCGGTGAATGTCTCGCTCTTGGGGTCGAGGATCAGCTTTTTACCGACGAAGCATTTGGCGGTTGCGGCGTCCACTTTGTTGTCGGCCAAGTGGGCCTTCATCCGCGCGAAGGCTTCTTTCGCACCGCCGAAGCCATCGAAGACTTTGATGTCGTCTCTTAAATTGGAGGCGGTTCCGAGGCGGTAGCTGATGTTGCCGAGGTGGCAGAGTGCGGCACTCAGGTGGCCTTCCTCCACGTCGCAGTTCAAGTCGGACTGCTTCCCACTCCGCACGGCCTTCACGAAGTTGTCGAAATGCTGCTGATCGCCACCGCCCTTGAATTCCTGCAATTTGTTGCCGGCGAGGTCGTAGGCGATGCCGCCGCTGTAACTCGGGCAGACGACGATGCCCTTGTCGCCGAACCAGATGTTGCCGACCTTGGTGCCCTGGTAATCTTTGGTGTCGAGGCCGCGCACTTCGAAGAGCATTTGGGCGGTGCCGAAGTCGTAGAGGTTGAGCTGGGTGTTGGGCGTCTCGCCGTCGTCGACGTAGCCGAAGCGGCCCCCGACACTGACCACGCTCGTCGGCAGGCCGGGGAGATTCAGGCCCCAGCGGGCTTTGTCGGCCTCGTGAACGCCCTGGTTGCCGAAGTCGCCGTTGCCGTACTCCCACGTCCAATGCCAGTCGTAGTGAACGGTGCCGAATTGGGTCTTGCGATGGGGTTGGAGAACTCGAGCCGGCCCGCACCAGAGATCGTAGTCCATGGTTTTCGGTGGTTCTTGGGCGCCGTCGACTTTGCCGATACTCTTGCGTGACTTGTAGCACGTGCCGTAGGCGAGGCTCACTTTGCCAATCTTGCCGGCGTGGATGTAGGCGATCGCGTCGCGCATCCCGGTGTTGCTGCGGCTTTGGGTGCCGACTTGGCAGAGCTTCTGGTACTTGCGGGACGCTTGCACCATCAACCGGCCTTCGTGGACGTTGTGCGTGGCCGGTTTTTCGCAGTACACGTGCTTGCCGGCGCGCATGGCCCAGACCGCCGCGAGGGCGTGCCAGTGGTTCGGCGTGGCGATGCTGACGATGTCGATGGATTTGTCGTCCATCACTTTGCGGATGTCCTTCTCGAACTTGGGCGCGGACTTCTGCACCTTCTCCACATCGCGCATCGCCGGTTGGATCACGGCTTCGTCGCAATCGCAGATCGTCACCACTTCGCAATTGTTCTTCCCGGCGAAGCCGTTGACGTGTGCCATCCCCCGGCTGCGCACCCCGATCACGGCGACCCGGAGCTTGTCGTTCGCCGATCCGGATTTGACGGCGGCGGGTTCCTCGGCTCGGAGTGTTTGGCTACCCGCCGCGAAAGTCGCCGCGAGAATGGCCGAGCGGTCGAGGAACTCTCGACGGGAGAAAAAATCCATGGGAGCGGCTCCGAAACAGAAAACGTGAAGAGAGTAGCAGTGGATGAACTGTACCGAAGCGAACCGCCATTTGAAAATCAAATTTCAAACCGGTGACCGGAGTGAGTGTGGCAAAAATTTCTGGCAGCGTTTGAACTGTTTGAAATTCCAGCGGAGACCTCACCCCCCGGCCCCCTCTCCGAAGCGGAGAGTGACTGTGTTTGTTGTCAAGCCATTTTCGCGGACCAGGGTTGTTTGGTACGGAGGATGGCGTTGGCGATCACCAAGAGTTTTCGAGCGACCGCGATCATGACGA
>JANXWE010000095.1 GCA_025351325.1 Fimbriiglobus sp.
CGATGCTTTCAATCACTTCGAGCGCATTCCCGACGGCGCGGCCCAGCGGCGCATCCATATTCGTGATGATCGCTTGCACGTTCAGCCCGTTCAGTTTGCCCACGCGGGTGATCGACTCGGCCAATTCGCGGGCCTGCGGCAATGTCTTCATGAACGCACCGCGGCCACATTTCACATCCATCACCAGGCCCGTGATCCCCTCGGCAAGTTTCTTGCTGAGGATCGACGCCGTGATGAGCGGAATGCTTTCGACGGTGCCCGTGACATCGCGCAGGGCATAGAGTTTCTTGTCGGCCGGGGCGACCGCTGCCGACTGACCGATCATGGCGACGCCGAGCCGTTGCAGGGTGCTTTTGAACTCGGCTTCGCCCAAATCAACGCGGAAACCGGGGATCGATTCGAGCTTATCGAGGGTACCACCCGTGTGCCCCAAACCGCGCCCGGACGTCATGGGTACGACCGCGCCGCACGCCGCCACGAGGGGTGCGAGCACCAGCGAAACCTTGTCGCCGACGCCACCGGTGCTGTGTTTATCGACCTTGATTCCGGGTATGGCAGTCAGGTCAAAGACGCTGCCGGAGTCGGCCATTTCGCGGGTGAGCGTCGCCGTTTCTTTCGGAGTCATCCCACGGATGCAGATCGCCATGAGCAAGGCCGAGAGTTGGTAATCTGGCCACGTTCCTTTGGCGGCCGCTTGGACGAACTCGTGCAGTTCCTCCGGACTGAGTGCCTGGCCATCCCGCTTCTTGCGAATGATTTCCACTGCTGACATCGCAAGGCTCCGGAGGTCATGAGAAGATACCGGTTGTGGTGAGTAGAATCATCCGTTGAGTGTGATATTTGAGGGTCTAATCGTGGCGGAGCGTTTGGGATTGTTCATTGGCATCGATCAATACCTCGACCCCAAATGGGGAACGGTGCCCTATGCCGAAAGTGGGGCGGAGGCGTTGGCGAAAGCCTTCGGCGATGACGCGGTGCTGCTCGGCCACCAGGCGACCAAGACGGTCGTGGAATCCAAATTGCGGAAGCTCAAAAAGGCGGCGAAGGCAGGTGACACCATCGTCGTGTGGTTCGCCGGTCGCGGGCTGACCAAGTCCGGCCGTGGCCACCTGGCCGCCTGGGATACGCAACCCGATGATCCACTCGAAACGAGTCTGTCGATCCGCGATCTCTTGAAGGATCTGAGCGCATCCAAAGCGTCGACGGTGGTCGTGTTGCTCGATGTCGGCACCGGCCCGGAGCTGTCCGGGTTCGAGTCAAACTTGAACGAAGCCGAACTCGAAAGTCTGTTCGCGGACTCGGTGAAGGCCGTCGGCTTAACAACTTGCACACCGGGAGAAGAATCGACGGCGGCGGGGAATCTGAAGGCGGGCACGGCGACCCGGTTGATCCTCGACGCACTGAACGGGCAGGCTCGCAAGGCGGTGACGAAAGCGGGGACTGTCACAGCGTTGACACTCCACCAATACCTGGTGGATGAACTCCCGCGATCCCTGCGCAAGCATTTCGATCATGGTGTTCAACAAACACCCCGGCTGTACGGGCCACAAAATGCGGCGGCGGTGCTACTCGATCTCAGTCCGCTCCTCGGGGCTGGGGATGGCACCCTCCTCGATCCGGAACGGCTACGCCGGGTGGTGTTTCGCACCGAAGGTGGCGGTCGCGTCAAGGATCTATCGGGCTTCCGCAAGGGCTTTCAAATGCCCGAAAGCGCAACCCCGTCGGCGCGGAAATTCATTGCCAAGTGCGCCACCGACGACTTCCGCGAAGACTTGAATCGCGTTTACGAATCGGCCCGCGAACACCTCGGGTACAAACGCAAAGACATCGACACCGCGATCGATCCCGAAGGTTTCGGAACCTTGCGGACACCCGATTTCGAGTACACCATCCATTTGACGCTCGATAAAGACGACCCCACCCAAGTGACTTGGCGACGCGAAGTCGGCGCCTTCTCCGATCCCGGTTTCCTGCGTGGTTCCGGCTTCAAGAGTCTATTCGGGAACCTGTTCGATCAGCTCGCGTTCGAGTTCGATCAACCCGTCGATGTCGAAGCGTGGATCGACCGCCTCGAAGACAAGCCCCAACCCAACGTCAAACTGCACGTCGAAAGCGACGGCTCGGCGTGCGAGATTTCCCTGGCCGGGTTCGCCGGCCGGATGCGCATCGACCGCAAATCGCTCGTGGTGCGTGGCCGAGGCCACGATTCCGCCGGGTTGCTGGATCAGTTTCTGGCGTTCTTGCGGAACTTCGGAAACCTCGGGGAACGACTGCAACTGAAGGGGTGATTTCGGTATCGGTGACAATGAGTTTGGAGAACTCGAACTCTTAAAACCGAGAGCACACCGTATACTAAATAGTATTCGATGGGAGGCACACCATGAGCACAGTTACAACAGTCGAAGTTGAAGCCGACCCCGCGATCCGCGCAAACGAACCGTTGGATGCCGCCGTGCGGAACGCGACGAGTTATTTCCAGGAAGGCTTGGAACGCATCGACGCCATTTCTCAAACGCCGACGATCCATCCAGAAATCCGGTGGTCGATCGACGAAGACGCTGGACAAGGCTTCCTCAAGATCACCTACCGCGAGCGGGCCGTGGATCTGCCCCATTATCAAAACATCATGAAACGTGTGCCGATTTCCCAAATTCTCGACGGGGTCGGTCGCAGATCTTGGATGTTGCGACTGCTTCAGTCCGTGAACAGCCGCCGCTATGATCAAGCGATTGATCGGTTCGAGCGATTGATCCAAGAGCAAGAGGAGGCCGAGGCGAATGGCCAGTGAGTCGCCGACCCAACTGGCCCGCGAGGCCAAAGAAGCGATCGAACGCTTGAAACAGGATCACGAATTTCTTCAAAGCCGGTTCGACGATTTGGATCTTTTCGGACTTCGTGAACGCGTGGCGAGAATTGAAGAAAGGTTATTGCGAGTCGAGAAGATTCAAGAGGAAATCAAGGAGGTTCCCGTCCTCGCGGATCGCATCAACAAGCTCGAAAAGCATAAGGAAGAAACCGAGAAGCGCGGTTGGCAATTCGTCTTCATCGGCGCGGGCGCGGGGCTTGCACTGATCGGTGGTATCGTGGTTCAACTCATCGCCTTTATCATCAAGAAATGAATACCCCCGCACTCCCACCCTTCCCTGTCATCGCCCCCGAGGTCGGGCACACGCTTGCCAAGGTGCTGCGCTCGCGGATGCACGTGGCTCAACCGTCGTGGAGCGATGTCCGCACGCTCATCGAAAATCGGCTAGTGCAAGTCGACGAGATCCTCTGCACAGACTCGGCCCGTCGCTTGAAAGAAGGCGAGGTCGTGACGCTGCTGACGAAGGCTGTGCACCGTCCGAAGTCGGCCACGCCCAACGGGCTTGTCATCCGGCACCTCGACGATCATGTCGTCGTCGTCGAAAAGCCGGCGGGCATGAGCAGCGTCCGCCATCCGGCCGAGCTGGAGTGGTCCGAGGCCCGCCGCGAACTGGTGCCGACGCTTCAAGATGTCGCCCAAGCAGCGATTGCCAAGCACTTCAACCGCAAGCCGAGCACCCTGCCCCCGCTGCGGATTGTCCACCGCCTCGACAAAGAAACCAGTGGCCTGCTCGCGTTCGCGCGGTCGGCACTCGGGGAGCGACTATTGGGGATGCAGTTCCGCAAGCACACGGTGGTACGCCGCTACCTCACGGTCGTGCCGGGGAACTTCGTGCCACGCTCCATTTCGTCCACACTCGTACGAGATCGCGGCGACGGCCGGCGTGGCAGCACCACCTTTGCGAATACCGGCAAGAAGGCGACGACGCATGTGACCGTCGAAGAAAAGTTGAACGGCTACACGTTGCTGTCGTGCCGGTTGGAGACGGGCCGCACGCACCAGATCCGCATTCATTTGAGCGAAGCGGGTCATCCCGTCAGCGGCGATAAAGTCTACCACCGCAAACCCAATGGCCAAGAAGTGCCCGACCAGAGCGGGGCCAAACGCTTGGCTCTGCACGCCACCGAATTCGGCTTCGAACACCCGACCACCGGCGAACAGTTGCACTGGACGATGCCCATGCCCGCCGACATGCAGACGCTCATTGCCAAGCTCAGAGCGCCGAGTTTGAAACCACTTGGAGGACAGACATGATCCATCGCTTCGCAATCGCAATGGCCGTTCTCGCGTTCGTCGCGGTTGACTCCCGCGCACAAGAAGGTCGGCGTGTGTTGGAGTTTGCGCCGGCGCCGGTGGACAACCCCTTGAAGGGGCTTGTACCGTACTCCGGCGTCTGGAAAGACCGCTTCCCCCATTCCATGGAGTTCGATTATCTGCCACTCGCCAAGTTGGTGACGGGGCCGGAAACGTACGATTGGAAACCACTCGAAACGCTCCTCGACGCGTGTGCCGCACGCGGTCATCAGGTGGTGTTCCGCATCTATCTGGAATACCCCGGCAAGACCGATGGCATCCCCGCGTTCTTGCTCAAAGATGGTTTGAAAGTCCACAAATACCGCGACACGACCTCGAAGCCACCCGAAGACTGCGTCACCCCGGATTACGCCGACGCCAAGCTGCGCAAGGTCTTGTCGAAGTTCATCGCGGCCTTCGGCAAGAAGTACGACGGTGACCCGCGGATTGGCTTCATCACAGCCGGTCTGCTCGGGCACTGGGGTGAGTGGCACAACTACCCGAAAGAGGAACTGTTCGCCGACCGCGTGCTTCAAACCGAAGTGATGGACGCGTACGAAGCGGCCTTCAAAGTGACACCGGTGTTACTGCGGTATCCGACCGGGAAGACACACGAATCGTTGGCACCTAACGCCGGCCGCAAGTTTGGTTACCACGACGATTCATTCGCTTGGGGTACGCTCGATACCGGCCGCGAGGACGACTCCTGGTTCTACATGACGCAGCTCAAAGAGGCCGGGGCACTCGATAAGTGGAAGACGCAACCCATCGGCGGCGAGATCCGCCCGGAGTCGTGGGGTAAAGTCTTCGACGCCAAACCGGGTGTTGCGGAAATCCAAGACTTCCGCAAATGCGTACAAGCGACCCACGCGAGCTGGCTCATGGACAGCGGAATGTTCGAGAAAAAAGCGACCGCAGCGCGGCGTAAACGGGCCGAAGAGGAAGTGCGTCGCATGGGCTATGAGTTCCACGTGGGTGCGGTCACCATCGGGAAGATTGCCGACGGAAAGTTGCCGGTGAGCGTGGAACTCGAGAACCGCGGCTTGGCACCGTTCTACGCCGATTGGCCCGTCGAATATGGTCTACTGATGGACGGTAAAACCATCAGAACTTTCAAGGGCACCGGCAAGCTGACCGGCTTACTACCGGGCGACAAAGTTCGGGTATGGAACGACACGCTTGACATTACCGGGGTCGCGGCGGGCCAGTATCAGTTGGCCGTGCGCGTGCCGAATCCGATGCCGAAAGGGCACCCGGTTCGCTTTGCTAACAAGACACAAGATGCGGACGCCCCCGGCTGGCTCACGCTCGGTGCGGTTCAATTGCGTTGAGTTCCCCTGCTGCATTCCAACGACTTCCTTGCGGAGATCACCGGTGTTCCATCATTCACTCGCCATCAGTGCGGCGTTGCTCTTCGCGGGGCTGACGGGTGCGGCCGAGCCGATGAAGGCCACCTTGCGCGACAACGGTACCTTGCTGGTGGATGGCAAACCGGTGCTGCCGTATGGGTTCTACATTTCGACCGGGCACACCGGTGACAAGCGGTTGAAGTGCGTCGAACAGATCCACGAGATCGGTGGCACAGTCGTCCACATCGAAGGCCCCTGGGACGACGACACTCGCTTCCTCGATAAGGCCGCCGAGGTGGGTTTGTGGGTCGTGGCCGGGCACACCGAATCGGCGGCCAAGTTGGAACGAGTCAAGAAATTCAAGGATCACCCGGCGATCATCGCTTGGACACTTTACGACGACGCCAACACCCTCAGTGATGCGGCCCACCTCAGCAAGATGAACAAATTGGTCAAGGAGATCGTCCCGCACCGGCTCACGTTCATTCCGCTCGGCACCCAGAGCCGGGACGTGCTGATGCCGACGGCGGACTTCTTCAACTGCTCCGACTTCGTCGGTTGGGAAATTTACCCCGTGGCCAGCCCTAAAGCGGCCGACCCGACCTTGCGGGCGACCGAAACGCAAATGGCCCTGGTGCAGGCGCTGGCAACCCGGGCGAAGCGACCGTACTGGGTGCTGCCGCAGTCGTTCATTTGGCCGGGCGGACGGGCGCCGACCCCACTCGAGTACCGCAACCAATGTTACGTCGGCCTCGTGAACGGGGCCAAGGGGGTCATGCCGTGGTCAATTTACCACCGTGTCGATTCCGCGGCGGTGCAGGCGAAGAAGAAGGCCGAGGGGAAACCCGCCTGGGAGGAATGGTACCTCCCGGACAGCAAAGCCCTCTGGGCAGAGTGCGGGGCGTTGGCATCGGAACTCAACACGCTGGCCCCGTTACTTCTCGACGGCAAACGAACCAAGCTGACCGACAGTGGCGACATCACGGCCGCCATCTGGCAAGGCAAAACGGAGTCACTGGTGATCTTGGTGAACTTGTCCGAGAAGGAGGCCAAGCCGGTGTCGCTGACCCTGCCGAAGGGGATCACCGGCGAGCTGACGTCGGCCTTCCCGGATCGCCCTGCCGGGTTGAAATGGGCCGAGGGGAAACTCACCGGCAAAATCGGCAAAGCCGAGGTGTGCGTCTACCGAATCACGGACAAATGAACGGTGTCACCGCCAGTCGAGACCCATGATGGTTTCATTGTACTCTCGCTTGACGATCACCTTGGAGTTGGAGCCGTCGAGGTCGCAGACGGTCACTCGACTGGCGCTCCACTTGGCCCCAGGCACCACGGGGATTGGCACGCCCGCTGGCTGGGGGATTTCTTCGAACCATTGGTAAGCGATCCGTTTACCATCGGGGCTCCAACAGGCGGCAAAAGGCCCGCCAAGGGCCTCTTTAGGAAGTGGAATCGGGCGTTCTTTCTTGGTGGCCAACTCGACGATCACGATTCCTAACTGGGGTACTTCTTCGAGCGTCGCGCTTTGGCGAATCAAGTACTTCCCATCGGGCGAAAAAGCACTCCCATCCAGAGAGACGGGCGGGAATTCATGTGAGAGTTCGGGTTTGAGAGTTTTGGTCGGGGTGAGAAATATAGTTTGCATATAAGTACCGAACTCGGTCGTTTTCGTCAGCAGTGTTTTCCCGTCGGGTGATACGCCAATCACAGCCTGTTCTGCCGGCAGTTTCAATTGCGTTCTTTTGTCAGTTACGGGGTCGTACTGAAAGGTCTCAAATAGGATTTTCTCGCCCTGCTTTTGCGATTCTTCATACTTGCTCACGTCGAGAATTGAATAATAGATACTTTTGCCATCGGGGGCCCAAACTGCGGTTGCGTAGTAGGCTTCTTCGACAATTATCTTGGGAACTGGCTTAACCGCTTCCAAATCGAGCATGCGAATGCTAAACATCACGAATTTCACCGGTCGTTCGACGATGGGCCACAAGTCGGCATACACAACACGTTTCCCATCCGGCGACAGCTTGGCGCTATGCGGTCGGGATCGCTCCTCCGGCTTGATGATTCTCGATCCAGTGCCATCGGGCTTCACAATTTCCAGCGGTTTATCATCGTTGAACGAGGAAATCAGAATCACCCCTTCACGCGGCACCGGCTTCGGCACCGGGGCGTTGCGCTTGGGGGTCACACCGGGCTTGTCCGCCGGCGTCAGCTTGGGAGCGGCCCACTCGAGCTGGTAGTGCCATTGATCGGGCGGATATTCCCGGATCGTCTTCGCACTCCTACCCGCGACATCCAAAACGGAGACCCGATGGGCGTCGACCATGCCACCCGCCGGTTCGCCCGGTCCTCCTGCGGCCACTTTCCGCCCCCCTGCTGCAACCGCCCCCCGCCAGAGCAGAGCCAACCGGTTGCTATCCGGCGCCCACGCCAGCGAATCGAGTTTGTCGTCGGCGATCTCCTTGGGCAGCGGTATATTTTCGACCTTTCCTTTGGCCGTGTCACAGACGAACAATCCCAACTCCTTCGATAACGAGTACCGCGTCCGGATGCCGGCGATCTGGGTGCCGTCCGGCGAAAATCGGGCGAGGGCAAAGCCGTCGTCTTCGTCGCCGATCCGCGTCGGCTTGAGCGTGTCGAGTGGCACGGTGAACGTCGAGTAGCTGCCGGCCTTGCGGTTCCACACTTTTGTCCCGGTCAGTAGTGTCTTCCCGTCCGGCGAAGCGTCCTGAACGGAATGACCGGCCGGCAGGTCGATCGGAGTTTCTTTTTGGGACGCTATATCGAAGCGGACGATTTTCGAGGGGATGGTCTTCCCGTGAATCGCGTTCTGCTCCGCGTCGATTTCTTTCGGAATGCTCGAAATGAAGAGGCTCTTGCCGTCGGCGCTCCAGGCGATGGCCGGATCGACCAGCCCCTTTAGCACCGGCTCCTTGGGCGGCCCGGCGAGGGGCAGATCGACGACGTACAGGTCTTCCGGGTAGGCGTACATCACTTTGTTGCCGTCGGTGCCTTTCAGGGGGATGAACCGGATGAACGCCAGCCGCTTGCCGTCCGGTGAAACGCGCGACTGGCGGACGTTATCCAATTTACCCAAGGCGAGATAGCCGGCGGATTTCCCACCCGTTTCGAGCACCTCGACCAGTTTGTCCGGTTCGTCACGGTTGTTCCGCGAGACGAGGATGACCCCCTCCGGCGGCACGGCCTTCGGCACCGGGGCATTCGTCCGGCGAACCACACCGGGCTTCGCCGGCGATTCGGTGGCTTGCCCGCCGCCGAATCCACCCCACAGGGCACAGGCGCAGACGACGGCCACCGTCGCCAATTTCAGTTTGCTCAAGAACATCATGTGCAGTGCCTCGCGGGTCAATTTCGCAACGGTGGGGGCCAACATTACGGCGGAGTGAGTCGCAGACTGGATCGTGGCGGCCGAAAGGGCCGGGGGAACCGCCGTGAGCGTGGCGAATGCTAAAGCGGGTGCAATTCCTCGTTCGCGGAGCCGAAGGGCCAACTGCTTGCGGGCGTTCGCCAACCGGCTACTCAAGGTGCCTTCGGCGATGCCCAATCGGGTCGCCGCTTGCGCCCGGCTCAGGCCTTCGATCTCGCAAAGCACCACCGCGACACGCTGGCCTTCGGGGAGCTTGGCAATTTCACTTTCGAGGATGGCCGAGTCGTCCGCCGGCTCGGCCATTTCGGTCGCTCGCTCTGGCAACAGGTCGGTGCTCTGTTCTTTTCGTGTCCGTCGGCGCATGGCCACCGCCCTCGCTGCGACGTGTCGGGCAACGCCGAATAACCAGCCGGCGACGGCGTCGGGCGCCCGGATCGTTCCTGCTTTCCGGGCCAAAATCACGAAGACCGCTTGGAAGGAATCTTCGGCCAACTGATGATCGCCGATGGCCCGACGGCAAATTCCGTAAACCGCTGGCCCGTGTCGGCGGACGAGTTCCGCGAAGGCCGCTTCGTCCCGGCTGTCCACGAACCGGCGCAAGCAGTCCCCGTCCCGATCTTGCGGGGGTACCAATCGACCAGCGATTCGAAACAGTGCCGACGATGCCATGCCGCGTCCTCCGGACTACAAAATATGCAATAGTCGAGCGGAGATTGACACTTATCGTGTGAAGCCAGACCTCACCCCCCGGCCCCCTCTCCGAAACGGAGAGTGACTGTGTTTGTTGTCAAGC
>JANXWE010000309.1 GCA_025351325.1 Fimbriiglobus sp.
GATGCCGTCTTTCGAGGCACCCCAGCCGCGGTACCACCAGCCGATGCGGAAGTCGGACGATGGGGGCCGCTCGCCGATCAGGATGGTGTTGCTCTGGCCGTCGCGGATGTCGGCGAATGGGACTTTGGAATCGGCAAACAGCGTGCCGTCGTTCCGGAGACCGTTGCGACCGAGAACCCCGAGGTACGACGTGAATGCGACCGCCACCGAGTGGGGCGACTGTGCCATTGACACGCGGCCGTCGCTTGGGCAGGTGAACGGCGCGGTCACGGTGCCGAGCAATTCGGCGTGCGGAGCGTGGTCGAAGAAATTGAGTCGATCCGGGTCGGACTGGAACGCGGCTTCGATCTGACGCCACTGGGCGTCGCGCTCAAGGTGAGGCAGCAACCGAGCAGTCCAGCCGAGGTAGGTGAGTGATTTCGGGTCGGCGTCGGACGTCCACCCGGCCGGGAGATGCCGCTGGGTGTCGTGATACGAATGGGCGGCGAGGGCGAGTTGCCGAATTTTGCTCTGGCACTCGACCCGCGCCGCCGACGCCCGCACCCGCTGCACCCCGGACAGCGTCAGCCCGATCAGCGTCGAGACGATCGCGATGACGACGAGGAGCTCGATGAGGCTCAGAGCGGGGCGACTGGTACGTTGGTGCATAAAGAGCACTGTGAGTTGGGGAAGGATCGACGAACTGAATTCAAGGAGTTCCCGGTCCCACGCAAGTGGCAACTTTCGTGAAAAAAAGCGGAGGCGGAACAAGTGCTGGGAGATCATATCCGGTGAGCTCGATTGAATCGCCGATGTAAGGTAGTGGACAAGCAACTGTTCCGTTTCGAACATTGAGCGTGTATAGGATGTCATCTCCTGCTTCGACAGCAGTTCCGTTTTCGGCTATGATGCGATTTGCTACGACCGAGTTGCGGGCGGACTTAGTTTTTTTGTAACCACGTACACCATCCCGAACGACTGTGCCTATGTCCGTTGGCCATGCCACAGGCGGGAATCCACCCATCGTGTTTGTGCGCCATCCGATCGCTTCGAGACAACTACACGAGCCACACTTGAACGGATTCGGAGCAGCTTCGGTGTGACTCATTTGAGTCATCAGGCATGCCGCACAAACGAAGGCGATTACCATAAACGTTCGGCTCGAGTTGAACATCGCAAATCTCCACTGGTGTCAAAGGGTCGGGGTGGTTGAAGGTTTTGATTTTCGTCTGAAGTAATAGACCGAGAATATTGCCAAGAGGAAAAGAATTATGGGTGCGACGAGCCATTTCGACCGAGGTGATTTTGTAGAGTCAACAGGAACCAGCTTACCACCCTCTTCGACTACAAAGTTTTCTCTTTGATAATTGTCCTTGTCCGAGTCATTACTAGGAACTGTAATGACTGAAGCTTTCATACCGGCTGAGGGTATAGGGTCCGATCCAAAAGTGAACTCGGGCGAGTTGAATATCAAACTCTTCACAGTAGCCTTTTCAGTACACCATAGTCTACCATCTTTGATAAGATACCCTTTCATAATCCAAGATTGCAACTTGGTAGAATCGGTGGATGATCGCTCGAGTGTGTATTCTTGTAATGGCTTCTTGTTGTGCCATGTTGAGAATCCAGCAATCGATAGATCGGTGTTGTTCAGTGTAAAACTATTGCGAGAAAATGCACCGCCCGACATTGGAAATGTTTCAAACAAAATATCAGCGGGACGGACTTGGGTTGGTGCCAAGAGATCAGATTCGCTCTCGGGGGTATACTTGTGAAACTGTCCCGGATGAAGTTTGGTATTGGGGGAAATCGTGACAAGTCCGAAACTGGCGAAGATCGGTAAAGCATGCGGGTCGACGTTCTCCCCAGAAAAATTGTTTTTGACGATTGCGTAATCAGAGGCCTTTCGGCCTCCGCTGCCGGTGTCTGTCGTTTTGCCCGGGGGTGGCATGGCCATCGATTTGAATTCGATACCATTAAATGACTCTATGTTACTGATGTTAGTTGCCTTTTTGACTCTCGCATTGAATTCGCTGCCTTGCTCTTCGAAGCGGAAATGACCTGAAACCATATCGAATTGAAACGTCAGCGTATTGGTGCAGACAAAATCCTCTTCCAAGAGATCGCAAGCCGAGTCGCTGTTCCGCAGTTTATGGAGGCGCTTGACAACTTCGATGGTACAACTCACATTGGAAACGCTGTTTCGTCGCTCTTTCCATGCCGCCAGGGCTTTTATTTGAGTCGCGTCTTGTCCCAAGCAAGAGCTGTTGCCAACGACCAGTGACAAGAGTACCAAGAGAGCCAAGCTGAATATAAACTTGCTCATTTTGTGATCTCACTGTGGTTCTCAAATTCGTCGATTCGGAATTTACACGGTTTACTGCGATACCAGAGTACCCTCGACGCTGACCGACAAGCGATTGGAAATTTTGCCATTCCGCTCAATTGCGGCAATTTTAATCTTCGAAGAGAAGCTCGCCGGACTTTTAGTCGTGTTTGGGGAAATTTCTAATTCGTAGGTATCGCTGGTTCTTTTTGCCACCTTTACACGTACTGAATCGTCGTCGCTTGCAATTGCTAAATCCTGGACGGCTTCGTGTAATGTCACAACCAACTTTCGAGACACTAGGTCTCGGCCACTCACATTCGTATCGCCGAAGTGCATACTCGTATGGTTCAGCGTGATCACGCTCCGTGCGATGCCGCAGATCGTGAGCGGCAGAGATTGCACAGTCCCGTTGAGTACGGGTACCATCGTTAGACCGAACTTCCTCCGCACCATTCCCATGTGTTGCGGCGTCCGCCGCGTCAAGTCCATCTTCACCGTCACGTTGGCCGTCCCATTCGCGGGGACCGTCAGTTGTCGCGGGGAGATCTCGCCGCAGTCGCAGGAACTTTCGAAATCCAAGATCTCAATCGGCTTGTCGGTGCGGTTGGAAATGGGGACGGTCAGGATCGCGTCGCAGCTTTCCCAAACGTTACCGAGGTCTTGCTTGTCGTCGGCGATGTACAACGCCGGCAGATTTGCTTCCGCTTTTGCATCCGATTGAGATTTTGGTCGCATCGCCCCGGCAGTCATGACGCCAGACAGAACCGCGAGTGCGATCCCGGCAACGCCAATACCAGCCCAGCGGCGCATGCTCATGTTTGCAATCCCGGTAATCGAGAAGTGATAACGAGAGCAATGCTACTCCCCTCCCCCCCATTTTGTCAATAGCCGAATGTAAATATTTCACAACTCTTTTGCAACCATCGCAAAGCCATTGATGCCCCGGCGAATTCATTTTCATGGTTCGATGTCCATTATTCAGATTGCTTCAATCTCTCACTTCAGCAACCGCACGGCCTTGACCCCGTATTGAACCGCACTGCCGACGGTGGCGATCAGCATCAATCCGAGCAAGCCGATGGAGACTCCATCGAGTAGGGAATGGGCCGACGCCATCCAGTCGTGTTGTCGGACGGTTTGGAGTGCAAGAAGATCGATCAACACGGCGCATTGCAGCACGGTCTTCAATTTTCCGAACCAGTCGGCACCGAAGGTTTTGCCCGTCGCTTCGACGATCCCCCTTAACCCCGTGATCAGCAATTCCCGACCGATGATCACCGTGACGATCCACGGTTCTATGTGCGCCCCCGGCACGGGAATCAAGAAGATAAATGCTCCACCGATCAGCACCTTATCGGTGAGTGGGTCGAGATTGCGGCCTATCGCCGTGCCACAATGGAACCGGCGTGCCCACCAGCCGTCGAGCCAATCGGTGAACGCCGCCACGGCGAAGACGATCAATCCGAGCAACCAGGCTTCGTGAGCGATGCAGATAAACAGCACCACTCCAAGTGGCAACCGGCTGAGGGAGAGCGAATTGGGGATGTTGCCCATCACGCGCCACCCAGCAATTCTCCGGCGTCGTGGCACAACTGTTTCGCGTGTGCTTCCGTCGGAGCTTCGGCAATCACCCGGACAATCGGCTCGGTGTTGCTGGCCCGCACGTGCA
Organism: Fimbriiglobus sp.; assembly: GCA_025351325.1. Taxonomy (GTDB): domain Bacteria; phylum Planctomycetota; class Planctomycetia; order Gemmatales; family Gemmataceae; genus JALHQU01. The sequence continues at coordinate 3,978 of JANXWE010000309.1, forward strand.
ACCACCAATCGGCGCCATCGAGCCGCAGGCCATCGATGGTGTTGGTCTTAGCGTCCGGCCAACGGGCTTGAATCGCCCCGAGGGCGGAGCCGAGCTGGGACTTCGCCACGGTGAACTTCGTCTTCAACATCGCGTACTGTGGCAGCTCGGCAATCAACTGCGAAAGCGGCTTGCGCTCCTCGGCCATCAGCGACAGAATCAGCCCCATGCCGATGAAGGGATCACGCACCCAACCGATGCGCGGATCAATGACGCCGCCGTTGCCCTCGCCACCGATGAGCGCGTTCGTCCGCCGCATTTCGGCGACGACGTTGGCTTCCCCGACGGCGCTGCGGTGGAAGGCGCACCCGGCCGCGTGCGCCAAATCTTCGATCACCCGGCTCGTGGACATGTTCACCACCACCGGCCCCTCGGCTTGCTTCAACCGGTACTTCACTGCCAGTGCCAGCGTCAACTCCTCGCTGATGCAACTGCCGGTTTCGTCGATCAACGCCAGGCGATCCGAGTCGGGATCGAGGACGAAGCCGACGGCGGAGCCGGACTGTTTGACCCACGGGGCAACTTCGACCAAGTGCGCGGGGGTTGGCTCCGGTTCGTGGACGAAATCCCCGTTGGCGACACAGTTGTGCTGCACAACTTCGCACCCGAACTCGGCGAGCAACTTCACGCCGAGTGGGCCACCGGCACCACCGTTGCCGTCTAGTAACACCCGGATACCCCGACTGGCGATCGTGGCCGCACTGATCTGTTCGAGCACGGCGCGGGCGTGATCCTCTTGAACGTCCGGCGGAATGCGAACGGTGCCGATGGCGTTCCACTTCGCCCGCGTAGTGTGGCCGGAATCGTAGATCATCCGGACTTCTTGGCCCTGGTCGGCGGGTAACACGGCGCCGTCCGGGCCGAACAGTTTGAGGCCATTCCACTGGGCCGGATTGTGGGACGCGGTGATCATCATCGCCCCGGCCGCGCGCAAGTTCCGCACGGCCAACCCGACTGTGGGCGTCGGTGCAATGCCGATGTCCTCGACGGTGCAGCCGACCGATTGTAGCCCGGCGAAGATGGCGTGTTTGAGCATGTCGCCGCTCGGCCGGCTGTCGCGGGCCACCAGCACCCGCCCCTGCTTCAGGTGAGTGCCGAGTGCCGCCGCGAACCGGCAGGCCGCATCC